>NZ_CP109485.1:7472500-7841250 GCF_035918235.1 Streptomyces sp. NBC_01445 | reverse complement strand
GAACTCCCGGTGGGGGCAAGGGGATTGGACCGGACACCAGCGGCGCGCGAGGCGCGACCACCAAGTTGGTATGGACCAATCCCCTTGTCAAGACCCCGCGTTCACTCGGCTCACTCGTGTCCGGGTGCCCGCACGTTCCACTCCGCGATCACCGGTCGCCCGTGCTCCGTCGACAGGCGGCTCACCGTCCCGGTCGCCAGCTGGAAGAGGCGGCCGTCCGCCGGGGCGAGACCCAGGCGGCGGGCCGTGAGCACGCGCAGGACATGGGCGTGGGCCACGACGACCACATCGCCCTCCGCGAGCGCGGCCGCCACGCGGGCCAGGACGCGGTCGGCCCGCTCCCCCACGGCCCCCGGGGACTCGCCGGGCCCGTCTTCGGGCCCTTGCGGGACGCCCTGGGTCCACAGGTCCCAGTCGGGGCGGGTGCGGTGGATCTCGCGGGTGGTGACGCCTTCGTAGGCGCCGTAGTGCCACTCGTGGAGATCCGGTTCGGGCCTGGCCCCGCTCAGGCCCGCGAGGTCCGCGGTGCGGACCGCGCGGCCGAGCGGGCTGGTGAGGACGAGGGCGTACGGACGTCCGGCGAGGAGCGGGGCGAGGGACTTGGCCTGTTCCTCGCCGTGCTGGGTGAGGGGCTTGTCCGTCCAGCTGGTGTGCTGTCCGGACAGGCTCCACTCCGTTTCGCCGTGGCGGACCAGGAGGAGGTCGCCCATGGCTGTCGTCTCCCCCTGCTTACTTCGTCTCGACGGCGTGGCCGCCGAACTGGTTACGCAGGGCCGCGATCATCTTCATCTGCGGCGAGTCGTCCTGGCGCGACGCGAAGCGCGCGAAGAGGGAAGCGGTGATCGCGGGCAGCGGCACCGCGTTGTCGATGGCCGCCTCGACCGTCCAGCGGCCCTCACCGGAGTCGGCGGCGAAGCCGCGCAGCTTGTCCAGGTGCTCGTCGTCGTCCAGCGCGTTGACCGCCAGGTCGAGCAGCCAGGAACGGATGACCGTGCCCTCCTGCCAGGAGCGGAAGACCTCACGCACGTCGGTGACGGAGTCGACCTTCTCCAGGAGCTCCCAGCCCTCGGCATAGGCCTGCATCATGGCGTACTCGATGCCGTTGTGAACCATCTTGGAGAAGTGCCCGGCGCCGACCTTGCCGGCGTGGACGTAGCCGAAGTCGCCTTCGGGCTTGAGGGCGTCGAAGACGGGCTGGACGCGGGCTATGTGCTCCTTGTCGCCGCCGACCATGAGGGCGTAGCCGTTCTCCAGGCCCCAGACGCCGCCGGAGACACCGGCGTCGACGAAGCCGATGCCCTTGGTGGCGAGCTCGGCGGCGTGCTTCTCGTCGTCGGTCCAGCGCGAGTTGCCGCCGTCCACCACGATGTCGCCGGGCGAGAGCAGCTCCTTGAGCTCGTCGATCGTGGACTGGGTGGCGGCGCCCGCGGGGACCATCACCCAGACCACGCGCGGGCCCTCGAGCTGCTCGACGAGCTCGGCGAGGCTGCCGACGTCGGCGAGGTCGGGGTTGCGGTCGTAGCCGATGACGGTGTGGCCGGCGCGGCGGATGCGCTCACGCATGTTGCCGCCCATCTTGCCGAGGCCGATGAGTCCGAGCTGTATCGCGGTCATGTCTGTCTTCACTTCTTCCGGAGCGTGCGGTAGGTGGCGACGAGCGCCTGGGTGGAGGCATCGAGGCCGGGGACGTCGGCGTCTTGGGTGAGGGCGGGTTCGACGCGCCTGGCGAGGACCTTGCCGAGTTCGACGCCCCACTGGTCGAAGGAGTCGATGTTCCAGACGGCGCCCTGGACGAACACCTTGTGCTCGTAGAGGGCGATGAGCTGGCCCAGGACGGAGGGGGTGAGTTCCTTCGCCAGGACGGTGGTCGTGGGGTGGTTGCCCTTGAAGGTGCGATGCGGCACCTGCGCCTCGGGGACACCTTCGGCTCGGACTTCGTCGGCGGTCTTGCCGAAGGCGAGGGCCTGGCCCTGCGCGAACAGGTTGGCCATCAACAGGTCGTGCTGGTCCGCCAGTTGAGCCGTGAGCTCGCCGACCGGGCGGGCGAAGCCGATCAGGTCGGCCGGGATGAGCTTCGTGCCCTGGTGGATGAGCTGGTAGTAGGCGTGCTGCCCGTTGGTGCCGGGGGTGCCCCAGACGACGGGGCCCGTCTGCCAGTCCACCGGGCGGCCCTCGCGGTCCACGGACTTGCCGTTGGACTCCATGTCGAGCTGCTGGAGGTACGCGGTGAACTTGGACAGGTAGTGCGAGTACGGCAGGACCGCGTGCGACTGGGCGCCGTGGAAGTTGCCGTACCAGATGCCCAACAGGCCCATCAGAAGAGGGGCGTTCGCCTCGGCGGGGGCGGTGCGGAAGTGCTCGTCGACGAGGTGGAAGCCGTCGAGCATCTCGCGGAAGGCGTCCGGACCGATCGCGATCATCAGCGAGAGGCCGATGGCCGAGTCGTACGAGTAGCGGCCGCCGACCCAGTCCCAGAACTCGAACATGTTGGCCGTGTCGATGCCGAAGTCGGCCACCTTCTCGGCGTTCGTCGACAGGGCGACAAAGTGCTTCGCGACCGCGGAGTCGTCGCCGAGCGCGTCGAGCAGCCAGCTGCGCGCGGAGGTCGCGTTGGTGATCGTCTCGATCGTCGTGAACGTCTTCGACGCGATGACGAACAGCGTCTCGGCCGGGTCGAGATCCCGGACGGCCTCGTGCAGGTCCGCACCGTCCACGTTCGACACGAATCGGACCGTCAGGTCCCGGTCCGTGAAGGAGCGGAGCACCTCGTACGCCATCGCCGGACCCAGGTCTGAACCGCCGATGCCGATGTTCACGACGTTCTTGATGCGCTTGCCGGTGTGGCCCGTCCACTGGCCCGAACGGACCCTGTCCGCGAAGGCGGCCATCTTGTCCAGCACGGCGTGCACCTGCGGGACGACATCGACGCCGTCGACCTCGATCACCGCATCGCGTGGGGCCCGCAGCGCCGTGTGCAGCACGGCCCGGTCCTCCGTCGTGTTGATCTTCTCGCCGCGGAACATGGCGTCGCGCTGCCCGAACACATCGGTGGCGGTGGCCAGTTCCTGGAGCAGGGCGAGCGTCTCGTCCGTGATCAGGTGCTTGGAGTAGTCGATGTGCAGGTCGCCGACCTCGACCGTGTAGCGCGCGGCGCGGTCCGGGTCGGTGGTGAACAGATCCCGCAGATGGACCTGGCGCTGCTTCGCGCGGTGGTCCGAAAGGGCCGTCCACTGGGGGCGGACCGTCAGGTGCGGGGTGGTGTCAGGCATGTTGAACGCGCTCCTTGGTGCCGTCGCCGCGCAGAGCGACGGCGTACATCTCGTCCGCGTCGAGGCGGCGGAGTTCTTCGGCGATCAGCTCGGAGGTGGTGCGGACCTTGAGGGCCAGGGTGCGCTGCGGCTGGCCGGGCAGGGTGAGCTGCGCGAGGGGGCCCTCGGGACGGTCGATGCGGATCTCGCCGCCGGCCGTGCCGAGGCGGACGGCCGTGACGACCGGGCCCGCGGTGGTGACGCGGTCGACGGGCACGCCGAGGCGGGCGCCCAGCCAGCGGGCGAGCAGTTCGGCGCTGGGGTTCTCGGCCTCGCTCTCGACGGCCGCCGAAGTGATCTCGGCGCCGGCCTGGTCGAGGGCGGCGGCCAGCATGGAGCGCCACGGCGTGAGGCGGGTCCAGGCGAGGTCCGTGTCGCCGGGGGCGTACGAGGCGGCGCGGGCGGCCAGCGCGGACAGCGGGTCCTCGACGGCGTACGCGTCGGTGATACGGCGCTGGGCGAGCGCACCCAGGGGGTCCTTGGCGGGGACATCGGGGGCGTCGACCGGCCACCAGACGACGACGGGTGCGTCCGGGAGCAGCAGCGGCAGGACGACGGAGTCGGCGTGCTGGCCGACCTCGCCGTACAGGCGCAGCAGGACGGTCTCGCCGGTGCCGGCGTCCGCGCCGACGCGCACCTCGGCGTCGAGGCGGTTGCCCTGGCGGTCGCGGGGCGAGCGGGCGTGCCGCTTGATCACGACGAGGGTGCGCGAGGGGTGCTCGCGGGAGGCCTCCTCGGCGGCCTTGATGGAGTCGTAGGCGTTCTCCTCGTCGGTCACGATGACCATCGTGAGGACCATGCCCACGGCCGGGGTGCCAATCGCCCTGCGGCCTTCCACCAGGGCCTTGTTGACCTTGCTTGCCGTCGTGTCGGTGAGGTCGATCTTCATGGCCTGCGCCAGCTCCGTCCGTCTCGTGCGAGCATCTCGTCCGCTTCCTTCGGGCCCCAGCTTCCCGAGGCGTACTGCGCGGGCCGGCCGTGGGTGTCCCAGTGGCCCTCGATCGGGTCGAGGATCTTCCAGGACTCCTCCACCTCCTCCGTGCGGGGGAAGAGGTTGGCATCGCCGAGCAGGACGTCCAGGATGAGCCGTTCGTACGCCTCCGGGCTGGACTCGGTGAAGGACTCGCCGTAGGCGAAGTCCATCGACACGTCCCGGATCTCCATCGAGGTACCCGGGACCTTCGAGCCGAAGCGTACGGTCATGCCCTCGTCGGGCTGGACGCGGATGACCACGGCGTTCTGGCCGAGTTCCTCCGTGGCGGTGGAGTCGAACGGGGAGTGCGGGGCGCGCTGGAAGACGACGGCGATCTCGGTGACGCGGCGGCCGAGGCGCTTGCCGGTGCGCAGGTAGAAGGGGACGCCCGCCCAACGGCGGTTGTCGACCTCCAGCTTGACGGCCGCATAGGTGTCGGTCTTCGACTTGGGGTCGATGCCGTCTTCCTGGAGGTAGCCGGGGACCTTCTCGCCGCCCTGCCAGCCGGCCGCGTACTGGGCGCGGACGGTGTGCTCGCCGAGGTTCTCGGGCAGCCGCACCGACTTGAGGACCTTGAGCTTCTCGGTGAGGAGCGACTCGGCGTCGAAGGAGGCCGGCTCCTCCATGGCGGTGAGGGCCATGAGCTGGAGGAGGTGGTTCTGGATGACGTCGCGGGCGGCGCCGATGCCGTCGTAGTAGCCGGCGCGGCCGCCGATGCCGATGTCCTCGGCCATCGTGATCTGCACGTGGTCGACGTAACTCCGGTTCCAGATGGGTTCGTACATCTGGTTGGCGAAGCGGAGGGCCAGGATGTTCTGGACGGTCTCCTTGCCGAGGTAGTGGTCGATGCGGAAGACCTGGTCCGGGGCGAAGACGTCGTGCACGATCGCGTTGAGTTCGCGGGCGCTGGCCAGGTCGTGGCCGAACGGCTTCTCGATGACGGCGCGGCGCCAGGAGCCCTCGGGTCCGTCGGCGAGGCCGTGCTTCTTGAGCTGCTGCACGACCTGCGGGAAGAACTTCGGCGGCACGGAGAGGTAGAAGGCGTAGTTACCGCTGGTGCCGCGCTTCTCGTCGAGGTCGTCGACGGCCTCGCGCAGCTGCTTGAAGGCCGTGTCGTCGTCGAAGTCGCCGGGGATGAAGCGCATGCCCTCGGCGAGCTGCTGCCAGACTTCCTCGCGGAACTCGGTGCGGGAGTGCTCGCGCACCGCGTCGTGGACGACCTGGGCGAAGTCCTGGTCCTCCCAGTCGCGGCGGGCGAAGCCGACGAGCGAGAAGCCCGGCGGCAGCAGTCCGCGGTTGGCGAGGTCGTAGACCGCCGGCATCAGCTTCTTGCGGGACAGGTCGCCCGTGACGCCGAAGATGACGAGGCCGGAGGGGCCCGCGATGCGCGGCAGGCGGCGGTCGCGGGGGTCCCTCAGCGGGTTCTGCCAAGCAGTGGTGCTCACTTGGCCTGCGCCTCCTTGTCGGCGAGGCGGCCGGCGACCGTGCCGAGCAGGTCGTTCCACGCCACGTCGAACTTGGCGACGCCCTCGTCCTCCAGCTGCTGCACGACCTCGTCGTAGGAGATGCCGAGCGCGTCGACGGCCTTGAGGTCGGTGCGCGCCTGCTCGTAGCCGCCCGTCACCGTGTCGCCGGTGATCACGCCGTGGTCGGCGGTGGCCTTCAGGGTGGCCTCCGGCATGGTGTTGACCGTGCCCGGGGCGACGAGCTCGTCGACGTACAGGGTGTCCTTGTACGCGGGGTCCTTGACGCCGGTGGAGGCCCACAGCGGGCGCTGCTTGTTGGCGCCGGCCGCCTCCAGCTTGCCCGCACGCTCGGAGGCGAAGACCTCTTCGTACGCCTCGTACGCGAGACGGGCGTTGGCGAGGGCGGCCTTGCCCTTGAGGGACTTGGCCTCGTCGCTGCCGACCTGGTCGAGCCGCTTGTCGATCTCGGCGTCGACGCGCGAGACGAAGAAGGAGGCGACGGAGTGGATGCCCGCCAGGTCGATGCCCGCGGCCTGCGCCTTCTCCAGGCCCGCGAGGTAGGCGTCCATGACGGCCTTGTAGCGGTCGAGGGAGAAGATCAGGGTGACGTTGACGCTGATGCCGAGGCCGATGACCTCGGTGATGGCCGGGAGACCCGCCTTCGTCGCAGGGATCTTGATCATGACGTTCGGGCGGTCGACCAGCCAGGACAGCTGCTTGGCCTCGGCGACGGTGGCCGTCGTGTCGTGGGCGAGGCGCGGGTCGACCTCGATGGAGACGCGGCCGTCGCGGCCCTGCGTCGCGTCGTACACGGGGCGCAGGATGTCGGCGGCGGCGCGGACGTCGGCGGTGGTCATCATGCGGACCGCCTCGTCGACGGTGACGCCGCGGGTGGCGAGGTCGGCGAGCTGCTCCTCGTAACCCTCACCGGAGCCGATGGCCGCCTGGAAGATCGAGGGGTTCGTCGTGACGCCCACGACGTGGCTGTTCTCGATCAGTTCGGCGAGGTTGCCGGACTCGATGCGCTTGCGGGACAGGTCGTCCAGCCAGATGGAAACGCCTTCGCCGGCAAGGGACTTGAGGGGCGTGACGGTGGAGTCGGCGTTGCTCATGTTCTTCATCTTCTTTCGGGTGTACGGGTGCGTACGGGTCAGGCGCGGGCGGCGGTGAGGGACTCGCGCGCCTGGGCGGCGATGTTGTCGGCGGTGAAGCCGTACTCGGCGAAGAGCGTCGCGGCGTCGGCGGAGGCGCCGAAGTGCTCCAGGGAGACGATGCGGCCGGCGTCGCCGACGTAGCGGTACCAGGTCAGACCGATGCCGGCCTCGACGGCGACGCGCGCCTTCACGGACGACGGCAGGACGCTGTCCTTGTAGTCCTGCGACTGCTCCTCGAACCACTCGACGGACGGCATCGACACGACGCGCGTGCCGACCCCCTCGGCCTCCAGCTGCTCACGGGCGGCCACGGCGAGGTGCACCTCGGAGCCGGTCGCGATCAGGATGAGGCCGGGCGTCGCGGTGGACGCCTCACGCAGAACGTAACCGCCCTTAGCCGCCTGCTCGTCGAGCTCGTACGTGGGCACGCCCTGGCGGGTCAGCGCGAGGCCGTGCGGGGCGGGCTTCGTGGTGCCGCGGCGCAGGATCTCGCGCCAGGCGACAGCGGTCTCGTTGGCGTCGGCCGGGCGGACGATGTTCAGACCCGGGATGGCGCGCAGGGAGGCGAGGTGCTCGACGGGCTGGTGCGTGGGGCCGTCCTCGCCCAGGCCGATGGAGTCGTGGGTCCACACGTACGTGACGGGGAGCTGCATCAGCGCGGACAGCCGGACGGCGTTGCGCATGTAGTCCGAGAAGACGAGGAACGTGCCGCCGTAGATGCGGGTGTTGCCGTGCAGCGCGATGCCGTTCATCTCGGCAGCCATCGAGTGCTCGCGGATACCGAAGTGGATCGTGCGGCCGTACGGGTCGGCCTCCGGCAGCGGGTTGCCCTTGGGCAAGAAGGAACTGGCCTTGTCGATCGTCGTGTTGTTCGAGCCCGCCAGGTCGGCCGAGCCGCCCCACAGCTCGGGGATGACCGGGCCGAGCGCCTGGAGGACCTTGCCGGACGCGGCGCGCGTCGCGACCTTCGTGCCCTCGTCGAAGGACGGGAGCGCCTGCTCCCAGCCCTCGGGGAGGCGGCCGGCGACGATGCGGTCGAGGAGGGCGGAGCGCTCGGGCTCGGCCGTGCGCCACTCGCCGAGCCGCTTGTCCCACTCGGCGTGCGCGTCGGCGCCGCGGTCGAGGGCCCCGCGGGTGTGGGCGATGACGTCGTCGGCGACCTCGAACGTCTGCTCCGGGTCGAAGCCGAGGACGCGCTTGGTGGCGGCGATCTCCTCGGCGCCGAGCGCGGAGCCGTGGGAGGCCTCGGTGTTCTGCGCGTTCGGGGCGGGCCAGGCGATGATCGTGCGCATCGCGATGATGGACGGGCGGCCGGTGTCGGCCTTCGCCGCGGCCAGGGCCTCGTACAGGGCGTGCACGTCGGTGTCGCCGTCGGCCTTGGGCTCGATGCGCTGGACGTGCCAGCCGTAGGCCTCGTAGCGCTTGAGGACGTCCTCGGAGAACGCGGTGGCGGTGTCGCCCTCGATGGAGATGTGGTTGTCGTCGTAGACGAAGACGAGGTTGCCGAGCTTCTGGTGGCCGGCGAGGGAGGATGCCTCGGCGGAGATGCCCTCCTCCAGGTCGCCGTCGGAGACGATCGCCCAGATGGTGTGGTCGAAGGGGGACTCACCCTCGGGGGCCTCGGGGTCGAAGAGGCCGCGCTCGTAGCGGGCGGCCATCGCCATGCCGACGGCGTTGGCGACGCCCTGGCCGAGCGGGCCGGTCGTCGTCTCGACACCGGCGGTGTGGCCGTACTCGGGGTGGCCGGGCGTCTTCGAACCGTGGGTGCGGAACGCCTTCAGGTCGTCGAGCTCCAGCTCGTAGCCGGAGAGGAAGAGCTGCGTGTAGAGGGTGAGGCTGGTGTGGCCCGGAGAGAGGACGAAGCGGTCGCGGCCGGTCCACTCGGGGTCGGCCGGGTCGTGGCGCATGACCTTCTGGAAAAGGGTGTACGCGGCGGGGGCCAGGCTCATCGCCGTGCCGGGGTGGCCGTTGCCGACCTGCTGTACGGCGTCGGCCGCGAGCAGGCGCGCGGTGTCGACGGCACGCCGGTCGAGGTCACTCCACTCGAAGGGGCCGAGGGCGTCCGGTGTCTGCGTGCTCATCTGTACGACTTCCTTCGCATCCGTATGGCATCCGAGGTACCGAAAGGCACCACCCGACCGGGGCTAAAGCCCTGGTCGAACTACCTACGAATCTAAAGGTCATACTTTTGGCGCGGCAGGTGCGCCCGCGCCAGCGTTCGGTGAAAATGGGACACCTACGAGAGACCGAGCCGGTTTAAGTCAAGGAAAGTGGATGACGGAGCAGGGCAGCGCACATCCGAGCGCACATATGGGAGCCGGGGAGCACATCCGTACGTATCCCTTCGACCCGAGCGCCAGCGTGTCCGGGGTCGGGATACAGATCGGCCCGATGGGCACGGAGGGTCCCTGGGCGGGCGGGGTCGGCCTGTCGCGCCGCGTGCACCGGATCGACTTCCACGTCCTGCTCTTCTTCCGCGAGGGCCCGGTCCACCACATGATCGACTTCACGGAGTACGAGGTCGGCGCCGGCGACATCCTGTGGATCCGGCCCGGCCAGGTGCACGGCTTCTCCACGGGCGAGCGCTACGTCGGCACCGCGCTCACCATGCAGCCCGGCTTCCTGCCGCGCGCCATCGTCGAGGCGACGGGCCTGTACCGCTACGACCGGCCGCCCCTGCTCCACCCCGACGAGGCCCAGCTCGCCGCCCTGGACGCCTCCCTGGACCAACTCCAGCGCGAGTACCTGGACACGGCGACACTCCCGCTCAGCCTGCACACATCGGTCCTGCGGCACTCCCTGACGGCCTTCATGCTGCGGGTCGCCCATGTGTCGGCGCAGGCGGCGGCGGACGAGTGCAGGCCGCAGCCGGACACGACGTTCAGCCGCTTCCGCACGGCGGTCGAGCAGGGCTTCACCACGAACCACAGCGTGAGCGCGTACGCAGACGAGCTCGGCTACTCCCGGCGCACCCTCGTCCGCGCGGTGCGGGCGGCGACGGGCCAGACCCCGAAGGCGTTCATCGACCGCCGGGTGACCCTGGAGGCGAAGCGCCTGCTCGCCCACACGGACCTGCCGGTGGGCCGCATCGGCGTGGCCGTCGGCATCGGCGACTCGGCGAACTTCTCGAAGTACTTCCAGCAGCACACGGGCGTGACACCGGCGGCATTCCGGGCCGAACAGGCCTGATACGGGCCCTCTCCTCCGGGTATGCACCGGCCTGCGGCGGCCCCGTTTCACCCTGCGCAACGGGGGGTTGACCGTTCCCCTGCCGCCCCTTACGGTGCTCGCACCTCCCACAGGTATATCGATTAACCACTCCCGGTTGGAGACATACCGCTGTGCCCTCTGTGCCCTCGACGATGAGTCGGCGCGGATTCCTCGCCGCCGGTGGCGCGCTCGCCGCCGCTTCCGCCCTGTCCGGCTGCTCCGCCCTCGCCGCTGCCGACGACGACCCCGACACGCTCGTGGTGCACAGCCAGCTCGGCACCACGGCCCCCGGCTCCCCCACCTATCTCTCGGCCCTGGACCGGTTCCGCAAGGAGACCGGCCTCAAGGTGCGCAACCTCGTCAACGGCGACGACCTCTCACAGGTCTACGAGACCTCGCGACTGGCCCGCAAGGAGCCGGACGTCGTCATGGTGAACCTCTACGACAAGACGCTGGCCTGGACCGATGTCGGCGCCACCGTGGACGTGAAGGGCTACCTGGACGACTGGGGGCTGCGCGAGCGCGTGCTGCCCGTGGCCCTGGACGCGTGGACCGACGGCAAGGGACGGCTGCGCGCGTTCCCGTACTTCGCCACGAACTGGCCGGTCGCCTTCAACCGGGCGCTCCTCGACAAGGCGGGGGTCGGCGAGATCCCCGCCACCGGGGACCAGCTCATCGCCGCCGCACGGAAGTTGCGCAGGAAGAACATCGCGCCGGTGACCGTCGGCGGCAACGACTGGACCGGGCAGAAGCTGCTCGCGCAGATCATCCAGACGTTCCTGACCGAGGACGAGGCCAGGCACGTCTACGCGACCGGGGACTTCGGCAGCCGGGGCGCACGACAGGGCATCGACTACTTCGTCGAGCTGCGCGACGCCGGGGTGTTTGCCGACAAGGCCCAGGGCCTCACCTCGGATTCGATGACCACGCAGTTCAACACGCAGGCCGCGGCGATGCAGTCGGCGATGTCGTCGGCGCTCGCGAAGGTTCCGGAGCCGGTGGCACGCCACACGGACGTGGGTGGCTGGCCGCTGGCGCCAGGGGCCGCACACGACAAGCCGACGATCCTGCGCACGTACACGCTGATCGGCTTCTGGATCAGCCCGAACGGCACGAAGAAGATCGACGCCGTCGAGAAGTTCCTGCGGTTCATGTACCGCGCGGACACCGTCTCCCGCTTCATCGAGGAGGCCGGGCGCGACATGGCGCTGCGGTCCGACACGGTCAGCTCGGACTTCCCGCTGGTGGCGGCGGCGCAGGGGCTCGGCGGCGATGTGGGCCAGGTCCTGCTGCCCGACCTGTTCGTCCCGCCGGCCGCGACACAGCCGCTGATCACGGCGACGAGTACGTCCTTCACGCGCGGCACGAGCGCGGCCAGGGTCCGCTCGGTACTCGAGGCCGCGTACCGCGGCGTCTGACCGCCCGCCCCCATCTCTCCTCATAGGTAAGGGAGTTGCTCATGACGACGATGACGTCGACAGCGGGCGAGACCGCGGTCCGCCGCCCCACCCCGTCTTCCCCGGACGCCGCCCGGCGGCCGCGCCGCCAGGGCGGCACCATCCTCGCGCTGCCCGCGCTCGTCTGGTACCTCGTGTTCATGGTCGGCCCGCTGGTCGCCATCTTCGTGGTGGCGGCGCTGCACTGGCCGGGCATGCTGCAGCCGGTGTCGTTCGCCGGGTTCGACAACGTGCGCACGGTCTTCGCCGACCCGGTGTTCTGGGACGCGGTGAGCAACACGGCGATCCAGCTCGTCGTCGCCGTCCCGGTGATGGTGGTGTGCGCGTACATGCTGGGCTACTACGTCGCGCAGAAGCCGCCCGGCCACAAGGCCATCCGGTATCTGCTGTTCATCCCCGGGCTGATCTCGACCCCGGCGAAGGCCATGGTCTTCTACGCGGCCCTCTCCCCCGACGGCCTGGTCAACGGCGGCCTGAAGGCGGTCGGTCTCGGCTCGCTCGCCGACGCGTGGCTCGCCTCGCCCTCGACCGCCCTCGCGTCTCTGATCGCGCTGGACATCTGGGCCGGGATCGGGTTCACGGCGGTGCTGTTCGCGGCGCGGCTCGGCAGTGTGCCGGACGAGCTGGGCGAGGCCGCACAGCTCGACGGAGCCGGGCACTGGCGGACCATGTGGCGCATCCACTTCCCGGTGATCAAGGACTATGTGGGCGTCGTGACGATGCTCCAGTTCCTGTGGACGCTGTTCGGCTCGGCGCAGCATGTGCTGCTGCTGACGCAGGGCGGCCCGGGCAGCTCGTCGACAACGCTGTCGTTCCTCGTCTACCAGAAGGCGTTCATCGCGGCCGACCTCGGCTACAGCCAGACCGTAGGTGTCTTCCTCTTCCTCGCCGGGCTCGTCGGACTGCTCGCCATCCGGCGCGCGTTCCGCCAGAACCACTGATCGGAGCCGTCGCCATGAAGTCCGCCAAGCACAGCCGCCTCGGCAGGTCCTGGCTGCCCGCGCACATCCTCGTCTGGCTGTACGCGGTGCTCCTGGTCATCCCCCTGTACTACTTCGTCGCCTCGGCGTTCAAGACGAACGAGGAGATCTTCGCCAGTCCGTTCGCGCTGCCGTCGTCGTTCGGCCTCGGCAACTTCAGTACCGCCTTCCACAGCGCCGGCCTTGGGCTCGCGGTCGTCAACTCGGCGCTGGTGACGGTGTTCTCGCTCGTCCTGACGCTCGCGCTCGCGATACCGGCGGCGTTCGCGCTGGCCCGCTCGACGGGCCGGCTCGCCTCCGTGGTCGAGAGTGTCTTCTCGCTGGGGTTCCTGATCCCGACGTTCGCGGCGCTCTTCCCGACGTTCCTGCTGGCCGCGGCCACCGGCCTGTTCCACACCCGCACGTTCATGATCCTTTTCCTGCCGGCCACGGCGATGCCGCTCTCGGTGGTGATCCTGGTCCAGTTCATGCGGACCGTCCCCAGGGAGATGGAGGAGGCGGCCCGTATGGACGGCGCCTCGACCTTCGCGGTGCTCCGGCACGTGTACACGCCGATGTGCCTGCCCGGCATCGCGACCGTGCTGCTCCTGAACTTCCTGACGTTCTGGAACGAGTACCTGTACTCGCTCGTGATCATCGGCCCTGACCCCGCTCAGCGCACGGTCCAAGTGGCGCTGCCCACGCTGAAGTCCATCACCGGGACGGACTACGGGGTCCTGACCGCGGGGACCGTCCTCACCCTCGTACCGGTGTGGATCGTCTATACGGTGCTCCAGAAGCGGATGCAGCAGGCACTCGTCAGTGGGGCGGTGAAGATGTGAGCAAGGCCCGTACCGGAAGCCGGCCGACCATCAAGGCGGTGGCGGCCGCGGCCGGTGTGTCGACGGCGGCGGTGTCGCAGGCGTTCAACGACAAGGGGCGCCTCGCCGAGCCGACCAGGCGGCGGATCCTCGACGCGGCGGCGGAGCTCGGCTGGTCGCCGAGCGCGTCGGCGGCGGCGCTGCGCAGCGCCCGTACCCGTACGCTCGCGCTCGTCGTGCGCAGGCCCACCGACGTGCTCGGGGCCGACCCGCACTTCAGTGAGCTGATCACCGGCATAGAGGGAGAGCTGGCGCCGCGCGGCTACGGTCTGCTGCTGCATCTGGTGGCCGGTGTCGACGAGGAGAGCGCCCTGTACGAGCGGCTCGCCGCGGAGGGACGGGTCGACGGGGCCGTCCTCACGGACGCGCGGGCCGACGACCCGCGCCCGGCCCTGCTGCGCCGCATCGGGCTTCCGTCGGTACTGCTCGGCGCACCCGACCCGGAGGCCACCGTGCCGACCGTCGGCCTCGGCAACCAGGGGTCGGGCGTCCACGAGGCGGTCGACCATCTGCTCGGGCTCGGCCACCGGCGCATCGCGTACGTCTGCGGGCCCGCCGAGCTCCAGCACACCCGGCTGCGGCGCACGGTCTTCGAGGAGACGCTCGGCCTCGCCGGGCTCCGGCCCGTCGCCGTCCTGAGCACCGACTTCTCGGAGGGGGCCGCCGTCGCCGCGACCGAGGAGCTGATCGGGCGCACCGAGCGGCCCACCGCGATCGTGTACGCCAACGACTCGATGGCCGTGTGCGGCATCGGAACCGCCCAGCGCGCCGGCCTGCGCGTGCCCGACGACCTGTCCGTCGTCGGCTACGACAACCTCCCGCTCGGCAGCTGGCTGCACCCGCGCCTGACGACCGTCGACCAGCAGGTGCAGCGGGTCGGCGCGGCAGCCGCGCGCGTGCTGCTCGCCCGGTGCGGCGAGGACGTTCCCGAGACACCTCTCGAAGGGCGCCCGCACCTGGTCGTCCGCGAGTCGACCGGCCCCGCAACCCCCTGACAAGTCCCGCATTCCAACGGAGCTAGGTACCACCATGCGACGCCACAGCGCCCACCTCACCCACGACTCCGCCGTCCTGCCCTGGCTCGGCGCCAACTTCTGGTCCCGCACCGGCGGTCCCCTGATGTGGCGCGACTACGAGCCGAAGACGGTGCGCGAGGAACTGGCGGTGCTGCGCGAGCACGGTCTGAACATGACCCGCTCGTTCTTCTACTGGCCCGACTTCCACCCCGAACCGCACCGGATCGACGAGGAGTTGTGCGAGCGCTTCCGCGACTTCCTCGACGCGCACACCGAGGCGGGCATGGGCACCGTGCCGACGTTCATCGTCGGCCACATGTCCGGCGAGAACTGGGATCCGGCCTGGCGCGGGGGCCGGGACCTGTACGAGGACGTGTGGATGGTCGGCCGCCAGGCGTGGTTCGTGTCTCAGATGACGCGCCGCTTCAAGGACCACCCGGCCGTCACGGGCTGGCTGATCACCAACGAGATGCCGGGCTACGGGCGGATCTACCAGGTCGATCCGCCCTCCAGTGACGTCGTCACGGCGTGGGCGCAGGCCATGTGCAACGCCGTGCGCGCGGCCGGCGGCACCCAGCCCGTCTCCCTGGGCGACGGCGCGTGGGGCATCGAGGTCACGGGCCGCGACAACGGTTTCTCGCTGCGGGACACCGCCGAGTACGTCGACTTCGTGGGCCCGCACGTCTACCGCTCCGACACGGACCGGCCGCGCCAGCACTACCGCGCCGCGTTCGAGTGCGAGCTCGCGGCCGTCACGGGGCAGCCGGTGGTCCTGGAGGAGTTCGGCCTGTCGACGGACACGGTGTCCGCCGAGAACGCGGGCGTGTACTACCGCCAGACCCTGCACAACTCACTGCTCGGCGGCGCGACGGGCTGGGTCGCCTGGAACAACACGGACTACGACGACCTGTGGGACCGGTCCCCCTACGACCACCACCCCTTCGAGATGCACTTCGGCATCACGGACAGCGCGGGCGCCCCGAAGGCCCCGCTCGTCGAACTCGCCGCGTTCGCGAAGGTGTTGGAGCAGGTCGACTTCACGCGCTGCCGCCGCTCGGACGCCGGGGCCGCGCTCGTCGTGCCCGCGTTCCTGGAGCGCGGCTACCCGTACAGCCGCCCCGCCGACCGCCCGCTCATCTTCACCTCGCTCCACCAGGGGTACGTCGCGGCGCGCGCCGCGGACCTGGCGGTGGGCCTCACCCGGGAGGCGGACGGCCTCAGCGAGGACGCGCAGCTCTATCTCCTGCCCGCGACAAGGCAGTTGACGACCCGCACCCGGCGCGCGCTGGCTCGGCGGGCCACCGAGGGAGCCACGGTCTACCTGTCGTTCTGCTCGGGCGAGCACCCTGGGACGCGCGGGCCGTGGTTCGACGACCTGGACGGGCTGTTCGGCGTCGAGATGCAGCTGTCGTACGGGGTGGCCGAGCCGATCGAGGACGACGTCCTGGAGATGACGTTCACGGGGGACTTCGGGGGCATCAGGGCCGGTGAGACCCTGCGCTTCCCGGTCGCGGGCAACGAGGACAGCCGGGCGTACCTGCCGGTCGAGGCGCGCGACGCGGAGGTCGTCGCCGTCGACGCGCACGGCCGCCCCGCACTCCTCTCGCGGGCCACGGGCCTCGGCCGCACCGTCCTCGCGACGTATCCGCTGGAGCACATGGCCGCCCGCACGGCGCACGTCAACCCGGAGCAGACGCACCGGCTGTACGCGGCGCTCGCCGAGGTCGCCGGTGTGGCACGGCCCGTGACGGTCGAGAGCCCGTATGCGTCGGCCGATGTGCTGGTCCACGAGGACGGGCGGCGGTTCGTGTGGCTGGTGAGCCAGTCCGGGCAGGAGATGACGTCGCGCCCGCAGGCCGCCGGGACGCTGCACGACGCGGGGACGGGCGAGCCCGTCACGGACGTCACCCTGGACCCGTACGGCGTGCGCGTTCTGGAACTGCGATGAACGAGCCGCTGTACCGCGACCCGGCGGCCCCAGTGCGCGAGCGCGTGCGGGATCTGCTCGGCCGGATGACGCTCACCGAGAAGGTCGGGCAGCTCAACCAGCGGATGTACGGCTGGCACGCGTACCGGCGCACCGGCTCGGGCCACCGGCTGACGGACGCGTTCCGCTCCGAGGTCGCCGCGTACGACGGCATGGGCGCCCTGTACGGGCTCCAGCGCGCGGACCCGTGGTCCGGGGTGACCTTCGCCGACGGGATCACGGCGGCGGACGCGGCGGGTGTCGCGGACGCGGTACAGCGGCACATGGTCGAACAGACGCGGCTCGGCATCCCCGTGCTGCTGGTCGAGGAGGTCCCGCACGGCCACCAGGCGCTCGACGGCACCGTCCTGCCGGTGAACCTGGCCGTCGGCTCGACGTGGGACCCGGACCTCTACGAGGAGGCGGCGGCCGGGGCCGGGGCCGAACTGCGGGCCAGGGGCGGCCATCTGGCCCTGGTGTCGGCGCTCGACCTCGTCCGCGACCCGCGCTGGGGCCGGGCCGAGGAGTGCTTCGGCGAGGACCCGTATCTGGCGGCCCGGTTCACCGAGGCGCTCGTACGGGGCATGCGGCGGGCCGGGGTCGGGGTGGTGCTGAAGCACTTCGCGGGCCAGGGTTCCTCGGTGGGCGGGCGCAACAGCGCGGCCACCGAGCTCGGGGTCCGCGAGCTGCACGAGATCCATCTGGCGGCGGCGCGGGCGGGGGTCCGCGCGGGCGCCGCGGGCGTGATGGCGGCGTACAACGAGTTCGACGGTCTGCCGTGCGCCGCGAGCCGGTATCTCCTGACCGAACTCCTGCGGGAGCGCTGGGGGTTCGACGGCGTCGTGATGGCCGACGGGGGCGCGCTCGACCGGCTGACGCGCCTGGCCGGCGATCCCGCGGCGGCGGGCGCGCTCGCCCTGGCGGCGGGCACCGATCTGAGCCTGTGGGACGACTGCTTCCCGCGACTGGGCGAGGCCGTCGAGCGGGGGCTCGTCGCGGAGGCGACCGTGGACTCGGCGGTGGAGCGCGTCCTCGCGCTCAAGTTCCGGCTCGGCCTCTTCGAGCGGCCGTACGTCGGCAGGCCTGAACAGCCGTCCGGTGTCCGGAAGTTGAGCGAGCGCCTGGCACGTGAGTCGATCGTGCTCCTGGAGCACGACGGGGTGACGCTGCCACTCGGCCTTTCCCTGCGCCGCATCGCGGTCATGGGCCCCGGCGCGGACTCCGTTCCCGGCCAGATCGGTGACTACACCGCGCCGCAGCGGCCCGGCTCGGGTGTCACCGTGCTCGACGGGATCCGGGCGGGGGCCGCGCCCGGCGCCGAAGTGACGTACGCGCGCGGGTGCGAGCTCGTCGGCGGCGACCTGTCCGGCGTGCCGGAGGCGGTCGCTCTGGCCGCGTCGGCCGAGGTGGCCGTGCTCGTCCTCGGCGGGTCGAGCGCCCGCGAGGGCGACACGCGCTTCGAGGCCAACGGGGCGGCCGTCGTCTCCTCGGGGAACCCGGTAGGCATGACCTGCGGCGAAGGCGTCGACCTGGCCGATCTGCGCCTGCCGGACGGGCAGTCGGCGCTGCTCGACGCGGTGGCGGCGACGGGCACCCCGGTCGTCGTGGTCCTGGTCCAGGGCCGCCCGCACGCGCTGCCCGACCTCACGGGGAAGGCGAAGGGCGTGCTGTGCGCCTGGTATCCGGGGCCGTGGGGCGGACGGGCCGTGGCCGACGTCCTGTTCGGGGCCGCGTCGCCGGCGGGCCGGCTCCCGGTGTCGGTGCCGCGGTCCGCCGCGCAGCTGCCGGTGTTCTACAACGCCAAGGACCACGACTACCGCGGCTACGTGGACCAGAGCGCCACCGCGCGGCACGCCTTCGGTCACGGCCTGTCCTACTCGACGGTGGAGTACGCGGCGCCCCGCCTCGCGCACTCCACCGTCACGGCCGGTGAACCCGGCACGACGTGCTCCGTCACCGTGACCAACACCGGGACGCGGCCCGTGCGCGAGACGGTGCAGCTGTATGTGCGCCGGGTGTCGGGCGGTACGTCGTGGCCGCGGGCGCGGGAGCTGCGCGGGTTCGTACGGCTCGACCTGGAGCCCGGCGGGAGCGCCGAGGCCGTGTTCGCCCTCGACGCCGAGGTGCTCGCCTCGGTCACCCGCGGCCTGGACCTCGCCGTGGAGCCCGGCGAGTTCTCGATCGAGACGGGACCCTCGTCGGACCGCACGCGGGGCACGGCACTGACCGTGACGCGGTGACAGGGGTGGGGGTGGGGGCCGGGTGATCGGCCGCGGAGCTGGTTGAATCGTCCGTATGTCACGCCCCGCCCCCACCTGCCCCTGCGGGCTCCCCTCCGCGTATGACGCCTGTTGCGGCCGGTATCACTCCGGAGGGGCGAACGCGCCCACCGCCGAGGCCCTGATGCGGTCCCGCTACTGCGCCTTCGCCGTCAAGGACGCCGCGTATCTGCTGCGGACCTGGCACCCGGCCACCCGGCCCCCGGCCATCACCTTCGAGCCGGGGACGAAGTGGACCGGTCTGGAGATCCTGGGGACGAGCGAGGGGTCGGCCTTCCACACCACCGGCACCGTGACCTTCCGGGCCCGCTACACCGACGGCGGGCGGCCCGGCTCGCTTCACGAGCGCAGTCGGTTCATACGGCTCGACGGCGCCTGGGTGTACGTGGACGGCGACTTCATCGAGTAGGGCCCGGCCCTGCAATCAGGGCGCGAGGATGTCCAGTTCCTGGAGCGCACCCACCGCGATCTCGCGCGTGAGCGCCTCCGCGCGGATCGCGTCCCCCTCGCGGACGGCCTCGGCCACGTGCACATGCAGTGACACGGCCGCCGGGTCCGGGTCCTCGAACATCACCTGGTGGTGCGTGCGGCCCGCGAGGACCTCCGCGACCACATCGCCGAGCCGGGCGAACATCTCGTTGCCCGACGCGTTCAGGACGACCCGGTGGAACTCGATGTCGTGGACGAGGTACGCCTCCAGCTGATGGCCGCGTGACGTGGCGACCATGCCGAGCGCGCACTCGGTGAGCGCCGCGCACTGCTCGGCCGTGGCGTGGGTCGCGGCGAGTCCGGCCGCGACCGGCTCGACCGCGGAACGCAGCACCGTGAGAGAGCGCAGCTGCCGCGGCCGGTCCGCGCCGGCCAGCCGCCAGCGGATGACCTGCGGGTCATAGACGTTCCACTCCTGCGTGGGCCGTACGGTCACGCCGACCCGGCGCCGGGACTCCACGAGGTGCATCGACTCGAGCACCCGTACGGCCTCCCGCATGACGGAGCGCGACACCTCGTAGCGCTGGGCCAGCTCGTCCGTGCGCAGCACGCTGCCCGGTGGGTACTCCCCCGCGGTGATGGCGGGGCCGAGGTTCTCCAGTACGTGGGCGTGCAGCCCCCGGCCCTGTGTGGTCATGACGTCAGCGTACGAGGCGGGCCGACGGAATAAAAAGTCAGACTTTTGTGTCACAGTCTCTTGAATTTGTCCGACCATTTAGGTTTCAGTGGCGTGACACAGCGATGTCGAAGAAGACAGCGAGGACGCGATGAAGACACGACGCACCCCCCACGTCGTCGTAGTCATGGGCGTGGCAGGGACCGGCAAGACCACGATCGGCCCCCTGCTCGCAGACAGGCTCGGCGTTCCGTACGCCGAGGGCGACGACTTCCACCCGCCGGCGAACATCGCCAAGATGTCGGCCGGCACCCCCCTGACCGACGACGACCGGTGGCCGTGGCTCGACGCCATCGGCGAGTGGGCGCACGGACGGGCGGGACTCGGCGGCGTCGTCAGCAGCTCCGCGCTCAAGCGGAGCTATCGCGACCGGCTCAGGGCCGAGGCCCCCGGAGTCGTGTTCGTCCACCTCACGGGTGACCGCGCCCTCATCGAGGACCGGATGTCGCACCGCCAGGGGCACTTCATGCCCACGGCCCTGCTGGACTCGCAGTTCGCCACGCTCCAGCCGCTCGCGGCGGACGAGGCGGGCGTCGACGTCGATGTGTCGGGCAGCCCCGAGGAGATCACGGAGCGGGCCGTCGCGGCCCTCGACAGCCTCGAAGGCCGGTCCCCGTCCCCCAGCGCCCGGCGCTGAAGTAGCCCAGAAGTCCCCACCACCACCAAGGAAAAGCCGTGACCAGTCTCAGCGTCGAGACGCTGGCAGCGGATGCCGTCGAACCGATCACCTCGGCGGGCCACGCCCAGCTGGGGATCGCCGTCCTCGCGGGCATCGCTGTCATCGTTCTGCTCATCACGAAGTTCCGGGTCCACGCCTTCCTGGCGCTGACCATCGGTTCTCTGGCCCTGGGAGCCTTCGCGGGCGCCCCCCTCGACAAGACCATCGTCAGCTTCACCGCGGGCCTTGGTTCCACCGTGGCCGGTGTGGGTGTGCTGATCGCGCTCGGCGCGATCCTGGGCAAGCTGCTCGCCGACTCCGGCGGCGCCGACCAGATCGTCGACACGATCCTCGCCAAGGCCGGCGGGCGCGCCATGCCGTGGGCGATGGTCCTGATCGCCTCGGTGATCGGTCTGCCGCTGTTCTTCGAGGTCGGCATCGTGCTGCTGATCCCGGTCGTCCTGATGGTCGCCAAGCGCGGCAACTACTCGCTGATGCGTATCGGCATCCCGGCCCTCGCCGGCCTGTCGGTCATGCACGGCCTGATTCCGCCGCACCCCGGCCCGCTCGTCGCGATCGACGCCGTCGGCGCCAACCTCGGCGTCACGCTCGCCCTGGGTGTCCTCATCGCCATCCCGACGGTGATCATCGCGGGTCCGCTGTTCTCGAAGGTCGCCGCACGCTGGGTGGACGTCCAGGCCCCGGACAAGATGACCCCGGCGCGGGCCAGCGACGACCTGGAGAAGCGTCCCAGCTTCCGCGCGGCCGTCGCCACGATCCTGCTCCCCGTCGTCCTGATGCTCGCCAAGGCACTCGTCGACATCGTCGTGGACAA
Organism: Streptomyces sp. NBC_01445; assembly: GCF_035918235.1. Taxonomy (NCBI): domain Bacteria; kingdom Bacillati; phylum Actinomycetota; class Actinomycetes; order Kitasatosporales; family Streptomycetaceae; genus Streptomyces; species Streptomyces sp. NBC_01445. The sequence continues at coordinate 7,819,923 of NZ_CP109485.1, read as the reverse complement.
GCCCGAGCACACCGTGCAGCGCGTCTTCGACGTCATCGGCTCGCCGCTGATCGCCCTGCTCGCCGCCGTGATCGTCGGCATGTTCACGCTGGGCCGCGCGGCCGGGTTCACCAAGGACAGGCTGTCCTCCACCGTCGAGAAGTCGCTCGCCCCGATCGCGGGCGTCCTCCTCATCGTCGGCGCGGGCGGCGGCTTCAAGCAGACCCTCATCGACTCCGGCGTGGGCCAGATGGTCCTCGACATCTCCAAGGACTGGGCGATCCCGGCCCTGCTGCTCGCCTGGCTGATCGCGGTCGTCATACGCCTCGCCACGGGCTCCGCCACCGTCGCGACCATCTCGGCGGCCGGTCTCGTGGCGCCGCTCGCGGCCGACATGTCGACCGCGCACACGGCCCTGCTGGTCCTCGCGATCGGCGCCGGCTCGCTCTTCTTCAGCCACGTGAACGACGCGGGCTTCTGGCTGGTGAAGGAGTACTTCGGCCTGAACGTCGGGCAGACCATCAAGACCTGGTCCGTCATGGAGACGATCATCTCGGTCGTCGCCGGTGGCCTGGTCCTGCTGCTGTCCCTGGTCATTTAGCGACGGGAGTACCGAGCCATGACCCACCCCCTCTTCGACATCAGCGGCCGCACGGCCCTGGTGACCGGTTCCAGCCGTGGGATCGGGTTCGCCCTGGCCCGCGGCCTCCTGGAGGCCGGCGCGACCGTCGTCCTCAACGGACGCGACGAGCCCGCCCTCGCGGACGCGGCCGAGCGGCTGTCGGAGCAGACAGGAAACAGCCCGGTCCACACCGCGGCGTTCGACGTCACGGACGGACCGTCCGTGGCCGCCGGAGTCGCCGGGGTCGAGGAGCGGGTGGGTCCGCTCGACATCCTCGTCAACAACGCGGGCATGCAACTGCGCGCCCCGCTCCTGGAGTTCACCGACGCCGACTGGCACCGGGTCCTGAACACCAATCTGACGAGCGCGTTCCTGGTGGGCCGTGAGGCGGCCCGTGGCATGGTGGAACGCGGCCACGGAAAGATCATCAACATCTGCTCGCTGCAGAGCGAGGTCGTGCGGCCCGGCATCGCGCCCTACGCCGCCACCAAGGGCGCTCTGAAGATGCTCACCAAGGGCATGTGCGCCGACTGGGGCCCCTCCGGGGTCCAGGTCAACGGGCTCGGCCCCGGCTACATCGAGACCGAGCTGACCGAACCGCTCGTCCGCGACGAGGAGTTCAGCGCCTGGGTCCGCCGCAGGACCCCGGCCGGCCGCTGGGGCCGCACCGACGACCTCGTCGGCGGCACCCTGTTCCTGGCCTCGCCCGCGTCCGACTTCGTCAGCGGGCAGATCCTCTACGTCGACGGCGGCATGACGAGCGTTCTCTAGAAGACCTCATGGCTGGAGGAGACCTGATGCTGGGCTGCGTGATCCACGGCGCGGGAGATCTGCGCGTCGACGAACTCCCCTTCCCCGAACCCGGCCCGGGTCAGGCGCTCGTCGCCGTCCGCTACGGCGGGGTGTGCGGCTCCGACCTGCACTACTGGCGCCACGGCGGCGTCGGCGACTTCCGGCTCCAGGAACCCATGCTGCTCGGCCACGAGGTCGTGGGCACGGTCATCTCGTACGGGGACGGTGCCACCGGCCCCGCGCCCGGCACGGCCGTCGCCGTGCACCCCGCCACCCCCTGCGGGACCTGCCCCGAGTGCGTGGACGGGCGGCGCAATGTCTGCCGCGACACCCGCTACCTCGGCAGCGCGGCCCGCACCCCGCACGTCCAGGGCGGATTCGCCGCGCGGATCGCCGTCCCCGCCGACCAGTTGAGGGCCGTACCGGCCGGGCTTCCGCTCGACCGGGCCGCCCTCGCCGAGCCCCTCGCGGTGGCGCTGCACGCGGTGCGCCGGGCGGGACCGGTCGCGGGCAAGCACGTGCTCGTGACCGGCGCGGGCCCCATCGGCTGCCTCGTCGTCGCCGCGGCCAAGGCGGCCGGGGCGGCCCACGTGACCGCCACCGATCTCCTCCCCGAAGCTCTCCGGTACGCGGAACTCGCCGGCGCCGACACCCTCGTGCGCGCGGACGACCCGGCCGACAAGGGCCGGCCCGACGAGGCCCACGCGGCGGTCGAGGCTTCGGGCGTGGCCGCCGGGCTCGACAGCTGCCTGCGCCATGTGCGGCGCGGCGGTGTGGTCGTACAGCTCGGGATGCTGCCGCCGGGGCAGAGCCCGTTCGCGGGGAACCTCGTGGTCAGCCGGGAGATCGAGCTGCGCGGGGCGTTCCGCTTCGACACGGAGTTCGACGACGCGCTGCTCCTGCTCGCCGAGCAGCCGGGGCTGGCGGAGCTGATCAGCGCGGTGGTCCCGGTGGCGGATGCGGAGTCGGCGTTCGTGCTGGCCGCGGACCGCTCGCGGGCGTGCAAGGTCCTGCTGGACTTCGGCGCGGGCGCGTAGCGCGGCGCCGTCAAGGCAGCCACTCGCCGTGCTCGCGCTCGGCCCACTCCCTCCCCACGAACCCGGTCCGCATGCCGAGCCGCGCCTCGGGGTCCGCCCACGCCTTCGCGATGTGCCCGGCGACCACGATGCCGAGGGCGAGGGACAGCCAGTCGTGCACGAAGGTGCTGCCGGTGCGCCAGGTGAGGGGCGCGAGGTGCGTGAACCACATGAGCAGGCCCGTGCCGAGCATCACCAGGACCGCTCCCCCGAGCCAGCCCGCGTACAGCTTCTGGCCCGCGTTGAACTTGCCCGCGGGCCTCGGGCCCGAGCGGCGCAGGGCGGAGCGAAGCCAGGTGCGGTCGTGCGGGACGAAGCGGTTCAGGCGGCGCAGGTCGGCGCGGAAGGCGCGGGACGCGAGGCCTACGAGGTAGGGCGCGGGCAGCAGGAGACCGGACCACTCGTGGAGCCTGACCACGAGTTCGCGGCGGCCGACGAGCTCCGCGAACTGGGGCACGTACAGGCAGGCCGCCGTCAGGATGCACAGGCCCATGAGGGCCGCCGTGGACCGGTGGACCCAGGTCTCGGTGCGGGTGAAGCGCCTTACGCGCGCGGTGAGTTCACTGGGTGGGTTCATCGTCGCGTCCGTTCGAGCGGCCGACCCACGCGTCCACGTCGTAGCCGCGCTCTTCCCAGTAGCCGGGTTCGACACGGTCGGTGACGGTGATGCCGGACAGCCATTTCGCCGACTTGTAGAAGTACATGGGGCCGACGTAGAGGCGGACCGGCCCGCCGTGGGTGTGACCGAGGGGCTTGTCCTGCATCCGCAGCGCGACGAGCACGTCGGCGCGGCGGGCCTGGGACAGCGTGAGGCTCTCGCTGTAGGTGCCGTCGAAGCAGGTCAGCCGCAGCGCCTTGGCGGACGGCCGGACCCCGGCCGCGTCCAGGATGGCGGAGAGGCGTACGCCCTCGAAGGGGGTTTCCGGCACGCGCCACCCGGTGACGCACTGGACGTCGCGCACGAGGCGGGTCTGCGGGAGCGCCCGCAGCGCGGGGAGCGTGTAGGTGGTGGGCCGGTCGACGAGGCCGTCGACGGTGAGGCGGTAGTCGGCGGCCGACCTGTTGGGGACGGAGGAGGCGACCGAGTAGTAGCGGAAGCCGCCGCCGTTCGGCAGGAGGTCCGTCAGGCCGGTGGGATCCTTGTCCGCGGCGTTGCCGAGGAAGGATTCGAGGCCGCGCTGAAGGGTGGGCGCGGCGGCGACGCCGAGGGCGCCGAGTCCGAGCATGCCGAGGACGAGACGGCGGCCGACGGGCGCGCCTCGCTGCTCGTCCCGCTCGGGCGGTACGGGTTCTTCCGGGTTCACACACTGATTCGAGCACCCGTGGCCGCCGGTGACCAGTGGCCACGGGTGTTCGTCAGCGTTCTGTCACTTCTGGGCGGGCACGCCGGCCGCCTTCTCCAGCTGGAACGCCTCGTTGCCGAGACCGATCCTGGCGTGCGCCTCGGGGTTCCTGCCGCGCAGGACGACGCCGTGGACGAAGCCGATGACGGCGGCCAGCGCGATGATGCCGGGCAGCACCCAGTTGAGGGAGGAGCCCGGGCCCGCGCCGACGAGGACGTCGAAGTCCTTGACCGTGTAGAAGGCGATGACGAGCAGCGCGATCCCGGCGATCCCCGACGCGATCAGGCGCCAGATCTGAGCGCCCGCTGCGCCGCGCCTGACGAAGAAGACGATCACGGCCAGCGAGGCGGTGGCCATCAGCAGGATGATGCCGAGGGCGCCGACGTTGCCGCCCCAGGTGAAGAGCTTGAGCACGGGCGCCGTCGGGTCGCCCGCCTTGCCGTCGTCGGTGACCGCGAAGGCCACGACGATGATCAGGGAGAGGGCGGTCTGGAGCAGGGAGCCGGTGCCGGGCGCGCCGCTGGAGCTGTTGGTGCGGCCGAAGGTGGCGGGCAGCAGTCCCTCGCGGCCCATGGCGAAGGCGTAGCGCGAGACGACGTTGTGGAAGCTGAGGAGCGCCGCGAACATGCCGGTGACGAAAAGGACATGGACGATGTCCGTGAACGTGCCGCCGAGCCTGCTCTCCGTCAGGAAGAACATCAGGCCCGCGCTCTGCTTCTGCGCGGTCGGGATGATCGCGGAGGGTCCCGCGGCGACGGTGAGCGCCCAGGAGCTGATGGCGAAGAAGACGGCGACGAAGCCGACCGCCATGAACATCACGCGCGGCACGAGGATGTGCGGGCGGCTGGTCTCCTCCGCGTACACGGGCGCCTGCTCGAAGCCGGTGAAGGCGGCGATGCAGAAGCACAGGGCGGTGCCGACGCCCGCGCCGGTGAGGGTGTCCGGGTTGAAGGCGTGCAGCGACAGGCCCTCCTTCGCCGGGTCGCCGATCGCCGCGATGTCGAAGATGACGACGAGCGCGACCTCCACGAGCAGGAGTACGCCGAGCACGCGCGCGTTCACGTCGATCTTCAGCAGGGCGAGCGCGCCGACCGCGAGCACGGCGACCAGCGCCGGGATCCACCAGGCGATGCTGAGGTCGAGGTAGGTGGCCAGGAGGTTGGACACCTCGAAGCCGAACATCCCGTAGATGCCGACCTGGAGGACGCTGTAGGCGACGAGCGCGACCAGAGCGGCGCCCGCACCGGCGGTCGGGCCGAGGCCGCGGGATATGTACGCGTAGAAGGCGCCGGCGTTGTGGACGTGCCGGCTCATCTCGGCGTAGCCGACGCTGAAGAGGGCGAGGACGACGCCCAGGATGAGGAAGAGCAGCGGCTGCCCGACGACACCCATCACGGCGAACGTGGTGGGCATGACGCCGGCGACCACCATGAGCGGGCCCGTCGCGGCCAGCACGGAGAGCAGCAGGCCCGCCGTGCCGAGGCGGCCGGCGCGCAGAGCGCTCTCCTGTCCCTTGAAGGTGTTGATCCCCGCGTCGGACGCGGGGGGTGGTGCCGTGTCGCTCGTGCTCGAACTGCCCGTCGTCATGGCGGGGTTGTCCCTTCCCTGTGGATGAGCGCTGCTGGTGCGGGTGTCTGGGGATGCCTGGGGGCGTCGTCCTAGGCCGTGCCGAGCGCGGCGCGGCGCGCGGCGCCGAACGCTTCGTGCGGGTCCCGGTCCGGGTACGACCAGGGGGCCGCGGTGGCGTGCCGGCCGATGCGGTGGAACAGGGCGGCGGCCTCCGCGGGCCTGCCCTCGCAGGACTTGGCGTGGGCGAGGAAGTTCAGGTCGACGCGGCCGCGCGGATGAACGGAGCGTTCCGGAGAGCCCCATTCGAGCCACCAGTCGAAGGCGGTCTTCATCACGACGCGGGCACGGCGGCCCGTCCAGTGTCCGGACGCCTTGGGGTCGGGCGGTTCACTGCCGGCGGCGGCGAGGACGCGGTAGCGCTCGGCGTGCGCGACGACGGGGAGGACGGCCAGCGGTGATCCGGGTCCGGCCTGTTCGGCGGCCCAGGACGCGAAGTCGTAGACCTCGTGGAGCGGGTCCTGGCCCGCGTCGGGGCGGCGTTCGGCGAGCCTGGCGACCATCAGGTGGTGGGCGTGGTGGTGCTCGGGGTGGCGGTGGCGGATCTCGTCGAAGAGGCGGACGACGTCCTCCTCGCGGCCCATGTCCCGTTCCAGGAGCAGGAGTCCGAGCCAGGGAGTGGGGTCGGCCGGCGCGAGGGCGGCGGCGTCGCGGCAGGCGTCGCGGGCCTTTTCGGGCCGCGACTTGCCGATACGGGCGCGCTGCACGGCGGCGAGGGCGAGCAGGACGGCGGCGTCGGCCGACTCGGGTTCGGCGAGCCGCCAGTCCCTGACCCAGGCGGCGGTCGTGGGTTCCTCGGCGAGGACGACGACGCGATGGCCGCGGCGGTCCCAGTCGTCGCCGGTGGCCGAGATCAGTTCCCTGACCTCGGTCCAGCGCCCCTGAGCGAGGGCCGCGCGGGCGGCCACGAGGCCGCTGTCGTCGAGCGCGGAGTCGAACGGGGCAGCGGCCCGCTTGCGGGCACGCCCGAGTGGTGGCGGGGGTGGGGGCACCGCAGGAAGTCCTCTACGACGCGGCTTACTTGAGGTGATCACGCACAGCAAAGCGGTACGGGGCGCTCCGAGTCAAGGGCAGACCAAGGGGCGGCCTTCACCAACTCGTTTCACAATCCTCCGAGTTCGCCCTCGCGATCGATCAATCCCCTTTCTCACCTGGGCTGTTGAGCTGGTGACACGAGACAGCACCCCGGACCGCAAAGAAGTGTCCGGGGTTCTGTCAAGGCGAGATTCAGCCGGTCGCGGCGGCCGCGGCACGGCCCGCCGCGCGGCCCGAGAAGAGGCAGCCGCCGAGGAAGGTCCCTTCGAGGGAGCGGTAGCCGTGCACGCCCCCGCCGCCGAACCCGGCCGCCTCCCCCGCCGCGTACACGCCCGGCAGGGGCTCACCGGCGTCGGTCAGGACGCGCGAGGACAGGTCGGTCTCCAGGCCGCCGAGCGACTTGCGGGTGAGGATGTTGAGGCGCACGGCGACCAGCGGGCCCGCCTTCGGGTCGAGGATGCGGTGCGGCGCCGTGGTGCGGATGAGGCGGTCGCCGAGGAACTTGCGGGTGCCGCGGATGGCGGTCACCTGGAGGTCCTTGGTGAAGGGGTTGACGATCTCGCGGTCGCGGGCGACGAGGGTGCGGCGCAGTGCGGCCTCGTCGATCAGCGGACCCGATGACTTCTCAGCCAGGGCGTTCATGCCGCGCACGAGAGCGGGAAGGTCCTTCTCGACGACGAAGTCGGCGCCGTTGTCCATGAAGGCCTTGACGGGCGCCGGCACGTCGGCGCGGGCCCGGTCGATGACGCCGCGCACCGACTTCCCGGTGAGGTCGGGGTTCTGCTCGGAGCCGCTGAGGGTGAACTCCTTGCCGATGATGCGCTGGTTGAGCACGAACCACGTGTAGCCGTATCCGGTCTTCATGATGTGGTCGAGGGTGCCGAGGGTGTCGAAGCCGGGGAAGAGCGGCACGGGCAGGCGTTCGCCGCGCGCGTCGAGCCAGAGCGAGGACGGGCCCGGCAGGATGCGGATGCCGTGCTTGTCCCAGATGGGGTTCCAGTTCTCGATGCCCTCGGTGTAGTGCCACATGCGGTCGCGGTTGATGAGGTGCGCGCCCGCGTCCTCCGTTATCCCGAGCATCAGGCCGTCGACGTGCGCGGGCACGCCGGAGAGCATCTTCTCGGGCGGGGTGCCGAGGCGCTCGGGCCAGTTGGCGCGGACCAGGTCGTGGTTTCCGCCGATGCCGCCGGAGGTGACGATCACCGCCTGCGCCTTGAGCTCGAAGGAGCCCGTGACCGTACGGCTGCTGCCCTGGCCTCGCTCGATGGACGACGGTTCGAGGATCTCGCCGCTGACGGTGTCGACGGCGCCGGCGCTGCGGGACAGGCCGGTCACCCGGTGCCGGAACTTCAGCTGCACGAGACCGCGCGCCACGCCCTCCCTGACGCGGCGCTCGAAGGGGGCGACGAGGCCGGGGCCGGTCCCCCAGGTGATGTGGAAGCGGGGCACCGAGTTCCCGTGCCCGTTCGCGTCGTAGCCGCCTCGCTCCGCCCAGCCGACCACGGGGAAGAACCGGACGCCCTGCTGGTGCAGCCAGGACCGCTTCTCGCCCGCGGCGAAGTCGACGTACGCCTCGGCCCACTTGCGCGGCCAGTGGTCCTCGGCACGGTCGAAGCCGGCGGTGCCCATCCAGTCCTGGAGCGCGAGCGCGTGGCTGTCCTTGATCCGCAGGCGGCGCTGCTCGGGCGAGTCGACGAAGAAGAGACCGCCGAAGGACCAGTGCGCCTGCCCGCCGATGGACTGCTCCGGCTCCTGGTCCAGCAGGATCACCTTGCGGCCCGCGTCCACGAGTTCCGCCACCGCCGCGAGCCCGGCAAGGCCCGCCCCGATCACGATCACGTCCGCGTCGTACGTCGTCATTGGGGTCCGTCCCTCTCGAAAGTTACCGGTGGGTCAGATCTTGGGCACGGGGGTCGGCGGCGTCAACCTCGCCGTCCGGGTCACTCGCGGGGCAGCCGGTGCCGCGGGGCGCTATCGTCGGCCATACACCCGTGCAACGACCCGCCCACGGCCGATCTTGATACCTGCATTCTCGAGGTGCGCAGCGTGTCGGTTCTCGTACTCGTCCTCGCCGTCTCCGCGGCCTTCTGTCTGGGCATCGGATTCGTGCTCCAGCAGAACGCTGCGCAGCACGCCCCGCTGAACGACTTCCTGTCGCCGCGCCTGCTCCTCGACCTCGTACGGGTGCCGCGCTGGCTGTTCGGCATAGGTTTCATGGTGTGCGGCATGGCGCTCGGCGCGATCGCGCTGGGCAACGGGGAGATCTCCCTCGTCGAGCCACTGCTCGCGACCAACCTCCTGTTCGCGCTCGCCCTCTCGCGCCACCAGACCCGCCAGCCGCTGGGCAAACAGGGCTGGGCGGGCCTGGCCCTGCTCGCGGGCGGGGTGACGGCCTTCATCGTGGCGGGCGAGCCACGCAGCGGGGACGCGGTCACCGACCCGCTGCGGCGCTGGCTGATCATCGGCGTGATGGTGGGCGGCGCGCTGCTGCTCACGGCGTACGCGAAGAAGTCGCGGATGAGCGCGGCCCCGGTCCTCCTCGGCGTGGCGGCCGGGCTCCTCTACGGGGTGCAGGACGCGCTGACGCGGATGAGCGGGCAGCTGTTCTCGTCGGGCGGCTGGGCCGGGTTGTTCACCAGCTGGCAGCCGTACGGGGTCCTGGTGCTGGGCGTCACGGGCCTGATCCTGGTGCAGAGCGCCTTCGAGATGGCGCCGCTGCGGATGTCGCTGCCCGCGCTGACGGCGGCGCAGCCGCTTGCGGGCATCGCGTGCGGGGTCGGCTTCATGGGCGACCAACTGCGCACGGATGCCGGGGCGCTCGCCTGGCAGGCGACCGGGCTCACGGCGATCGTTTCGGGGATCGTGCTGCTCGGGATGCATCCGGCGATGCCGACCGCGGGCCCTCGGGAGGGGGACCGGGCGGGGGTCGGGGTCTGAGCTGCCGGGGTCTTCCGGGTTCTGATGTCATGGGCGCATGACCCCTCCCACCGATCCCACGAACGCCGCTGAAGCCGCTGCCGCCCCGGATCCGGCGGCGGAGGTCCTCGACATCGTCGACGAGCACGACCGGGTGGTCGGGCAGGCCCCGCGCGGCGAGGCCTACGCACGCGGACTGCGCCACCGGTGCGTGTTCATCCAGGCCAGGGACTCCGCCGGCCGGATCTTCGTGCACCGCCGCACCCCGACGAAGCTGGTGTTCCCGTCCCTCTACGACATGTTCGTCGGCGGCGTCGTGGGCGCCGGCGAGTCCTACGACGACGCCGCCCTGCGCGAGGCGGAGGAGGAACTCGGCGTGTCCGGGCTGCCGCGCCCCGAGCCGCTGTTCAAGTTCCTGTACGACGGCGGGGCGGGCCGCACCTGGTGGTCGTACCTGTACGAGGTGCGCTGCGAGCTGCCGGTGGACCCGCAGGCCGAGGAGGTCGCCTGGCACGACTTCCTCACCGACGAGGAGCTGGAGCGGCGGCTTCCCGAGTGGCCGTGGGTGCCGGACGGGCTCGACGCGTACGAGCGGCTGCGGGCCTACCGTGCAGGGGCCGCGGGCCTGCCCGGGCCGCCCGGATAAGGTCGCCCCGTGATCGAATTTGTACGCAGTGTCCGCCTCTGGTTCGCACCCGAACGGGTGCGGGAGGACGGCGAGACACCCGACTACCGCTTCTCCCTGGCCAACGAGCGCACGTTCCTGGCCTGGCTGCGCACGGCGCTCGCGCTGATCGGCGGCGGGTTCGCCGTGGACCAGTTCCTGCCGGACCTGCGCTGGGCCTGGCGGGCCGGGCTCGCGCTCGCGCTGCTCGCGGCGGGCGCCCTGTGCTCCCTGCGCGCGGTCAGCCACTGGGTGCGCTGCGAGCGGGCGATGCGGCGGGGCGAGGACCTGCCCGTCTCGCGGTTCCCTGCACTGTTGAGCGTGGTCGTGGCGCTGGTGGCCGTCGCGATGGTGGTGGTCGTGCTCGCCGGGTGGGCGGGGTGAGCGGCCCGTCCGAGCCGCCCTGCGACGGACAGGGCGACGGAGGAACGGCCGGGCGCGATCCGGGGCTCCAGCCGGCGCGGACGCGGCTCGCCTGGCGGCGGACGACGCTGTCCTGCACCGTGGCCGCGATCCTCGCCGCCAAGACGACACTGAGTGGCGGCGCGGACACCCTCGGCGTGCTGGGCGCCGCCCTGTGCTTCCTGGCGTGGCTGGGGTTCCTGGCGGTGGCGCACCGCCGGATCCGCGATCTGGCTCTGCACGAGGCCAGGCCGCCCGTACTGACCGGGCGCGCGGCCGTGGTGGCGGTGGCCTGCTCGGTGGCGCTGGCCGCGTTCGCCGCGGCGCTGGTGGTGTGACGGCGACCTGCGCCGCTTCCAGCCCGCCGGTCAGTCGGTCCACGGCACGGTGACCACGATCTTGCCCCTGGTGCGGCCCTCGGCGCTCAGCCGCTGGGCGTCGGCGGCCCGTTCCAGCGGGAACGTCTCGTCGACGTGCACCGTGACCACGTCCTGTTCCGCGAGGTCCGCGAGGCGCGCGAGGTCGGCGGCGTCGGGGCGCACGAAGACGTAGTGGCCGCCCAGGTCGACGACCGAGGCGTCGGCGATGGACGCGAGCCGGCCGCCCGGCGCGAGCAGGTCCGCGGACACCTTCAGGGCCTCCCCGCCCACCGTGTCGAACGCGGCGTCCACGCCCTCCGGAGCGAGCGCCCGCACCCGCTCGGCGAGGCCGTCCCCGTACGTGATCGGTTCGGCGCCCAGCTCCCGCAGGAAGTCGTGGTTGCGTTCGCTCGCCGTGCCGATGACGCGGGCGCCGAGGTGGCGGCCCAGCTGGACCGCGATCGACCCGACGCCGCCGGCCGCCGCGTGGACGAGCACCACGTCACCCTCCTGCACGGCGAGAGCGCCGGTCAGGACCTGGTAGGCGGTGAGTCCGGTGAGCGGCAGCCCGGCGGCCTCCTCGTAGGTGAGGTTCCGGGGCTTGCGGGCCAGGGTGCGCACGGGCGCGGCGACGTACTCGGCGAAGGTCCCGCGGGAGAGGAAGTCCTCGCGCACGTACCCGATCACCTCGTCGCCGGTGACGAACTCGGTGACGGAGGAGCCGGGTTGGACCACGACGCCGGACACGTCCCAGCCGGGGATCACGGGGAAGACGGCGTCGAGCACCGGGTCGAGGTAGCCCTCGCGGGCCTTCCAGTCGACGGGGTTCACCGCCGCGGCCCTGACCTTCACCAGGACGGCGTCGGGCCCGACCTTGGGGTCGTGCGCCTCCCCGTATTCGAGTACCTCGGGACCGCCGTAGCCGCTGTAGCTGATCGCCTTCATCCGACGCACTCCTCGCGAAAGGCACAGGAACAGCACAAGGGTTCCATAACGGAATGATTCAGGCATTTCCGGCTAGCCTGACTTCATGACCACTCTCCATCAGGAACACCCCGTCCACGAGCACACCCACGGCGAGGGCTGCGGCCACGCGGCGGTCCCGCACGGCGACCACGTCGACTACGCGCACGACGGGCATCTGCACGCGGAGCACAACGGCCACTGGGACGAGTGCGAGCCCGGCGCCCACACCACGCACCAGGGCCACGAGCACCAGCACGGCCAGAACTGCGGGCATCAGGCCGTCACGCACGGCGATCACGTCGACTACGTCCACGACGGGCACCGGCACGCGCAGCACGAGGGCCACTGGGACGACCACTGACGGTCCGCAGGCCGCGCGGGGTGCGGCCGACGTTCTCGCCCGACGCACCCGCACCGCCCGGCCGCGGGCAGTAGCGTACGAGATGGATCACATTCAGCCTCCACCCTGGACGACATACCGACCGGTCGGCATCATGTGACGCGACACCGCTTCACTCTGCCTCCGGAGGACATCGATGAGCGCCGGCCACCCCCCAGGTCTTGATCTCGACCAGCTGCGCGGCCACCTCGACCGGGAGCGCCCGGGGCTCGTGGCCGGTCCGCTGTCCGGGCGTCTCGTCGAGGGCGGCCGGTCGAACCTCACGTACCTCGTCGGCGACGGCTCGTCGACCTGGGTGGTCCGCCGCCCGCCACTGGGCCATGTACTCGCCACCGCGCACGACATGAAGCGCGAGCACCGGGTGATCAGCGCCCTGCACCCGACGTCCGTGCCGGTGCCCGAGGCGCTGCTCATGTGCGAGGACGACAGCGTGCTCGGCGCGCCGTTCTACGTGATGGAGTACGTGGCGGGCACGCCGTACCGCACGGCCGACCAGCTCGCGCAGCTGGGCCCCGAGCGCACCCGCGCCGCCGTGCTCGCCCTCGTGGACACCCTCGTGGACCTGCACGCCGTGGACCCCGCCGAGGTCGGCCTCGCGGACTTCGGGCGGCCCGAGGGGTTCCTCGACCGGCAGCTGCGGCGCTGGGGCAAGCAGCTCGACGCGTCCAGGAACCGCGAGCTGGCCGGCGTCGACGAGCTGCACGCGGCGCTCGGCCGCTCGCTGCCCAGCTCGCCCGCCCCCACGATCGTGCACGGCGACTACCGCCTCGACAACGTCCTGATCAACGAGGACGCCGACGGCGTCGACCGGATCAAGGCCGTCCTCGACTGGGAGATGTCCACGCTCGGTGACCCGCTCACCGACCTCGGCCTGCTGGTGATGTACAGCGCGAAGCTGGACCTGCCCGACTCCCCCGTCTCCACGACGGCCGCAGCCGCCGGGCACCCCGACCCCGCCGAGATCATCGAGCGGTACGCCGCGCGCTCGGGGCGCGACGTCTCCGCCGTCTCCTGGTACACGGCCTTCGCGTGGTTCAAGCTCGCCGTGATCCTCGAAGGCATCCACTACCGCTACACCCTCGGCCAGACCGTCGGCGCCGGCTTCGACCGCATCGGTGAGCTCGTTCCCGTCTTCATCGACCACGGCCTGACGACCCTTCAGAAAGGCTGACCCGCGATGGACTTCGCATTCGACGCGCGCACCGAGGAACTGCGGGCGAAACTTCTCGCCTTCATGGACGAGCACGTGTACCCGGCCGAGGCCGTCGCGCACGAGCAGCGCGCGCAGCTCGCCTCCCCGTGGGACACCCCGGCCGTCGTCGAGGAGCTGAAGGCCGAGGCCAGGCGGCAGGGCCTGTGGAACCTCTTCCTGCCCGATGCCGAGTACGGCGCCGGGCTGACCAACCTCCAGTACGCGCCGCTGGCCGAGATCACCGGCCGCAGCCCGCAGTTGGCGCCCACGGCCCTCAACTGCGCGGCCCCCGACACCGGCAACATGGAGGTGCTGAGCCAGTTCGGCGACGAGCGCCAGAAGAAGCAGTGGCTGGAGCCGCTGCTCGCCGGTGAGATCCGCTCGGCGTTCGCGATGACCGAGCCCGAGGTGGCCTCCTCGGACGCCACGAACATCACCACGCTCATCGAGCGCTCCACCGACGGCTCCGAGTACGTCATCACCGGCCGCAAGTGGTACATCTCCGGGGCGATGAACCCGGACTGCAAGATCTTCATCGTGATGGGCAAGACGGACCCCGACGGCGCCGACATCCGCCGCCAGCAGTCCATGGTGCTCGTCCCCCGCGACACCCCCGGCCTCGAGATCCGGCGCGCCATGCAGGTGTACGGGTACGAGGACCACTACCACGGCGGTCACGCCGAGGTGGTCTTCGACCAGGTCCGTGTCCCCGTCGGCAACCTGATCGGCGAGGAGGGCGGCGGCTTCGCCATCGCCCAGGCGCGGCTCGGCCCGGGCCGTATCCACCACTGCATGCGGCTGATCGGCATGGCCGAGCGGGCCATCGAGCTGATGTGCAAGCGGGCCGTGGCCCGTACGGCGTTCGGCAAGCCGCTGGCCCAGCAGGGCGTCGTACAGGAGTGGATCGCGGACGCGCGGGTCGCGGTGGAGCAGCTGCGTCTCCTCGTCCTGAAGACGGCCTGGCTGATGGACACCGTCGGCAACAAGGGCGCCCACACGGAGATCCAGTCCATCAAGATCGCGACGCCGCGCACGGTCGTCGACATCATCGACCAGGCCGTGCAGCTGCACGGAGCGGGCGGCGTCAGCCAGGACTTCCCGCTGGCCGAGCTGTGGGCGGGAGCGCGCACCCTGCGCCTCGCGGACGGCCCCGACGAGGTCCACCAGCGCTCGCTGGCCCGGCGCGAGCTGAAGAAGTACCTGTGACGCGATGACCCCGTGACGGCCAAGGGCCCCCGCACTCGGCTCGAGTGCGGGGGCCCTTGGCCGTGTATCAGAGCGTGAGCGGCGTCAGGGACGCAGTGCGCGCAGCAGCAGGTCCGCCAGGTGGTCCGCGACCTCCTGCGGGGCGAGCGGGCCGCCCGGGCGGTACCAGGTGGAGAGGTGGTGCACAGAGCCGAAGTGGTAGTCGACCACCAGGTCGGCGGGGGTGGCCGTGGAGAACACGCCGGCCTGCTGGCCCTCCTCGATGAGGGCCCTGAACCGCTCGTGGTAGCGCCGCCGCTCGGCCCGCACCTGCTTGTGCTTCTCCGGGCCGAGCTGGTGCATGGATCGGAAGAAGATCGACGCGTCGTCGAGGTTCTCGATGGTCGTGACGACCACGTCGGCCGCGGCGTCGCGCAGCCGCTGCTCCACGGGGGCGTCGGCGTCCGCGAACGCGTCGAGGCGTTCCTGCTGCAGGCGGAGCACGCGCGCGTACACCTCGTGCAGCAGGTCGTCCTTCGAGCCGAAGTAGTGGTAGAGCGCACCCTTGGTGACGCCGGCCGCCTCGACGATCTCCTGGACCGAGGTGCGGTCAAAACCGCGTTCGGCGAAGAGCCGGGTGGCGGCGGCGAGCAGCCTCTGAGGGACGGGCGTACCGTCTCCGTCCGACGTCCTGGGCACTGCCGCCACCTGCCTTTCTCCTGCGATCAGCTGTTCTGTGTACGGGAACGCAGTTCCCGCCGGAGGATCTTCCCACTTGTCGTCTTCGGCAGCTCGGGCAGGATCTCCACTTCGCGCGGGTACTTGTACGCGGCGAGCCGCTCCTTGCAGTAGGCGGACAGGTCGTCGGGGCCCACCGAGGCGCCCGGGCGCAGGCTCACGTACGCCCTGACCGTCTCCCCTCGATAGGGGTCGGGGACGCCCACGACGGCGGCCTCGCGCACGGCCTCGTGGGTGTAGAGGACGTCCTCCACCTCGCGGGGCCAGACCTTGAAGCCGGAGGCGTTGATCATGTCCTTCTTGCGGTCGACGACGTAGAGCCAGCCGTCGGCGTCCATGAAGCCGATGTCTCCGGTGCGCAGTTCGCCGTCCGGGAAGGACTCGGCGGTGGCGTCGGGGCGCTTCCAGTAGCCGGGCACGACCTGGGGGCCACGGACGGCAATCTCGCCCTGCTCGCCGAAGGGCACCTCCTGGCCGAGGTCGTCCACGATCCGGACGACGCTCTCGGGGCCGGGGACGCCGACGGCGAGGGTGCCGGAGACGGGGTCGACGGGGGCTTCCTTGCCGGGCGGCACGGAGGCGCAGGGGGCGGTGCACTCGGTGAGGCCGTAGCCGTTGTGGATGTAGGGGCCGAAGCCGGCCCGGAACTTCTCCACGAGGGCGGGCGGCACCGGCGCGCCACCGGACGAGATCGACCGGAAGGACGCGAAGTGCTCGCGGGTCGCGGCCGGGTGCGCGGCGAGCGCCATGAACGCGGTGGAGGGACCCACGGTGTAGGCGGGCCGGTGCTCGGCGAACGCGTCCAGGACGACCCCGGCCTCGAAGCGGTACGCGAGGACGAGGGTGCCCGTGTTCGCGAAGGAGGAGACCAGTTCGCAGACCATGCCGGTGATGTGGAAGAGCGGCGCGAGCCCGAAGTACGTGCCGCCTTCGGGGATGCCGAGTCCGGTGCGCTGGCGCTCGGCGTTGTACGTGATGTTGCGGTGCAGGTTCGTGGCGCCCTTGGGCGTGCCACTGGTGCCGGAGGTGTAGCTGATGAGCGCGATGTCGTCCGGGCGCGGGTCGCGGCCCTCGGGCGCCGCGTTGCCCTGACGGGCGACCGTCAGGAGGTCGTCGGCGTCCTCGGCCTGCGGCTCGACGCGTTCGAACTTCAGGACGCGCTCGTCGCCCCGCGTCTGGAGGTCCAGCTCGCAGGCGGTGAGCACGATCCGTACGGGAGAGTCCGCGGCGGTCTCGCGCAGGTACGTCTCCCAGGCCCGGTCCGAGCAGATCAGGGCGGTCACGTCGGCGTCGTGCAGGACGTGGGTGACCTCGCCCGACTTGTACATCGGGTTGACCGGGACGACGGTGGCGCCCGCCTTGTAGGCGGCGAGGAGGCCGATCACGAAGTGCGGCGAGTTCTGCAGCATGAGGGCGGCGCGGTCGCCGCGTGCGAGACCGCGCGCGGCGAGGTGCCCGGCGACGGAGTCGCTGAGCTCGTCCAGCTCCCGGTAGCTGAGGCGGCCGTCGAAGTAGGCGACGGCGGTGCGGTCGGGAGCGGTGCGGACCGCGGCGCGGAAGGCGTGCAGCACGGAGTCGGCCGGGGTGACCGGGGCCCGCTGTGCCTCGGAGAGCCGGCCGAGCCACGGCTTGGCCGCGTAGATGGAGGAGCTCACTTCTGCGCCGCCTCCCACTTCTGCTGAATGTGGTTCATGTTCGACAGCCAGCGGTCGGGCGTCGCTGCCCTGGCCGCGTAGTAACCGGCGACCTCGGGGTGCGGGAGGATCAGGAAGCGGTCCTCCTCCATGCCCGCGAAGAGCGCGTCGGCGACGTCCTCGGGCTCGATCGCGGTCGGCGCGAGGACGAGCTCCCCGGCCGATCCGGAGGCGGTGAGCATGTCCGTACGTACGCCCTGCGGGCAGATCGCGTGGACCTTGAGCCCGCGGTGTCGGTAGGTGAGGGAGAGCCACTCGGCGAAGGCGTACGCGCCGTGCTTGGTGACGCTGTAGGGCGCGGCGCCGACCATCGTGAGCAGTCCCGCCGCGGAGACGGTGGAGACGAAGCGGCCGCTGCCGCGCTTCAGCCAGCCGGGCAGCAGGGCCTTCGCGGCGCGGACGTGGGCCATCACGTTGACGTCCCAGGCGTCGGCCCAGACCTGCTCGTCGGCGTCCTCGGTGCCGCCGGAGGCGAGCCCCGCGTTGGCGCAGTAGACGTCCACGGTGCCGTCCAGGGCGTCCAGCGCCTCGGGCACGATCTCGGAGGCGTCGCCCGGCACCGCTGTGGCGCCGATCTCGTCCGCGACCGCCTTGGCCTTCCCCGCGTCCAGGTCGTTCACGACGACGCGCGCTCCCGAAGCGGCGAAGCGGCGGGCGAGTGCGGCTCCGATGCCGCCTCCCGCGCCGGTGACGACGACCCCCGTGCCGTGCAGGCTGTCCACCATCGGTCTCCCTTGACTCGACTTTCCGTCACAGACTAAGCAGTCGGTCAGCCCAACGGAAGAGGTGTCGGCGGTCGGCTTCGTTCCGCGGGGGCGCGGCGCACGCTAGCGTGCGTGCACATGCCACCTTCCGCGATCACGGAGGTCACCACATGAACGTGTCCAGACGGAGCCTGCTCGCCGCCACCACCGCCTCGGCGGTGGCCGCCACGGCGGGCGCGGCGTCCCCCGCGCTCGCCGCGGAGAAGGACGGCGGCCGGCTCCGCACCGGTTTCGAGCGGCTCGCGGCCGACGGATACCGGATCCTCGCCGGGCAGAAGGTCGGCTTCGTGACGAACCCGACCGGCGTCACACGCGACGTCAAGCACATCGTCGACGTGATGCACGCCGACGAACGGGTGAAGCTGACCGCGGTGTTCGGGCCCGAGCACGGCTTCCGCGGCACGGCGCAGGCCGGCGGCTCGGAGGGGCGCTACGACGACCCGGCGACCGGACTGCCGGTCTACGACACCTACTTGAAGAGCGGGCAGGCGCTGGCGGACATCTTCACCGCGTCCGGTGTCGACACGGTCGTCTTCGACATCCAGGACGCGGGCGCACGCTTCTACACGTACATCTGGACGCTCTACGACTGCATGGAGGCCGCGCAGCTCGCGGGCAAGAAGTTCGTGGTACTCGACCGCCCGAACCCGGTGACCGGCCGGAACGCCTACGGACCCGTCCTGCACAAGGAGTTCGCGACGTTCGTCGGCCGCCGCGAGATCTCCCAGGCCCACGGGATGACGGTCACGGAGCTGGCGCGCCTGTTCAACGCCGAGTACCTCACCCGCCCCGTCGAACTCGAGACGGTCCGGATGACGGGCTGGAAGCGGCGCGACTTCTACGACGCGTCGGGGCTGCCGTGGGTGCCGCCGAGCCCGAACATGCCGACGCCCGACACCGCGCTGGTCTACTCGGGCACCTGCCTTTTCGAGGGCACGAACCTCTCCGAGGGCCGCGGCACGACCCGCCCCTTCGAACTGCTCGGCGCCGAGGACGTCGACGGGCGCTGGGCGGCCGCCGCCAATGAACTCCACCTGCCCGGCGTGGACTTCCGCGAGGCGTACTTCGCGCCGACGTTCTCCAAGTTCCAGGGCAAGACGATCGGCGGCGTGCAGATCCACGTCAGGGACCGGGCCGCGTACGACCCCGTACGCACCGGCATCGCGCTCCTGGTGACGGCGAAGAAGTCCTGGGCCGGCTTCGCGTGGCGCTCGGACAACTGGATCGACAAGCTCACCGGGTCCACCCAGGTGCGGACGATGATCGACGCCGGGGCGTCCACGGACGACGTGGTCGCGGCGTGGCAGGGCGAACTGGCGGCGTTCCGGGCGGTGCGCGGCCGGTACCTGGCGTACAAGTAGGGCACAGCCCCTGACGTCTCGCGATATGGGACGACCCGTTTCGCGTATTGACTGCCATGTACACGCACAACCACAGTGCAGTACGTGCTCAAAGACGACTCCACCAGGCAGAACACGGTCACCGGCGCGGATTCTGACGGGGACAGCCCCGAGAGCCTGCGCCGCGTGGCCGTCGCCAGTTTCATCGGGACCGCGATCGAGTTCTACGACTTCTACGTCTACGGAACGGCCGCCGCCCTCGTCCTCAACGAGGCGTTCTTCCCGAACCTCTCCTCCCTCAACGCGACCCTCGCATCCTTCTCGACGTACGCGGTGGCCTTCGCGGCCCGCCCCATCGGCTCGCTCCTGTTCGGCCACTTCGGCGACCGCGTCGGCCGCAAGTCCGTCCTCGTCGCCTCGCTGCTCCTGATGGGCCTGTCGACGGCGTGCGTCGGCCTGCTGCCCGGGTACGGCACCTTGGGCGTGTGGGCGCCGCTGCTGCTCGTCCTGCTGCGCTTCCTCCAGGGCGTGGGCCTCGGCGGCGAGTGGGGCGGGGCGGCGCTGCTCGCCGTGGAGCACGCGCCGCGCGGCAAGCGCGGCCTGTTCGCCGCGTTCCCCCAACTCGGCCCTTCCGTCGGCTTCTTCGCGGCGACGGGAATCTTCTGGATCCTGTCGACCACGCTCGACGACGAGGCGTTCCACTCCTGGGGCTGGCGCGTGCCGTTCCTGCTCTCCTTCCTGCTGGTCGCCGTCGGCCTCTTCGTGCGGCTGAAGATCAGTGAGACACCTGTGTTCGCCAAGGTGATGAAGGAGCAGGAGGCGAGCAAGGCCCCTGCGCTGGAGGTCTTCAAGCGCCACCCCCGCGAGCTCCTGCTCGGCGCGGGCGGCATGGTGGTCGCGTACGGGCTCTTCTACACGGCCACCACGTACTGCCTCGCCTACGGCACCACGACCCTCGGTGTCCCGCGCAACACGATGCTCGCGGTCTCGCTCGTCGCCTGCCTCTTTCTCGCGGCGGGCACCTGGCTGGCCGCGACCCGTTCCGACGCGGGCGGGCGCCGCAAGCTGGTGCTCGCCGGCGCCGGGCTCGCGGTGGTCTGGGGTCTGGTCCTCTTCCCGCTCATGGACACCGAGCAGCCCGTGCTGATCGCGCTCGCCCTGGGCGGCGCGCTGTTCTGCATGGGTGTCGTGTACGGGCCGATGGGCGCGTATCTGCCGGAGCTGTTCGGGGTGCGCGTGCGCTACTCCGGGGCGTCGTTCGCGTACAACCTGGGCGGGGTGCTCGGCGGCGCGGTGGCGCCGCTCGTGGCGACGCGGCTCCAGGGCGAGTTCGGCTCGTCCTCGGTGGGCTGGTACGTCAGCGCGATGGCCGTCGTCTCCCTGCTCTGCGTCCTCGCCCTGCCGGAGACGCGGGAGCGCGAACTGGGCTGACCTCCATGGGGCACGCGTGTGCGTGCCCCATGGAAGCGGCCAACTACGGTCGGTGCGAGGGAAATTCGACGACCTGCTGGTACGTCGGACGGTTCTGCCACTGGATCCCGCGGTGCGTGATGCCGCCGAGGGCCCGGTGGATGATCGTGTCCGAGCACCACTGGTCGCCGGCCTTGCACGCGTCGTCGCCGGGGTAGACCTCGGCGGCGGGTTCGGCAGCGGCCTGCGTGAGCGTGGCGAGCAGGGCGTCGCGGCAGGCGTCGAGCTTGCCACCGCCGCAGTAGGCGGCGCCGAGCTTGCCCTTCACCGGCTGCCCGAGGACCGTACGCAGGTCCTTGTCGACGTAGCCCCACCAGCCGTACTGGAAGGCCGATCCCGCGTGCGCGCCGGTCGGACCGTGGCCCGCGGACGGCGACTCGTCGACGGTCAGCTGGCCGGTGAGCGCCCCGTACAGGTCACCCCCGAGGCCGGGTTCGAACTCGGCCTTCACCAGGAGCGGCCACCAGGCGTCCATGATGCGTACGGCATCCGGGTGCGCGTAGGTGTGCGAGCCGGCCGCGGTCTGGTTGCGCTGGGCTCCCGCCTTGCGCCAGGCCTCCAGCTGCTGCACGGCCTTGTTCAGGGCCGGGTCGTCGACGGGCTTGCTGCGGACGACCTTGAGGATCTCGGGCAGCACCTGCTCACCCCGCAGATCCGTGAGGGCGGCCTCCTCCATGGCCTGGGTGAGCGCGGCCCTCGTCACGCCGCCCTCGGCGGTGAGCTTCTTCACGCGCCCGTCGAGCAGATCGGCGCGGTGCACGGCGCCGAGGCTGAAGTTGGCGGCGCCGAACCCCTTGGCCTGCTTGTTGTTCCAGGAGATGTAGTAGTCCTGGTCGACGGAGTTCGGGTGCTCGGACGGCGGCGAGTACGCGGCCGTGTTGTCCGCCGGGTCGAAGTCCCGCCACTCGTAGGTCTTTTCGGCCTTCACCGGGAAGGATGCGTCGACGTCGTCGGCGCGCACCGGGTTGGCGCCGCTGTTGTAGTACGCGATGTCGCGCGAGTCGGCGTAGAACCAGTTGAAGGCGTAGCTGATGTGCTGCGCCGCCTTCTCGAAGGTCGCGGCGTCCTTCACGTACGACGGGTCGTTCAGCATCTGGAAGCCGATGATGGAGTCGGCCTCGTGCCGGTACGTCGAGCGCAGTGAGGTGTACGCGACGGGCTTGCCGTCGACCGTCGCACGGTGCGTGACGATGCCGTACTTCGTGCGGAAGACCTGCATCCGGTAGGAGCCGGCCGCCGTGGAGTCGGCGAGGGTCGGCTTCCAGGCGTTCTTCTTCTCCAGCTTCTCCATGGGCGTGCAGGTGCCGCGGTACAGGTAGCTGGTGGACTGCCTGGTGGGGGTGCCACCGCCCGGCTCGCACAGCTCCACCGCGTACGTGTCCGTGATGTCCTGGCCCGCCGAGGTCGCCGACCAGGCGTAGTCCTGGCCGCGGCCGAGCTGGATGTACATGCCGACGCCCGCGAACGAGACGCCGCGCGCGCTGATGCCCGGGCCCTGGAGCTCCTGCATCATCAGCAGCTGCGGGGCGAAGTACCCGGTCTGCGGGCCGAACACGGCGACCGGATGGCCGGACGCGGTGTGCTTGCCGGAGACGAGGAGGGCGTTGGACATGCCCTTCTTCGAGTCGGAGTTCCGGAACGTGTCCGCGGGCAGCACGCCGTTGTCGTACATGCCCTGGAGCGGCTTGAGCTTCGCCGGTGCCTTGACGGGGGTCCTGCGCCCCGCCTCGGCCGGCTTGGCCGAGCCCTCGCGGTCGTAGACGAGCGGTTCGCTCTCGACGGTGCCCTTGTCGGGCAGCGCCTCCCCGCGCGGGTTCTTCGGCCTGGCCCCGTACGGGAAGCTCGTGCCGTCGTGGATGGTCGCCACGGCCTCGGGGTCGTCGCGCCCGCGGAAGGACTCCCAGACGTCGGTGCCCCGCTCGACGCCGTACTTCTGCTGCGCCGACAGGAGCGAGAGTGCCTGGCCGACCTCTCCCCCGCCGCCGCCCCCGAAGAGGCCGCCGACGACCGAGGCCAGCGCGATCATGTCGGTCACCTTGAACGGCTGGATCTCGCCCACGTTCGTGATCGCGTCGATCTTGCCGGTCAGGACGTACTCGCCGGGGAAGTAGCGGCCGTTCTTCGACTTCTCGCGATAGGCGTTGAGCCCGTCGATATAGGCCTGCGCGTCGTCCATGGCCTGCTTGCCGCGCTCGCCCTGCGTGGTCCTGATGTACTCGACCTGCCGCTCCAGGTCCTGCTCGGTGTACGGGGCCTGCGGCCAGAACTCCTGCTCGAGCCCCTGGTTCGCGAGGGCACCGCCCGCGAACGACGTGAGCTCCCCGCGGCCGATGTGCCGGAACAGGTCGATCAGCCAGAGCCGGTCCTGACCTGCGGCGTAGCCGGCGCCGAACTCTGTTCCGTAACGCGTGGAACCTTTGACGTGGGGTACACCGTTCTTCTTGTCACGGGTGATCGTCACATCGTCGCGGGGGCGCGTGAAGGAACCGACCTGACCATCGGGGACCCCGAAGGAGGAGTCGTTGAAGAACTGGGTGAGGGTGTCGTCCGTCAGGGACGGATACCCGGCGGAGAGCGCGTCGTAGGGGCCGAGTTGATCGTCGGCGTGGGCGGGCTGGGTGCCGAGGACGCGGTGGCCGAGAATCTCGGCCAGCGTGGCGCTGCCGTTCGCGCCGGGCGGCAGGATGTCCGCGCACCGGCCCGCGCAGTAGTCGGGCGCCGGTGGCGGCTCCGCGGCGGACGCCCCGCCGGCCGGGGACAGCAGCCCCGCCGTGAGGACGAACACCGCTGTGGCGGCCGTGCGCTTGAGAGTTCTACGGAGGCTTCTGTGCTGGCTGGTTCGTGGGGTGCGCCGTCGCATGCCTGATCCTCCCGACGATGGTGCGCCGGAGGTTACCGGCGGTAGGCCCCCGGCTGAAGATGAACATGCGTCACTTTTTCGGAATCGCCACACGGGACCCCCTGGGACGTACCGGCCCCAGGAGGTACCG
Source organism: Streptomyces sp. NBC_01445 (assembly GCF_035918235.1). Lineage (NCBI taxonomy): Bacteria > Bacillati > Actinomycetota > Actinomycetes > Kitasatosporales > Streptomycetaceae > Streptomyces > Streptomyces sp. NBC_01445. The sequence goes on along the minus strand of NZ_CP109485.1, from coordinate 7,796,370 downwards.
CTGACGGAGTCCATCGGAATTCGGATGGACCGGCATGGATCCGAATCGAGTGTCGATACGTCTATTCGGCGACGTCCGTTCGACGACGACGCCGAAGTACATGTACGTGTGACGGAGGTGCAGGGCGATGGCCGGATTCCGGAGTCTGGCGAGACAAACGCGCGACCCGCGCAATGATCTGGCACTGCGGCGGTACTCGCTGCGCAAGTGCCTGGAGCGGTTTGCCCCTTACGGGCACCGTGCGACCTGGGACCACCTGTGCTCGCGGGCCGGGTTCGACCCCGAGGACCGCTCCCCCGAGCCGGCGCGGCTGACGGCCGCGCTCGACGAGCTCGAGGAGGCGCGGGCGGTCTGGCTCGCGTACGAGACGCAGTTCGCGGAGCGCCGCCGCAAGGAGAAGCACGACGGGCTGCGCAGTCCGGGCACGGTCGACGACTGGCACCGGCTGACCTGGGGCGGCTTCGGCGTCGCTTGGTGCGACGACCCGATGGTCCACCCCTCCGAACCCCTCGCGGAAGTCCTGAACCGGCTGATCGCGGCCCTGGAGCGCGAGCCCGGCACGGCCTGTCCCGTCTGCACCGGCACGGCACTCCTCTGGAAGCACGACCTGGCGCACGAACCGTCGTCAGGACCGGTCTGCACCCACTGCGGCATCGTGGTGCCGCGCCCCGTCCTCACCCCCGCGTCCCTGGCCGGAGCCTGGCGGGCGCGGGTCCTTGTCTCGGCGTAGAGCGCATCGGCACGAGCACGACTGTGTGAGCACGGGGGTGCCGCCCATGAGCCGCACCCCCGGTCCACTCATCTGCCTCAGCCGCTCGGTGTGATCACGTCCGTCTGGACGGCCAGCTTGAACTCGGCGAGGACCAGCGGCGTACGGATCAGCGCGTCACCCGCGCCGCGCACCGAGATCTTCAGGCCGAGCGGGGTTCCCGGGTGCACGAACATCTGCCAGGTGTACGACCGGTACTGACCGCCACCGGTGGGCGCGGAGTCCGTCGTGGCGGTCGAGTCGTAGCCGGTCGAAGCGGCGAGCGGGTCGCGCACGAAGCGCGCCCTGAACTCGCGCGGTCCGGAGTCCTGCTCCCAGAAGACCAGCGCGGACAGCGTGCCCCATCCGTCGTGACTCGGCCGGATCAGACCCGAGTGGGTGTCCGGGTACTTGGACCCCTTCGGCGGGTCGTGCATCTTCCAGGGGTCGTACGACTCCTCGCCCGCCGCGTAGGGGAAGCGGACGAGGTGGTAGCCGTCGCGGTCATAGGTGATCTTCTGCGGGCCCGAGCGTGCGGCCTCGTACTTCAGCGAGCAGATGGCGAGTCCCATCGCGTCTCCCCGTCCCCGTGATCCGTCGTGCCGTCATGTCCTCATGTCCTCATTCATCCCCAACTCCCCCGCGCGTGAAGACATCTGGACGGCCGGGTGCGGGTGCGGGTGCACGCTGTCACACGTCGCGGCGCCGCGCGACGACCAGCGCCAGGGCGAGCGCGACCAGCGGCCACAGCACGTACACGGTCCAACTCCCGCCGACCGTGGCCCCGTTGTACGCCTCGGCCGGCGTTCCGTAGATCTGGGCCAGGCGCTGCCACGCGTTGCGCACCATCGCGTTGGCGAAGGCGACGGACAGCGGCTTGCGGGACGAGAAGAACACCGGCAGCAGGAGCAGGACGAAGGTGCCCGCGACCATGGTGGTGGCGCTGTGCCGGATCAGGACGCCGAGGCCGAGGCCGACCAGCGCGCACACCGGGGCGAGCAGCGCCGACGCGGCCAGGGCCCGCAGCGCGTTGGGGTCGCCGAGGGAGATCGCGGCGTCCCGCCCGCTCAGGATGGCCTGGGCGACGGAGAACGAGCACAGGGCGACGACCGACCCGACCACGGTCCACAGGACGGCCTGCACGACGGCCTTGGCCAGGACCACGGCGCCGCGCGCGGGGACGGCCACCGTCGTGGTGCGGATGAGGCCGCTGCCGTACTCGCTGACCGCGGCGATGGCGCCGACCGACACGGCGGCGAGCATCAGCGTCAGATACGCCTCCGCGGGAAAGGAGTCGCCCAGCGAGAAGGAGTGCTCCCGCTGCGTGAGGGCGTCGTAGGACGGGAAGTTGTTGTAGTCGGCGAGGGCGCGGGCCGCGGCGACGCCGGTCACGACCAGCGTGACCAGGACGATCACCCAGGGTGTGGAGCGCAGAGACCGCACCTTGATCCACTCGGCGACGACGAGATCGAGGAAGCGGGCGGGCGGTTCGTCCACTGCGGCTGCGATCGTGGGGGTGGTGGTGCGGGGCGTCGTGCTCGTCATCGGGGCTGACCCGCCTTTCCCGCGTTTCCTGACAGGTACTCGACGCTGCCGGCGGTGAGTTCCATGAACGCCTCCTCCAACGAGGCCGTCCGGTTGGTCAGCTCGTGCAGCATGATCCGGTGCTCGAAGGCGAGCGCTCCGATGCGCTCGGCGGGCAGCCCGGTCACGGCGATCCTGGCCGCGTCCGGCGGGCCGTGCCTCGCGACGGACGCGCCGGCCGCCGTGAGGACGGCCGTCAGCTCGCCGGCCTGCGGCGTCGCGACCAGCACGCTGAAGCGGGTGCTGCGGGCCGCGAACTCCCGTACGGACTCGGCGGCGATGAGGCGGCCCTGTCCGATCACGACGAGCCGGTCCGCGGTGCTCTCCATCTCCGTCATGAGGTGACTGGAGAGGAAGACGGTGCGTCCCTCGGCGGCCAGGCGGCGGAAGAGGCCGCGTACCCAGAGCACGCCCTCCGGGTCCATGCCGTTGATCGGCTCGTCGAACATCAGGACAGGAGGGTCGCCGAGCAGCGCCGCCGCGATGCCGAGCCGCTGCTTCATGCCGAGGGAGAACCCGCCGATGCGGCGCCCGGCCGCCTCGGTCAGGCCCACCTCGGCGAGCACCTCGGCCACGCGGCTCACCGGGATGCGGTTGCTGCGGGCCAGGGCGCCCAGGTGCGCGGTGGCGCTGCGCCCGCCGTGGACCTGCTGCGCGTCGAGCAGCGCGCCGACGTGGCGCAGGCCGCGCGGGTGGGTGCGGAAGGGGACGCCGCCGACGGTGGAGGTGCCGGCGGTGGGCGCGTCCAGGCCGAGGACCATCCGCATGGTGGTCGTCTTGCCCGCGCCGTTGGGGCCGAGGAAACCGGTGACCTGTCCCGGCCGCACGGTGAAGGAGAGGTGGTCGACGGCGGTCTTGTCGCCGTACCGCTTGGTGAGTTCGCTGACTTCGATCACGAGGGCAACGGTGCCGGTGCGGGTGAGGGGCGCGCATCGGCCCGTCGACGGCCTTCCCCGGGGTCGGCATGCACCCGTGGGATGCAGCCCGTGGGCTCATGCCGGGAGCGGGCGGCGCACCTACGATCCCTGTGTGGACGCCACCTCGACACCCCCGCCGCCCCAGCGCGCCTACGGGACGCACCGTACGGTCCTCACCTGGATCGGCGCGGTCCTGTACCCGTTCATGGCGCTGCTCCCCGCGGTCAGCGCCGACCGGAGGGCGCCCGGCATCCTCCCGGCCTGCGGCTCGGCTCTCGCCGCGGTCCTGCTCGTCGGCATGATCCGGCGCAGGCCCATGGCGGCCCTCGTCATGATGCTGCTCGTCACGGCGCTCCTGCCGCCGCTGGCCAAGTACCACGGTCCTGTGTGGTTCGTGCCGTTCGTCGCGGTCGACGTCACGCTCGGGTACGTCGTCGCGACCCGCACCCTGCGGGCGTCGGTGGTCGCCGTCTGCCTCACGTTCCTCACGCAGTGCCTGCTGATCCTCGGTTTCGCGCACGACCCCGAGAATCTCGTCGTGATCGGGACGATCGCTCTCCTGGCCCTGGTGACCACCTGTGTGGTGGGCCTCCTCGGCAGCGAGCGCCGCCGGTACGCGAATGAGCTGCGGTCGCACGAGGTCGCCGAGGCGATCACGGCCGAACGGCTGCGGATCGCCCGTGAGTTGCACGACCAGGTCGCGCACAGCATCGGCATCATCGCGATCCAGGCCGGAGTCGGCAGCCGGGTCATCGAGACGCAGCCGCTGGAGGCGAGGGCCGCCCTGAGCGCCATCGAGGCCACGAGCAGGGAGACCCTGTCGGGGCTGCGGCGCACGCTCGTCGCGCTGCGCAGGTCGGGACCTTCGGCGGAGTCGGGGGCGGCGCCGTACGGACCCGCGCCGGGCCTCGGTGACCTGGAGCGCCTCGCGGCCACTACCGCGGACGCGGGCGTCGAGGTCGACCTGCGGTGGACCGGGAAGCGGCGTCAACTGCCGCCCGACATCGACCTGTCGGCGTACCGGATCGTGCAGGAGGCGCTGACGAACGTGGTGCGGCACTCGGGTGCCGGGCGGTGCCGGGTGAGCGTCGGGTTCGGGGAGGATGAGCTGTCCGTGGAGGTCGTCGACGAGGGGCGTGGGATGCAGGGCGCGGGGACGGGCGTGGGGTTCGGCATCACCGGGATGCGGGAGCGGGTGGCGCTGCTGCACGGGGAGTTCAGCGCGGGGCCGCGGCCGGAGGGCGGATTCCGGGTGGCGGCACGGCTGCCGCTTCCGGAGCCGGTGGCCACACCGGCGGACGGCACCGCCGCGGCCGGGGCGGACGCCCGATGACCGTGCGCGTGGTGCTCGCCGACGACCAGCCGCTCGTACGCTCCGGGCTGCGCGTCCTCATCGCCGACACCCCCGACCTGGAGGTCGTCGGGGAAGCGGCGAACGGCGAGGAGGCGGTCCGGCTGGCGAAGGAGGTCAGCCCCGACGTGATCGTGATGGACATCCGGATGCCGGGCATGAACGGGATCGAGGCCACGAACCTGGTCACGTCGGGCGCGGGGGCGACCCGTGTGCTCGTCCTGACCACCTTCGACGAGGACGACCACGTCTACGGCGCGCTGCGCGCCGGCGCGAGCGGTTTCGCGGTCAAGGACATGGCGCTCGACGACATCCTCGCCGCGATCCGGGTCGTCGCCGCCGGGGACGCGCTGATCGCGCCGGGCATCACGCGCCGCCTCATCGCGGACTTCGTGCGGCGCCCCGAGCCGTCGCCCGCCCGCGCGCCGCGCCCGGTCGAGGGCATCACCGAGCGGGAGCGCGAGGTCCTGACACTGGTGGGGCTCGGCCGGTCGAACAGCGAGATCGCGGACGAGCTCTACATCACCGTGGCCACGACCAAGTCGCACGTGGCGCGCCTGTTCACCAAACTGGGCGCCCGGGACCGGGTCCAACTCGTCATCATCGCCTACGAGTCGGGGCTGGTCTCGGCGCCCCGCTGAGCGGCGGCCCCTCAGGCGCCTTCCCGGTTCTCCCTCATCAGGCGGGAGCCGGTGAGGCGCTCGCCGAACACGTCGTCCGGGTTGGAGAGCACACAGTTCTCCAGGGACAGACAGCCGCAGCCGATGCAGTCGGTCAGATGGTCGCGCAGCCGCCCCAGCTGGGTGATGCGCTGGTCCAGTTCGGAGCGCCAGGCCTCGGAGAGGTGCGCCCAGTCCTCGCGGGTCGGGGTGCGCCCCTCGGGCAGCTCGGACAGCGCGTCACGGATCGTGGCGAGCGGGATGCCGACGCGCTGCGCGGCGCGGATGAACGCGACCCGGCGCAGGGTGTCGCGCTGGTAGCGGCGCTGGTTACCCGTCGTGCGACGGCTGCTGATCAGGCCCTTGGCCTCGTAGAAGTGCAGGGCCGAGACGGCGGCTCCGCTGCGCGCCGACAGCTGACCGACGGTGAGTTCGTGGATCTTCACTGGAATCTGGGGCACCGTGCCGAGCCTACTGGGCGGACCCTGACATCGTTGACAGAGGTCGCCCGCCCTAGCATGCTGAGCAAGCGCTTAGACATTGCCTTAGAGATCCGCACATGGTGCATACATGGGAGGCCAGGACATGGCAGAGCCGAGGGTTTTTGCGACGGTCGACGAGCTGCGCGCGGCGGTGGGCGAGCAGCTCGGGTACAGCGACTGGGTCGAGATCGAGCAGAAGCGGATCGACCAGTTCGCGGACGCCACGGGTGACCACCAGTGGATCCACGTCGACCCCGAGCGCGCCAAGGAGGGGCCGTTCGGCACTACGATCGCGCACGGCTATCTGACCCTGTCGCTGCTCCCCCTCTTCGGGCCGCAGCTGATCCGGGTCGACGGCATGAAGATGGGCGTGAACTACGGGACGAACAAGGTCCGCTTCCCCGCCCCCGTGCCGGTCGGCTCCCGGCTGCGCGCCACCGCGAAGATCACCGGCGTCGACGACGTGCCCGGCGGCGTCCAGGTCTCGGTCGCCTTCACCGTGGAGCGCGACGGCGGCGACAAGCCGGTGTGTGTCGCCGAGTCGGTGTCCCGCTACTACCTCTGAGCTCCGCCGGGGTCAGGAAACCCGGACCCCCACCATCCGCAGGACGAGGTCGGCGTACAGCGCGCCGACCTCGTCGGGCGTCCGGCGGCCCTCCGTGTTGAACCAGCGCGCCACGTCGATGCAGAGCGACAGCACGGCCAGCGTGGTGCCCGGGACGTCCGGGACGTCGAACTCCCCCGCCTTCACACCGTCGTTGATGATCTCGCGCACGGTCGCGTCGCTCTCGCGGCGCAGGGCCACGATCTCGGGCCGGTGCTCCTCGCCGAGCGAGTCCAGCTCGTACTGCACGACGCGCGCCGTCAGATGGCGTGCCGCATGCCAGCGGACGAAGGACCGTACGGCCTCGGAGAGCCGCTCGGAGGCGGTGCCCTCCTCGGCGGCCGCGTCCTTGAGGATCTCCAGGGCCTTCTCGTGGCCGATGCGGCTGATGCGGAGGAGCAGGTCCTCCTTGGTCCGGTAGTGGATGTAGAGCGCGGCCGGGCTCATGCCGGCCCGGCTCGCGATGTCCCTGGTGGTGGTCGCGTGGTAGCCGCGCTCCGCGAACGCCTCGACGGCGGCGATCAGCAGCCGCCTGGCCGCGTCCGGGGTGACCTCGGCCCAGGACATGTCGTCCGTGGCAGCCTCGTTCTGGCCGTGCCGCTCCGCGCTCATCGCTCGCTCACATCCTCCCGTGGACAGGACGAACACCATACCCCTAGAGGTGAGCGAGCGCTTAGTTCCGTATGTCAGGCGGCGGGCTTGAAGGGATCGTGCTCGGCGAGGATCTTGTCGATGCGGGCCTGGTCGATACGGCTGACGACCTGATCGACCTCCTGACGGTCCCGGATGACCTTGGCGAGCGTGAACGCGGAGGTCGTCAGATAGAGGACGGCGATGGCGAGGAAGCCGCGGACCCAGCCGCTGGCGTCGATGCGGTAGATCCCGACGGCGGTCGCCACGAGCGCGAGCGCGAAGGAGGCGACGGCCTGTCCGTAGAAGGCGTTGGTGGTCCTGTGCTTGACCGGTGTGTCACTCATGGGCGACAGCATGGAGCGGACGGGGGCGCACCCCCATCCGCTCGCGTACTCAGAAACGTACTCAGAAGCCGGACTCGGAAGCCGGACTCGGAAGTCTGACCCGACAGCCCGGTCTCAGAAGGCCGATACGCCGGTGAGCGCGCGGCCGATGATGAGCTTCTGGATCTGGCTGGTGCCCTCGTAGAGGGTCATGACGCGGGCGTCGCGCAGGAGTTTGCCGACCGGGTACTCGTCGATGTAGCCGTAGCCGCCGAAGACCTGGAGGGCGTTGTTCGCGCAGCGCACCGCGGCCTCGGAGGCGAAGAGCTTGGCCTTGGAGGCGGCGGTCGCGAAGTCCTCGCCGCGGTCGATGAGGTCGGCGACGCGCCAGGTCAGCAGGCGCGCGGCGTCCACGTCGACGGATATGTCGCTGATCAGCTCCTGCACCAGCTGGTACGAGGCGATGGACTTGCCGAACTGCTCGCGCTCCGCCGCGTATCCCACGGCGGCGTCCAGCGCGGCCTGCGCGATGCCGACGCAGCCCGCGGCCACCGACATACGTCCCTTGGCGAGCGCCGACATGGCGACGGAGAAGCCCTTGCCCTCCGGGCCGAGCATCGCGGAGGCGGGCACGCGGACGTCCTCGAGGACCAGCTCGGCGGTGGCCTGGCCGCGCAGGCCGAGCTTGCCGTGGATGGTGCGGCGGGTGAGGCCGGGGGTGTCCGTCGGGACGAGGAAGGCGGTGACGCCCTTGTGTCCGGGGGCGTCGGTGGAGCGGGCGAAGAGGAGGACGAGGTCGGCCCAGGTGCCGTTCGTGATGAACATCTTGGAGCCGTTGATCACGTAGTCGTCGCCGTCACGGACGGCCCGGGTGGTGAGGCTGCCGGCGTCGGAGCCGGTGCCGGGCTCGGTGAGCCCGAAGCAGCCGAGGGCCTCGCCGGCCGTGAGCCGCGGCAGCCACTCCCGCTTCTGCTCCTCGGTCCCGTAGGACTGGATCGTCTTGGTGACCAGGCCCAGCGAGACGGAGACGATGCCGCGCACGGACGAGTCGCCGCGCCCCAGCTCCTCCGTGACCAGGCAGTACGCCAGGTGGTCGCCGCCCGAGCCGCCGTACTGTTCGTCGATGGTCAGGCCCAGGAAGCCGACGTCGCCGAGCTTCTTGACGATGCCGCGGTCGACCTCTTCGGCGCGGTCCCAGCCGACGACGTTCGGGGTGATCTCGCGTGCCACGAAGTCCTTGGCGAGCTGACGGACAGCCGTCTGCTCCTCGCTGAGCTCCAGATTCATGGACCACACCTCAGGCATGAGTGAATGAGCACTAAATTAGCACTGCTAGTTTTTGGTTTACAGCCCTACTATGTGCCGCATGGCCCGACCGCGCAAGCCCCTCCTGAGCAGAGACCGCATCGTCACGGCGGCGCTCTCTCTCGTCGACGCCGAGGGCCTCGCGGCCGTCTCCACGCGGCGGCTCGCCGCCGAGCTGGGCGTGAGCGGCCCCTCGCTGTACAACCACTTCCGCACCAAGGACCAGATCCTTGAGGCGGTCGCCGACTCGGTGAGCGCGCAGGTCGACCTGTCGATGTTCGACGCAGCGGACGGGCGCGACTGGCGCACGGCCCTGCACGACTGGGTGGTGTCCTACCGGGCGGCTCTGCTCGCGCACCCCAACATCGTCCCCGTGCTCGCCCAGGGGCCTGGGCGCAGGCCCGCGGGGCTCCGGCTCGCCGATGCCGTGTTCGGCTCGATGGTGGACGCGGGCTGGCCCCCGGCGCAGGCCACGTCGATCGGCGCGCTCATGCGGTACTTCGTGACGGGCTCCGCGCTCGGTTCCTTTGCCGGGGGCTTCGTCGACGACGAGACGGCGTACGACCCCGCCGACTACCCCCACCTCGGCCAGGCGCATCTGCTCGCCGACCGCCAGGAGCTGATCGACGAGCGGGCCTTCGAGACGGGCCTGCGGGCGCTCCTCGACGGGCTCACGCTGCAGTACGAGCAGGTCGCGGCGCTGCACTGACGTTTCGGCGGTCACCGAACCGTGCCGGGCGCATGCTTGACCCATGAAGTCCAGGGAACCCGGCGCACCGCGCCTCGCCGCGCTCGCCGCACTGATGGCCGACGAGACCCGCGCGGCCTGTCTGCTCGCCCTCCTCGACGGGCGGGCGTGGACCGCCGGTGAGCTGGCGCGGCACGCGGGGGTCGCGGCGTCGACGGCGAGCGAGCATCTGGGCAAGCTCGTCTCGGGCGGCCTCCTCTCCGAGGAGCGGCAGGGGCGCCACCGCTATGTGCGGCTCGCGGACGCGCGCGTGGCCGGGCTCGTGGAGGAACTCGCGGCGTACGCGGCGCCTGACGGCGGGGAGCGGCCGCAGACCCTGCGGGCGGTGAGCGCGCGGGACGCGATGGCGCGCGGGCGCACCTGTTACGACCATCTCGCGGGCCGCCTCGGCATCGCGCTCACGGACGCGCTGGTCCGGCGCGGGGACCTGCGCACGGATACGGGGTTCGCGCTGACCCCGCAGGGGGTGGACCTGTTCGGCGCGTTGGGGATCGGTCTCGACCGGTCGGGGCGCCGGCCCCTGGCGCGGGCGTGCCTGGACTGGACCGAGCGCCGGCCGCATCTCGCGGGGACGGCGGGCGCGGCCCTGTGCAGCCACGCGTTCGACGCGGGCTGGGTCGTGCGGATCGGGTCGGAGCGGGCCGTGAAGGTCACGCCGGCCGGGGAGCGGGCGTTCGGCGACGCGCTGGGGATCGAGGCGGGGGCGCTGCGCTAGCGGCGCCCGGGGATGGGGGCAGCGGCGCTGCGCCGGCCGGGAGGGAGCTTCCTGCCGTGATAGACCCCTTCTTCCGGACTTCAGGGGATGTCGGTAAAGTGCCTCCGTTCTGCTGGGTGAAACAGGGACGTAACACGGGGGCACGGGATGCGGCAGGCCAAGTACGGCCCAACTCCTGGCAAATCACCCCTTGATTGGGGAGCGGGTTGTAGACAGTTCGGCGTTCAGCTCCTGCGCGGGCAGGCTCAGGTCGTCTTTCTGTCCAGCGTCCCGGCCGGTGCGCTCCTCGCCGTGGCACTGTTCGCCGCGGGCTGGGAGTACGGGCTCTACGCGATCGCGGGAACGGCGCTCGGCACGGCCACCTCGCGACTGCTCGGCGCGGACCGCGAGCGCGTCTCGACGGGCCTCGAAGGATTCAACGCCTGTCTGACGGCGCTGTGTTTCGCGGTGTTCCTGGGCGCCGACCATCTGTCGACCGCGCTGCTCGCCGCGGCCGGCTGCGTCGTCGTCACCGTCGCCACCGCGGCCGTCGTCAATCTGCTCGGTGTGTGGAACCTGCCGTCGCTGACGCTCCCCTACTGCCTCCTCGCGAGCGCGATGACCACCGCGGCACCGGGGTTCGAGCGGATCTGGCACCACGGCGACGGCCTCGCGGCCCTCACGAACGCGGCGACCGGTCCGACGTCGCTCGGCTTCTCCGATCTGTGGCACGGGTTCTTCACGGGCTTCGCAGAGATCTTCTTCATGCCGCAGTGGTACGTCGGCGCGCTCATCCTCGCCGCGCTGCTCGTCGCGAGCCGCGGGGCCGCCGCCGTGGCGGGCGTGGGCAGCCTCGTCGGGATCCTCTCCGCGTGGGCGCTCGGCGCTCCCGCCGCGCAGATCGCGGACGGGACCATGGGCTACAACGCGATCCTTGTGGCGCTGGCCCTGTGCGGGGTGTTCCTGGAGGCGGGTCCGCGCACTCTGGCGTACGCGGCGGTGGGCGCGTTCACCGCGACGGCCGCGACGTCGGCCATGGCGGCGGTGTTCGCGCCGTCGGGCGGGCACACGTTCACCTGGCCGTTCGTCCTGACGACATTCGCCTTCCTGGCGGCGGCCCGGTCCTTCCCCGGGCTGCGCACCTCGGCTCCGGCACCCGCGGTGCCGGAGCCGATGGCGGCGGGGACGCTCAGCGCGCAGCCGCCCGCCCCGCAAGCACCTTGATGGAGATCAGGGCGATCACGCCGAGGCCGATGATGTAGCCGGAGACGGCCATCGACGTGCCGGTCGCCTCCAGGAGCAGCACCATCACGAACGGCGCGAGTCCGCCGCCGAACACGGCCGCGATCTGGTAGCCGAGCGAGGCTCCCGTGTAGCGCATCTCGGCGGTGAACAGCTCGGCGAACAGCGCGGCCTGAGGCCCGTACATGATGCTCAGGAAGCAGCTGGTGACGAAGGTGCCCACGGCCAGCCAGAGCAGTGAGCCGGTGTCGATGAGCAGGAACATCGGCACGGCCCACACGACGAGGCCCGCGGCGCCGAGCGCGTAGATCCGCAGCCGTCCGATGCGGTCGGAGAGGGCCGCCGACGCGGGGATCAGGGCGAGCTGGGTGAGGCTGATGCAGAGCGAGACGGTGAGGACGGCCTCGCGCTCCATGCCGAGTTCACGGGTCGTGTAGTCGAGGACTCCCGTGATGATGATGTAGAACGTCGCGGTGTTCACGGCGAAGGAGCCGCCCGCGAGGAAGACCGTGCCGAGGTGCTCGCGCAGGATCCTGCGCAGCGGGGAGCGGGAGCGGTCCGCCTCCGCCTTCGCCAGTTCCGCTTCCGCGGCCTTGAACTCGGGGGTCTCCTCGACCTTCGCGTGGATGTACCAGGCGAGGGCCAGGACGAGCAGGCCCACCAGGAACGGGAGCCGCCAGCCCCACGCGGTGAAGGCGCTGTCGCTGGTGAGGGCGCCGGCGACGAGGAACACGGTGTTGGCGGTCACCACGCCGATGGGGACGCCGAGTTGGACGAGGCTGCCGTAGAGGCCGCGCTTGCCCTCGGGGGCGTACTCGGTGGCCATCAGCATCGCGCCGCCCCACTGGGCGCCGACGGCGAGGCCCTGCACGACCCGCAGGGCGACGAGGAGGATCGGCGCGGCCACGCCGATCGTGTCGTACGTGGGGAGCAGGCCAATGCCCGTGGTGGCGAGGCCCATCAGGGTCAGGGCGAGGACCAGCATGGGCTTGCGGCCGCGCTTGTCGCCGAGCTGGCCGGCGATGACCCCGCCGAGCGGGCGGGCCAGGAAGCCGACGGCGAAGGTCGCGAAGGCGGCGAGCACGCCCGCCGACGAGCTGCCGGAGGGGAAGTAGAGGTCGCCGAGCACGAGGGCGGCCGCGATGCCGAAGACGAAGTAGTCGTACCACTCGACGGCCGAGGCGAGCGCGGCTGCGGTGGCGACCTTCCTTCGGGCGCGGGTCTCGGCTTCGGGGGAAGCGGTGGCTGCGGGGCGAGCGGATGGTGCCGTGTCCATGCGTGCACACTCCGGTGACTGCGGGGAGGGGACGGTCCGCGGCGCCGCGGTGCCGGGAACATACTGACCAGACGGTACGCGGGTCAACGGGTTGCGCAGCAGCAGTTTTTGCCTGTGCATGGGAAAGCGCGGGCCGGGTGCGGGCAGCCCTGTGGCCCCGGCCGCGCGGGGGCGGCCGGGGTCGTGGGGCACGGGTCCACCCGGGTCTAGAAGACGACCAGCGCCCGTCCGCCCTTGCCCGCGACCATGTTGTCGAAGGCGGCGGGGATCCCGTCGAGGGCGATGTGTTCGGTGACGAGCGCGCTCAGGTCGAGGCGGCCCGCGCGGATGTGCTCGGCCAGGACCGGGAGGTCCTTCGCCGGGTCGGAGTTGCCGTAGACGCAGCCCGAGAGCGTGCGGCCGAAGTGGAAGAGCTCCAGGGCGTTGAAGGTGACCTGCTGATCCTTGCCGCCGATACCGACGACCGTGGTGCGGCCGCCGCGCCGCGTGGACTCCCACGCGGTACGGATGGTCACGGCGCGGCCCACGCACTCGACCGCGACGTCCACACCCTGCTTGCCGGTGAGGCCGCGGATCTCGCGTGCGGTGGTCTCGGAGGCCACGACGTAGTCGGTGGCGCCGGCCTTGCGGGCCAGCTCCTCCTTCTCCGGGGAGACGTCCACCGCGATGATCTTCGAGGCGCCGGCGATACGGGCCGCCTGCAGCGTGGCGAGGCCGACCCCGCCGACGCCGAACACGGCGACCGTCTCGCCCTCGCGGACCCGCGCCGAGTGGTGCACAGCGCCGTATCCGGTCAGGACGGCGCAGCCGAGGAGGGCCGCGTCGGTGAGGGGGACGCCTTCGGGGGCGCGCAGGACGCAGTTCGCGGCGACCACCGTCTCCTCGGCGAACGCGGCGACGTTCAGGCCGGGGTGGAGGTCGCCGCCGTCGTCGGAGCGGTGGGCGTACACCGAGCCCGCGCCGGTGAGGGCGTCGGCGCACAGCCACACCTCGCCGAGCGAGCAGGCGTGGCACTTTCCGCACGCGGGCGCCCAGTTGAGGACGACCCCGTCGCCGGGTGCGACATGGGTGACGCCCTCGCCGACGGAGACGACGGTGCCGGCGCCCTCGTGGCCGAGCACGGCGGGGACGGGCACGCGCATCGTGCCGTTGGTCAGGGACAGGTCGGAGTGGCAGACCCCGGCGGCGGTGAGCCTGACCCGGACCTGGCCGGGGCCGGGCTCGGGCAGGTCGATCTCCGTGATCTCCAGGGGAGAGCCGACGGCGGGCAGTACAGCGGCACGGACCATGAGGCGCGGAGCTCCTAGAACTGGAGGGACTTGGTCTGGAGGTACTCGGACAGGCCGTGCGCGCCCAGCTCGCGGCCGACGCCGGACTGCTTGTAACCGCCGAACGGGGCGAGGGGGTTGAAGCGGCCGCCGTTGATGTCGACCTGGCCGGTGTCCATGCGGCGCGCGAACGCGACCGCCTCGGCGTCGTCGGCCGCCCAGACGGCGCCCGCGAGGCCGTACACGGTGCCGTTGGCGATGCGCAGGGCCTCGTCCTCGTCCTCGTAACGGATGATCGAGACGACCGGGCCGAAGATCTCCTCCTGGGCGATGGTCATCTCGGGGGTGACGTCGGCGAAGACGGTCGGGCTGACGAAGTAGCCCCGCTCGCGCGGGGCTTCGGGGCCGCCGGCGACGAGGCGGGCGCCCTCGGCGACACCCTTCTCGATGTAGCCCCGCACGCGCGCGTGCTGCTTGGCGTTGACGAGCGGGCCGATGCGGTCGCCGTACTTGGCGGCGGCCTCGGCCGCGAGCGTGACGGCCTCGTCGTACTGGGACGTGTGGACGAGCATGCGGGTCCAGGCGCTGCACGTCTGGCCGGAGTTGCCCATGACGTTGGCGATGCCGACGCCGACGGCCTTGGCGAGGTCGGCGCTCGGCAGGATGACGTTGGCGGACTTGCCGCCGAGTTCGAGGGCGACGCGCTTGACGGCCGCGCCCGCGGTGGCGCCGATCTGTTTGCCGACGGCGGTGGAGCCGGTGAAGGAGACCAGGTCGACGCCCGGGTGCGCGGCGAGCGCCTGGCCGGCGACGGTGCCGAGGCCGGTGACGAGGTTGAACACGCCCGCGGGGATGCCCGCTTCGTAGACGGCCTCGGCGAAGAGCTGGGCGGTCAGCGGGGTGTCCTCGGCGGGCTTGAGCACGACGGTGCAACCCGCCGCGAGCGCGGGGGCGACCTTCGCGACGATCTGGTGGAGCGGGTAGTTCCAGGGCGTGATCGCGCCGACGACGCCGACCGGCTCGGCGTAGACGGTGGAGTTGCCGACCTTCTCCTCGAAGGCGTACGAGGCGGCGAGTTCGGCGTACGAGCCGGCGACCAGGATCGGCACGCCGGCGTGCACCATCTGCGAGAACTGCAGGGGCGCGCCGAGTTCGGCGGTGACGGTCTCGGCGATCTCGTCCTTGCGGGCGACGAGGACGTCGCGCAGGGCGGCGATCCTCGAGGCACGCTCGGCGGGCGGCGTCGCGGCCCAGGCGGGGAACGCCTCGTGGGCGGCGAACACGGCGGCGTCGACGTCCTCGGCGATGCCCGCCGGGACATGGGCGATGACCTGCTCGTCGGCCGGGTCGACCACCGCGATCGTGTCCGTGCCCGCGGCGGCCCGCCACTCGCCGCCGATGTACATCCCGTCGTGGGCCTTCATGGCTCTCCTCCCGAGTACTGCCTGAACTCGCCTGGTACTGCCTGCTGGTCCTGCGACCCAAACTAGCGGTGATAGTTTTCGGGCGCCAGAGACGCCCGTCACCCTGCCAGTAATTCCTCAGTAACGGCGCCTTCCTAGCGTGCGAACTCCCCGTACCGTTCCCGGAGGAGCACCCCGATGCACCTGCCCCGACCGCCCCGGCGCAGATCCTTCCCCAAGTTCTCGACTTCGCTCGAACAGGGGAGACCCCATTCATGGGCAGTGGCCGCGTTCACCGCGACCGCTCTGGCCGCCGGCGTCATGCCGGCCGTCGCAGCCGACACCCCGTCCGCCGCGGCCACCGCGAAGATCGACTCGTCGCTGCGCAGCGCCGTCGCCAAGGGCGGCGACGCGAAGTTCTTCGTCGTCCTGAAGGACCAGGCGGACCTGTCCGGCGCCAAGAAGCAGAAGACACACGCCGCCAAGGCCAAGGCCGCATACAAGGAGCTGCGCGCGCACGCCGCGGACAGCCAGAAGTCGCTCACCTCCTTCCTGGACAAGGAGAAGGTCGGGCACAAGGACTACTGGATCGCCAACACGATCCAGGTCACCGGTGACGAGGCCCTCGTCAACGAGCTCGCCAAGCGCTCGGACGTCGCGTCGGTCGTCAAGGAGCAGAAGTTCAAGCTCGACGACTCCGAGACCTCCGACAAGAAGGTCACCAAGTCGCGCACCACGTCGGCGGGGACCGACTCGTCCGCCAGCGGCGACGACACCCCCGAGTGGGGCATCGCCGACATCAAGGCCGACCAGGTGTGGAAGCAGTACGAGGACCGCGGCGAGGGCATCGTCATCGCCAGCGTCGACTCCGGTGTGCAGTACGACCACCCGGACCTGGTGAAGCAGTACCGCGGCAACAACGGCGACGGCACCTTCACACACGACTACAACTTCTACGACCCGTCCGGGAACTGCCCCTCCGACGGCACCCCGTGTGACAACAACGGCCACGGCACCCACACGATGGGCACGATGGTCGGCAAGAACGGCATCGGCGTCGCACCGAACGCGAAGTGGATCGCCGCCAAGGGCTGCGGGACCGAGTACTGCTACGACGACGACCTGCTCGCCGCCGGTCAGTGGATCCTCGCGCCGACCGACCACAACGGTCAGAACCCGCGCCCGGACCTGGCCCCGAACATCGTCAACAACTCCTGGGGCAACCCGGACAGCAACACCCCCTTCTACCAGGACATCCTTGATGCCTGGAACTCCGCGGGCATCTTCGAGGCCTTCGCGGCCGGCAACGACGGTGACGGCAAGACCTGTTCGACGACCCACCCGCCCGGCGCGCAGGTCTCGTCCTACGGTGTCGGCGCCTACGACTCAGCCGGCAAGATCGCTTCCTTCTCCGGTTTCGGCCCCTCCCCGATCGACGGCTCGGCGAAGCCGAACATCTCGGCGCCGGGCGTCAACGTCCCCTCCACGTGGCCGGGTTCGTCGTACAAGACCATCAGTGGTACGTCGATGGCGACGCCGCACGTCGCGGGTGCGGTCGCGCTGCTGTGGTCGGCGGCTCCGTCGCTGATCGGCAACATCGACGAGACGCGCAAGCTCCTCAACGAGGGCGCGATCGACGTCGACGACACGCACTGCGGCGGCACCGCCGGCATGAACAACGTCTGGGGTGAGGGCAAGCTCGACATCCTCGCCTCCGTCGACAAGGCCCCGCACACCGCGGCCACCGTCACCGGCAAGGCCACCGACAAGGCGACCGGCGCGGCTCTGCCGAACATCACCGTGAAGGCCACCGAAGCCGCCGGCTCGGTCCGTACGGTCACCACCGGCGCGGACGGCGCGTACCGTCTGCCGCTGCCCGCCGGCACGTACTCCTTCGCCTTCAGCGGCTACGGCTACGCGAACGGCTCGGCGACCGGTGTCACGCTCGCCGCCCAGCAGGCCTTCACCCAGGACATCGCGCTGACCGCGGTTCCCTCGCACCAGGTCTCCGGCACCGTCCTCGACGTCACCGGCAAGGCCCTCGCCGGTGCGAGAGTCGAGCTGAACGGCTCGCCGCTGGACGCCGTGACCTCGAACGCCCAGGGCAAGTACTCCTTCGCCAAGGTCTCCGAGGGCTCCTACAGCCTGGCGGTGAAGCCCGCGGCCCCGGTCCTGTGCAACGGCGTCTACAACGGCAGCGCCACCGTCGGCGCCGCCGACCTGACCAAGAACGTCCAGGTCCCGAACCGCACGGACAACTCGGGCAACAGCTGCGCCCCGGCCACGTACTCCTGGATCGCGGGCTCCAACAAGGTCGCCCTGTCCGGTGACGAGGACTCGGCCACCGTCGCGCTGCCCTTCTCGGTGAAGCACTACGGCGTCGCGTACTCCTCCGCCTCGGTCACCACGGACGGCCTGGTCAACTTCCTGTCCTCGCGCGTCGGTGACTACAACAACAGCGCCCTGCCGACGACCGGCGTGAACAGTGTGAAGGGCTTGGTCGCCCCGCTGTGGGACGACCTGACGGTCGACAAGAAGTCGTCCGTGCAGACGGCCACCACCGGCACCAAGGGCAGCCGCAAGTTCGCGATCGTGTGGAACAACGCCGCCTACGCTAACGGCACTTCGGGCCGCGCCACCTTCGAGGTCGTCTTCGACGAGGCCACCGGCGCCGTGACCCTCCAGTACAAGTCCGTCGCGGACAAGGGCGCCGGCGCCACCGTCGGCATCTTGAACCAGTCCGGCACCGACGCCCTGCAGTACTCCTACAACCAGTCCGTGATCGCCGACGGCACCGCCGTCCGCTTCACGCAGGGAGCCAAGTGATGAGAGCCCACCACTCGCGGCGGGCCTTGCGGCTCGCCTCCGGCCTGGTCGCGGCGGGCCTGTGCCTGACCGCCGCCCCGCAGGCCCTGGCCGACGACGGCGGCAGCGGCTCCGCGATGAAGCTGACCAGCGCCGAGGCGAAGAAGCTGGCCGCCAACGTGACCCTCGACCCGTACGTCAAGGCCGAGGACACCACCGGCACGAAGAAGGACGACGGCTCCGCCGCGACGGACTCCGGCACCGGCAGCGGCTCGAAGCTGGACGGCGCGTCCACGGACGTCGATCCGACCACCAAAGTCACGATGACCGCGAAGTCCACGCTGGAAGGCGTGCGCGGCATGGGCGCCACCGTGCCGATCGGTAAGAACGGCGACTACTTCTCCGTCAACAGCATGGGATACGTGCAGCGCCACGCCGCCGACGGCAGCGAGACGTGGGCCCGCACCAGCAGCTCGTTCTTCACGGACTGGCAGGTCAAGCCGCTCCAGGTGTGGCGGGTCGAGCCGTACCCGGCGCAGATCCTGATGGGTTACAACGCGGTCTCGCCGTTCTCGGCCCACTCGGACTCCGGCTACTCGACCGGCGACCTGACCGGCGACGGCGTCCCGGACCTGGTGTTCTCGGCGCTGGTCGGCACGAACCCGTACCCGCGCGCCTTCACCTCGCCCGGCTCGGACCTGTCCACCGGCACGTTCGTGACGGTCCTCGACGGGAAGACCGGCAGCACGGTCTGGTCGAAGCTGTACAACTACGCCTCCATGGTCAAGATCGTCGACGGCACGCTGCTGATCGCCGACGCGCCCCGGATGAGCGGCGACGCGAAGGTCCCGGCCGCCGCGACGGCCACCATCACCGGCATCCACTTCTCGTCCGCGGACGGCAAGCTGACCCCGGCGAAGACCTGGACGTACGACACCAAGGAAGCCCGGTACGCGAACTGGGGCGACATCCACGGCCTCGGCAAGGGCAAGGTCGCCGTCTCCTGGAACCTCGGCAAGGACGACGGGGTCGACGCGCGCGGCCGCACCCTCGTGCTCGACACCGCCGACGGCTCCGTCACCTGGCAGACCGACAGCATGCTGTACAGCCGTCAGCTGCGCCTGGACGCCGGCCGCAAGCGGCTCGTCGCGATCGAGCAGGCGGACGCCACGGACGCGGTGCGCTACGAGGTCGCCGCGTACGACCTGAAGACCGGTCACCGCGCCACGCTGGACGGCCGGGAGAACGTGGTGCCCACCGCCCTGACCGTCGGTGACCTCGGTGCGAGGGCGGGCGACGAGTACGCGGTGGCCGAGTCCTCGCTCGACGAGAACTTCTGGGTCAGCGCCAGCACCGTCCGGGTCATCGACGGCGCCGACCCGGGCACGCTGCTGTGGTCGAACACCATCAAGCGGGACGCCGGCAACGGCAAGAACGCGGCCAGTATCTGGGGTCTGACGGTGGCCGACGGAAAGCTGGTCACCTCCGCCCAGGACGATCGCGAGATCGACGACGCGGGCAACCGCGGCGGCTCGCGCTACGCGTCGCTGACCGTGTTCTCCGGCAAGGGCACCGTCGCGTGGCAGCAGAAGGGCGTCGCTGCCGCGCCCATGTACCAGGACCTCTACACCGACGGCCAGGGCACGCACGTGCGCGTGGTCGACCAGGCGGAGAACATCCGCACGTTCAAGCTGGGCAACGGCAAGGCGGAACACGTCACGCCGCTGCAGGGCGACATCGCCTACGCCAAGAGCGCGGACCTGAACAAGGACGGCAAGTCCGACCTGGTCATGGGCGGTTCGTCGAACGGCGTGTGGGCCTACTCGGGTCCGTCGCTCGTCGACGGGGGCAAGCCCGAGAAGCTGTGGCAGGCCACCGTCCCGGGCGCGGTCCACGACATCGAGCTCGGTGACGTCAACGGCGACGGCAGGACCGAGATCGTGGTCGCGGCCGACACGGCGACGGTCGTCCTCAACGGGAAGACCGGCAAGACGCTCGCCACCATCGCCGCCGGCGAGGGCCAGTACGTCCGCTCGGCCAAGCTGGCCGACCTCAACGGAGACGGCGAACAGGACATCCTCGTCCCGACCGACAAGCTGCGTGCCTACTACGGTGACGGCCACACCCTGTGGACGTACAGCGCGCCCAAGGACGCGGGCGACGTCCGCTTCACCGACCCGTCGGTGGGCGACGGCCAGGTGTACGCGTCGTACGCCTCCCTCAACGCGTTCCAGCTGACCTCGCCCGTGACGAACGCGGTCGCACTCAACGCCAAGAACGGCAAGGCCCGTTGGTCTGCCGCTCCCAAGGCCCCGGACACCGCGGTCGGCGGCGTCCGCTCGGCCATCCCCAACGAGGGCACCTTCGCCTCCAAGGAGATCCCGTACGCCGACGGGCACGCGGTCATCTACCTGTGGGCCGTCAGCGCGCCGATCCAGTGGGACTCCAGCTCCGACGCACCCAGCCCGCAGAACTACTTCGAGATCCGCGACGGCCGCACCGGCGAGGTGCTGCACTCCGGGCTCGCGGGCGGCATGTGGACGCACAACAGCTACTTCGCCAA
The DNA here is from genome assembly GCF_035918235.1 of Streptomyces sp. NBC_01445. Taxonomy (NCBI): domain Bacteria; kingdom Bacillati; phylum Actinomycetota; class Actinomycetes; order Kitasatosporales; family Streptomycetaceae; genus Streptomyces; species Streptomyces sp. NBC_01445. The sequence goes on along the minus strand of NZ_CP109485.1, from coordinate 7,775,765 downwards.
GGACGGGGTGCTGTACGAGGGCGGCACGGCGTCGTTCCGCCGGTACCGGGCGGGCGGTGACGACACGACGCAGTTCGTCCTGCCGCAGTCGTACGGCGGCGGCTTCGTGACCGGCCCCGGCGGGCGTGAGCTGCTGGGCGCCGGCGTCGAGGGCGGTCTCTACCTCTGGGACCCGAGCATTCTCGACTCCGAGGACTCCTGGGCTCCGAACGTCGGCACCATCGGTTCCCTCATCGGCGCCCGCAACTTCTTCGCGGGCGACCTCGACGGGGACGGTGTCGACGAAGTGCTGTCACTCAACAGCGACGACTCGGGACGGGACCGCGCTGTCGAGGAGTTCGGCGGCGGCTACTACCTCACCGACAACGGCATTCACCAGGTCACCACGTACAGGCTCTCCTGAGCCCGTCGCGCTGGCCTGAACCGGCCGCGGGCCGGACGGACCCCCCTGGGCCTCGCCCAGGGGGTCTCGGCATGCTCGGTTACAGTGACGCCCTCATGAGCGCGCGACAGACAGACGGGACGAATGTCGCCGCCCCGGTGCTGCGTCTGCACCTTTTCGGCGGTTTCCGGGTGACTCGTGACGGCGGTCCCGCCCTCGCCGAACGGTGGCCCCGGCCCAGCGCCCGCGCTCTGGTGAAGCTGCTCGCCGTCACCCCGGGGCACAGCCTCCACCGCGAACAGGCCATGGACATCTGCTGGCCCGACGCCGACGCCCAGGCGGCCACAGGCAGTCTGCGGGTGGCCCTGCACGCCGCGCGCCGCGCCCTGGAACCCGAACTCACGCCACGCGCCGCGTCGTCGTACCTCATATCCGACGGGGCGATGCTGCGGCTCGCCCCGGCGACGGTGTGGATCGACGCGGACCACGCGGAGGAGGCGGCGCTCGCCGCCCTCGGCTCCGGGGACGTCGACCGGTTCGAGACGGCGCTGCGGGAGTTCGACGGTGAACTCCTGCCGGAGGACCGGTACGCGACCTGGGCCCAGCCGCGCCGCGACCGGCTCGCCGGGCTGCGCGAGGAACTGCTCCTCGGACTCGCCGCCGCCCATCTCGAGCGCGGCGCGGCGCAGGAAGCGGCGGTCGTCGCCGAGCAGGTCCTCGGGGCGAGCCCCGCCGAGGAGACGGCCCACCAGATTCTCATCGACGCGTACATACGGCAGGGGCTGCGGCGGCGCGCGGTACGGCAGTACCACGTGTGCCGGGAGGCGCTCGACGCGGAGCTGGGCGTGCGCCCCGGACCCGAGACGGAGGCGCTGCACCGGGCGGCGCTCGCGGCGGAGCCCGCGCCGCTGCCGTCGGCGCCGTCGCTGCCCGCACCGCTGCGAGCTCCCGCGGCTTCGCCCCTGCGTGGCCGTGACAACGTTCTCCGGCGACTGCTCGCGGCCGACGGACCGCCAGTCACGGTCCTCACCGGCGAGGCGGGCGTCGGCAAGACGCGGCTGGTCGGCGAGGTCGCGCGGCGGGCCGCCGAGGCCGGGTCGGCCGTGCTGTGGGGCGGCGGGCACGACGCGGAGGGGCACACGCCGTACGGGGCGTTCGCCGAGGCGCTCGACGGCTGGCTCGCCGGACGGGACGCGGGGGAACGGGCGCGGGTAGGCGCCGAGCACCCCGAACTCGCCGCGTTCTTGCCGTCGCTCGGGCAGTCGGCGGGCGAGCGCGGCGGGCGCAGCCCGGAGGAGGAGCGGGACCGCCTGTTCCGCGCGACGGCCGCACTCCTCGGTGAACTGGCCGCCGCCCACCCGGTACTGCTGGTCCTGGACGATCTGCACGCCGCCGACACGGGCTCCTTCCAGCTGCTCAGCCATCTGGCGCGGCGGGCCGCGGCCACGGGGGTGCGGCTGCGGTTCCTGGTGACATGCCGTGAGGAAGAACTGCCGGACGGCGATCCGCGCCGCGCGGGCCTGGCGTCCCTGACCCGCCACCGGCTCGCCGTGCGCGAGGAGCTGGGGCGGCTCGACCGGGAGGCGTGCCTGGCGGTGGCGCGTGACGTGGGCGCCGCCGGGCACCGGGTGTGGGAGCTGTCCCTCGGCAACCCGCTGTTCGCGGTGGAGCTGGCCCGCGGGCCCGCCGAGGGCGAAGCACCGGACGGCGTACGGGAGTTGGTGGCGGAGCGGCTCGGCCGCCTCGACCAGGACGCGCGGCGGATCGTCGAGGCGCTGTCCGCCGCCGGGAGCGAGGCCGCCCTGTCCGAGCTGCTCGACGTCGCCGCGCACGGCCTGCGCCCGGCGGTCGACGGCGCAGCCACGACCGACGCCCTGGAACGGGCCATCGGCGCCGCACTCGTGGAGGAGCGCCAGGTCGTGGTCGCCGGACGCCCAGAGGCGGGCCTCGCCTTCCGGCATCCGCTGGTCCGCCTCACCTGCTACGAACAGCTCACGGCCGTACGGCGCAGGCAGCTCCACGCCGCGTTCGCGAAGGCCGTGCTGCGTCGACGCCCCGACGCGGTCGACGCGCTCGCCTCCCACTTCGCCCGCGCCGACGACCCCCGTGCGGCCGAGTACCTGCGCCGGGCCGCCGAACGCGCCGCCGCCCTCTACGCCAACGACACCGCCGACCGCTACTACCGCGACCTGGTGGCTCGCCTCGACGTGGACGCGGCCCGCGCCCGGCTCGCGCACAGTCAAGTGCTGCGCAGAATGGGGCACTTCAAGCAGGCCGCAGAGGTACTCAGGCTCGCGCTCGGCGAGTTCGAGCGGCGCGGCGAGCACGACGACGCGGTGCTCGCGGCGGCGCGGCTTGCCGAGACGCTCGTGAAAACCGGCGCTCACCCGTCCGCCGCCGACGTGCTGCGCGGCCACCCACCCACCGACCGCACGGCGCCCGAGCCGACGGCCACGCACCACATCGCCTGGGCCGTCACCCACTTCGTGAGCGGCCACTACGACCGCGGATACGCCGCCGCCCGGGCCGCGCTCGGCTCCGCGCGACAGGTCGGGGGCGTCGCCGGACACGGCCTGGTGGCGCGCGCGTTCGCCCAGCAGGCCGCCAACCTCGGCCTCGCGGGCCGGTTCGGCGAAGCCAGGGAGGCCGCCGACCGGGCCCTCGCGCCGGCCGAGGCGTACGGCGACCCGACACTGCTCGGCGGGGTCCTGTCCACGCTGCGGGAGAACGCGCGGCGCGGCGGCCGGCTGCGCGAGGCCGTCGCCTTCGGGCAGCGCGCCCTCGACCTCGCCGAACAGTCCGGGGATCCGACGGCCGCCGTGTTCGAGCGGGCGAACCTGGCCGAACTCCGACTGCTCCTGGAGGAGTTCGACGCGGCGCGCACCCTCGCCGAGGCGGCCGTGGCAGGTGCCGCGTCGGACGGCGCCTGGTGCCTGCCGTACGCGCTCGCCGCGCTGGCCCGGGTCCTGATGCGCACGGACGCCTGCGGGCAGGCGCTGCCGCTGCTCGACCGCGCGGACCGGGAAGCCGTCGCACGGGGCGACCACCAGGCCCGCTACGAGGTCCGCACGGCCCGCGCCGAGCTGGCCCTGCGCGAGACCCGCCCCGAACTGGTGCGCCCGCTCCTCGCCGGCGACGAGGCGCCCACCCTGGTGGCGTGGGCCGAACTCCTCTCGGGCGAGCGGGAGTCGGCGCGCCGGACGGCTACCGCGGAGGCGCTCCGCGCGGAGCGTGCCGGGGAACGGCTGGCGGAGGTGGAAGCGCGGGTCTTGCTGGCCGTGTGCCTGACGGGGGAGGCGGCGCGGCTCGCTCTCGCGGAGGCGGAGGAGCTGGCGGCAGCCCTCCCCTACCCGGCGGGGCTGCGACAGGCCGGGGAGGCCCGGCGGCTTCTGGCGGCGGAGTAAGGCGGGGCAGCGGGTGCGGGCCGGTCACGGTGGGGGTGCGCCCTCGGCGGAGCAGCTGATCGGCACCGGCCCTCCCTGTGACAGGGACTATGTGCGTCGCGCGGGGGCACGTCGTTCCCGGCGACGGACCAGCCGGCCCGAGCGCGCCCCCTCCCCGCCCCCGCGCATCCCCAGCCCCGCCGCCACGAGCAGCAACCCGCCCAGCATCACGAACGGCGCAGCCGTCCCCGCCACCCCCGCCACCAGACCCGCCGACGCGGGCGCCGCGACCTGCCCCAGGCGGTTGCCGGTGAGCCGGAGAGCCAAGGCCGTGGAGCGGGCCTCGGACGGGGCCGCCTGGACCACCGTGGTCATCGACAGGGGCTGGCCCACGCCCAGGCAGAAGCCGAGCAGGATCAGCATCACGCCGAGGGCCCATACGGGGACGGGAAGCGCGATGCCCGCGCAGAGCACGGCGGCGAGCAGGCACGTCGTCGTGATCAGGAGGGCACGGCCCAGCCAGTTGATGAGCGGCGTCATGACAAGCCGGCAGGCAATCGTGGCGGCGGCCCGCAGGCTCAGCAGCAGACCGACGACGGACGGCGCGATCCCCCGATGCTCGCCGACGACCGGCAGATACGCCGTGAGGATGTCCGTCGCGGACAGCACGGCGAGCGAGATGAAGATGCCGCCGGGCACACCCCGGGTGCGCAGAATCCGGCCGACCGGCACACGTGGCCCGGGGGATGCGGCCGCACCCGTCGTCGTACGGGGGTGCTCGATGCGCCACAGCGAGGTGAAGGAGACCGCGGCGACGGCGGCCGCGACGAGCAGCGCGAGCGCACTTGTGGCCCCCAGATCGGGCCCGCCGATGAGCGCGCCCGCGGCGATCGGCCCGACGAGCTGGCCGAGGGACGCGCCGATCGTGAAGTGACCGAAGTTGCGGTCCTGTTCCGCCGGAGCCGACTGCCGGGCGACGATCGACTGGGCGCCGATCACGAACGACAGATGGCCGAGGCCCATCACTCCGCTCCAGGCGGCCATCGCGGCCAGGGAGTCGGCCGTGCCGCTGAGCGCGCAGCCGCCGGCGATGAGGACGACGCCGACGGGCAGCAGGGGCGCGCACCGGCCGTGGTCGGTGCGGCGGCCCAGGGGTACCGCCGCGAACAGCGGAAGGAGCGCGTACACGCCCGCGATCACACCGATCGCGCGCTCGTCCGCGCCGAGCGCCAGAGCCCGGTAGGAGACGGCGGGCCGCGCCATCGACACCGCCCCCTGCGCGAAGCTGAAGGCGATGACGAGGCGGAGCAGCCAGCTTCTCCTGCCGGGCTCTGTCGTGAGACTCATCGGGGTCAGAGGATCCCGAAGAGGAATCCGGCGCCGAGCATCACCAGCGCGGTGAGCGCGGCCCACTTGACCGTGAATTTCGTGTGGTCGCCGAACTCGACCTTGGCCATGCCGACGAGGACGAAGACAGCGGGGACGAGCGGGCTCGACATGTGCAGCGGCTGGCCGATGAGGGAGGCACGGGCGACCTCGAGGGTGGAGACGCCGTGCGCGTTCCCGGCCTCGGCGAGGACGGGCAGGATGCCGAAGTAGAAGCCGTCGTTCGACATGAAGTACGTGAACGGGATGGACAGGACGCCGGTGACGAGGGCCATGTGCGGGCCCATCCAGTCGGGGATGCCGCCGACGACCCACTTGGCCATGTGGTCGACCATGCCGGTGCCCTGGAGGACGCCGGTGAAGACGGCGGCGGCGAAGACCATGCCGGAGACGTTCAGGACGTTCTCGGCGTGGGCGGCGATGCGGGCCCTCTGGTCGGGCATGTGCGGGAAGTTCACCGTGAGGGCGAGCGCGGCGCCCAGGATGAACAGGACCGGGATCGGCAGCCACTCCATGATCATCGCGGTGAGCAGCGTGACCGTCATCAGCGCGTTGAACCAGTAGAGCTTGGGGCGCAGGGTGGCGCGGTTCGGGTCGAGGGCCGCGAAGGTCTCGCCGTCCTCGTTCTGGTACGAGGGCGCGGCGGAGCCGGAACCCGTACCGGCGGCGCCACCCGAGGACTGCTTGCCGGAGCCGGAACCGGAAGCCTTACCGCCGGAGGCGCCGGCACCCACGAGCACCTTCTCGTCGGAGTTCTCCGTGACGGTCTCGGTGACCTCGTCGAGGGAGAGGTAGCCGAGGCGCTTGCGCTCGCGGCGGCCGAGGACGTAGGCGAGGGCGAAGACGAAGAGCAGGCCGACGGCGAGCGCCGGGATCATCGGCACGAAGATGTCGCTGGCGTCGAGCTTCAGCGCGGTCGCGGCGCGGGCGGTGGGGCCGCCCCAGGGCAGCGTGTTCATGACGCCGTTGGCGGTCGCGGCGACGCCCGTCATCACGATCAGGCTCATCTTGAGGCGCTTGTACAGCGGGTACATCGCCGAGACGGTGATCATGAAGGTGGTGGATCCGTCGCCGTCGAGCGAGACGATCGCCGCGAGGACGGCGGTGCCGACGACGATGCGGACCGGGTCCGCCTTCGCGAACTTCAGGATGCCGCGCACGATCGGGTCGAAGAGGCCGACGTCGATCATCAGACCGAAGTAGACGATCGCGAACATCAGCATCGCCGCCGTGGGCGCGAGGTCACCGATGCCCGCGACGACATAGTCGCCCAGCTTGGCTCCCTTGCCCACGAAGACGCAGAACAGAGCCGGGATGAGCACGAGCGCCGCGATCGGCGACACCTTCTTCATCATGATCAGCACCAGGAAGGTGGCAATCATGCCGAAGCCGAGGATGGTCAACATGTGGATACCTAACGTTCGCCCTTGAACTTCCACCGGGGCCTTGCGGTCAGCGAGACGTTAAGGCGCGCGCATCAGCGTTAACAAGATGTTGACGTGCGAGCAATATGCGCAAAACTCCAGGTCACAGGGTTGGGTGGTGATCGGGGCGGCCGGCGAGGACGTTCAGGGCTGCGACACCCGCCCCCGCCGGGCCCCGGATCAGTCCAGCGCCCGCGCCAGATAAGCCCGCAGTAGTTCCCGCGTCTCCGCGATGACGTTCTCGTCGCCCGACGGGTCGAGCCTGAACGCGAGGCGCACCAGGGCGTCCGCTGATTCGACGGCGATCAGGAACGCGCGCCGCAGGGTGTCGTCGGGCGTGCGGTCGAGGTGGGCGGCGAGCAGTTCGGTGAGGCGGTCGGTGAGGCGGTGGTTGGGGCCGGCGTCGGCGCCGACGGGGATCTGGTTGCCGAAGTCGACGAGGGAGAAGCCGGGAGCGGTGCGCTTCATGGCCAGGTACTCGTCGAGGACGGCGTCCATCGCGGCACGCCAGTCGGCCGCGGGGATCCCCGCGATCCGCTCGGCGATCCGCTCGGCGTAGCGCTCCAGGTTGCGCTCGGCGAGGGCGTCGACGAGGGCGCGCTTGTTGCCGAAGAAGCGGTAGACGGAGCCGATGGGCACCCCGGCGCGGACCGCGACGGCCCGGGTGCTGAGTTCCTCGTAGCCGCCTTCGTCGAGCAGCTGCGCGCAGGAGTCGAGTATCCGGCTCAGGCGTTCGGCGCTGCGTTGCTGGACGGGGGCGCGGCGCAGGGAGGCGGTGCGGGGTACGGGGTCCACGGCTGTCACCCGCCCCCGGTTCCGGCGCTCACGAGTACCCCGCGGGGCGCGGCGTCGTACAGGGCCACCCGCGTCCACGGCGGTCCCGGCGTCGTCCACGGCATGCCCCGGAGAGTAGAGGACTGTTCAGCTTCGCGGGGTGCTCTTGCGCGAGGAAAAAGGGAATCCTACGGTTAAGCATAGGAATCATGGACGAGGGAGCGACATGCGTGACGCGAGGAAGACCGCCGAGGGGCTTGCCTACCTCTCGGGCTTCGGCAACGAGCACAGCTCGGAGGCGGTGCCCGGCGCTCTGCCCCACGGACGCAATTCGCCGCAGCGCGCCCCGCTCGGTCTGTACGCGGAGCAGCTGAGCGGCACCGCGTTCACCGAGCCGAGGGCGTACAACCGGCGTTCGTGGCTGTACCGGATCCGCCCGTCGGCCGCGCATCCGGCGTTCGTACGGGCGGACAACGGCGCGCTGCGCACCGCCCCCTTCACCGAGTCCGTCCCCGACCCGAACCGGCTGCGCTGGAACCCGCTGCCCGAGCCGGCCCCCGGCACGGACTTCCTGGCGGGCCTGTGGACGCTCGGCGGGAACGGCGACGCGACCCAGCGCACCGGTATGGCCGTGCACCTCTACCACGCCAACTCCTCCATGACGGACCGGGTGTTCAGCGACGCGGACGGCGAGCTCCTGATCGTCCCGGAGCGCGGCGGGCTGCTGCTGCGCACCGAGTTCGGCCTGCTGCACGCGGAGCCCGGCCACGTCGCGCTGATCCCCCGCGGGGTCCGCTTCCGCGTCGAACTCCTCGACGCCGAGGCCCGCGGCTACGTCTGCGAGAACTACGGCTCCCCCTTCCGCCTGCCCGACCTGGGCCCGATCGGCGCCAACGGCCTCGCGAACGCCCGGGACTTCATGGTCCCCGTCGCCGCGTACGAGGACACCGAAGGGCCGGTGGAGGTGGTGAACAAGTTCTGCGGAAACCTCTGGCGTGCCACGTACGGCCACTCGCCGCTCGATGTCGTCGCCTGGCACGGCAACCATGTCCCGTACGTCTACGACCTGCGCCGTTTCAATGTCATCGGGTCGCTCAGCTACGACCACCCGGATCCGTCGATCTTCACGGTCCTCACCTCGCCGAGCGACACCCCGGGGCTCGCGGGTGTGGACTTCGTCGTGTTCGCGCCGCGCTGGCTGGTCGGCGAGGACACGTTCCGGCCGCCGTACTTCCACCGGAACGTGATGAGCGAGTACATGGGCCTGATCGAGGGTGCGTACGACGCCAAGGCCGAAGGCTTCGTTCCGGGCGGTGGTTCGCTGCACAACATGATGTCGGCGCACGGCCCGGACCGTGAGACGTTCGACAAGGCGTCGGCGGCCGAGCTCAGGCCGCAGAAGATCGACGACGGGCTCGCCTTCATGTTCGAGACCCGGTGGCCGGTGACCGCGACCGCCCAGGCGGCGCAGGCCGATCACCTCCAGCGCGGCTACGACGACGTGTGGAGCGGGCTCGAGCGGCACTTCAGGACGTCGGACTGAGCCGTTGCACTGAACGCGCCCGACCGATACGGATAGCCCCGTGACCTCTTTCGCCCCGGACTCGATCGTCCTGAACCGCAAGCTGCCGCTCTGGTATCAGGTGTCGCAGTCCCTGCGCGCCTCGATACTCGGGCGCTCCCCCGACGACCCGCTGCGCCTGCCCACCGAGGAGCAGCTCGCGGGGCACTACGGGGTGAGCGTCCTGACCATGCGGCAGGCTCTCAAGGAGTTGGAGGACGAGGGACTCATCACCCGGCACCGCAGGCGCGGCACCTTCATCGAACCGGCCGCACTGCGCGGAGCGCCGGTGCGCCTCCTCGGTTCGGTCGACGCCATCGTGGCCCAGCAGTCCGGCATGACGACCGAACTGCTCGACCACGGCACGGTGCCGGTACCCGGCGCGCTCGCCGAGCACTTCCCGGGGGCCGAGACCGTGGCGACGTACCACCGGCTGCGCTGCGACGAGGAGACCGGCGAGCCGACGAACCACGCCCGCAACTACATCAGGGCCGACCTCGCCGACCGCGTCGACCTGGCCGACCTGGTGCGCTGGCCGATGACGAAGGTCCTGCGCGACGTCGTCGGCGTGCGCATCAGCCGGATCACCGACACCGTCGAGGCCCGGCTCGCGGACCCGGAGACGGCCCGGCTCCTCCAAGTCCCGCTGCTCAGCCCGATCCTGCACTACACGGGCATCACCTACGACGAGGACGGCCGGCCGCTGGACGTCGCCGTCATCCACTACCGCGGCGACCGGTTCTCGTTCACGGTCACTCTCGACGCGCACTGACCGCGTCGTACGATGCCGAACGTGACGCCCGACAGCCTCGAAAGCCTTGTTGACGCGCCGCTGCTCGCGGACCTCATGCCGTGGTCCGTCGCGCCCCTGCGCCTCGGCCGCGCCTGGCCGCTCGCCCCGGACCCGGCCTCCCTGAAGGCCCGTTGGTCCGCGTTCGTGAAGGCCGAGGCGGCGGAGCGCGAGTCGCTGCTCGAACCGAGCCGGGCACGCACCCTGCGCACGGCCGTCGCCCAGCTCCCCGGCCGGCGCACCGCGACGGACGACCTGACCCACGCCGAGGGTCCCTGCCCCGAACCCGTCCGGGTGCTGCACGCCCCCTTCGACGAGCAGTGGCTGATACCGGACCACCGGCTGATCGACGCCGCCCGCCCGGAGCTGTGGCGGGTGGCCGACGAGAGCCAACTGTTCGTCGTCGAGCAGGGGTTCGTGCCCGGGGCGGGCGGACCCGCGGTGCTCGCCTGCGCGATCCTGCCCGAGGGCCGCTCCCCCGCAGGACGCCCCGGCCGCATCCGCCCCCTGTACCGGCGCCCTGGGGGCCTCGAACCGAACGTCACGCCCGGTCTGCTCGCCGAGCTGTCCGGCCGGTTCGGGCACGAGGTCGGGGCGCGGGACCTCCTTGCCTGGACCCTCGCCGCGGCGCGGCCCTCCCCTCAGGGGCCGCGGGTCCCGCTCCCGGACGACGCCGGACTCTGGGCCTCCGGCACGGCCCTCGGCGAGCGGATCCTGTGGCTGCTGCGCCGCGGCGCCGACGGCGACCGGCCCAAACTTCCCGGCGGCCGCCGCCCGTACGTGCGCGCCCCGCTCCCGGACCGTCCCCAGGCTCTCAACTCCGTTCGAGCAGGGGAGAACCCAGTCGCCGAGCTGCTCTACGACCGCGAGGAGCAGGCCCTGCTCATCGGCGACGGCCGCATCTCCCCGGTCCCCGCCGAGGCCTGGGACTTCCAGGTCAGCGGGGTACGGGTGATCGAGCAGTGGTTCGCCCGCAGGACCACGGCCCCCGAGCCGGGGACGCTGGCCGGGATCCGCCCCAGGACCTGGCCGCAGCCGTGGACGTCGGAGCTCCTGGAGATCGTCACGGTACTGGCGCTGCTGGCCGAACTGCGCACGCAGCAAGAGGAGTTGATGACCGCCGCCGTCTCGTTCATCACGGCGACGGACCTGCTCAGGGCGCGCGTCCTGCCGCCGGCGCCGGCCACTCGCAGGCCGGCCTCGGTCCTCGACCATCACGAGGAGGGCCCGGGCGGCCAGTTCGCGCTGCTCTGAAGCTCGGCGCTCCTGTCGGACTCAGGAGGGCACGAACCCGTCGAGTGTGCGCGCGAGGGCCCGCTCGAAGGCCGCCTCCATGTCGACGGGTCCGGAGCTCTGCGTGAACGCGGCGGCCAGGTGCGGATACTCGCCGGTCGAGATCCGGCTCATCAGGTAGGCGGTCCGCATGGCGAACTCCCGCTCCTGTGACCAGGGCAGCGAACGGGTCCGCTCGGCGGCGGAGATCTCGTTGGCGACGTAGAAGGTCACGACGCCGGTGAGGGACGCGACAAGTTCCATCTTCGTCCCGGCCGGCAGGTCGACCGGTGCGAGGCAGGCCATGCAGTACTCCAGGTACCGCAGAGCGTTGGGACTGTAGCCGTAGACGGGTGACATGAGCCGGGGCATCCACGGATGCCGGATCATCAGGGCGCGGGCCTGCCGGGCGACACCGAGCAGGTCGGCGCGCCAGTCTCCGGTCGGATCGGACAGGTCGTACTCGGCGCTCACCGCGTCGACCATCAGCTCGTAGAGGTCGTCCTTCCTCGGCACGTAGTTGTAGAGCGACATCGTGCCGAGGCCGAGCTCCGCCGCGACCCGCCGCATCGACACCGCGTCGATCCCGTCCGCGTCCGCGACGCGTACGGCGGCGGCAGCGATGTCACCCCTGCCGTAGGCGGGTTTCGGGCCACGTCCCGCGCGCTCGGGGCGCGTCCAGATCACTCCGGGTTCGGCCGCTCGGCCCGTCATCGATCATCACCTCGCCCACCATCGTAGTTACGTACACCGTACGTAGTGCGCTACGGTGACTCCATGACTTCTACGTACGCTGTACTTAGTGAAGGTCTGGAGAAGCGTTACGGCTCAGGGGACCAGATGGTCCACGCCCTGCGGGGCCTCGATCTCGCCATCGAGGAGGGCACGGTCTGCGGGCTGCTCGGGCCGAACGGCGCGGGCAAGACGACGGCCGTCCGGGTGCTCACCACCCTGCTGCGGCCCGACGCCGGGTCCGCGCGTGTCGCGGGCCACGACGTCCTGACCGAGTCCGCGGCCGTACGCCGCCGGATCGGCGTCACCGGGCAGTACGCGTCGGTCGACGGCGACCTCACCGGGCGCGAGAACCTGCGCCTGTTCGCCCGTCTCCTGCGGCTGCCGCGCACCCGCGCCGACGAACTGCTCGACCGCTTCGGCCTCACGGCGGCGGCCGACCGCACGGCCCGTACGTACTCCGGTGGCATGCGGCGCCGCCTCGACCTCGCGGCGAGCCTGCTCACCCGGCCCGCCGCGCTCTTCCTCGACGAGCCGACGACCGGCCTCGACCCGCACAGCAGGAACGGCATCTGGGACGCGGTCCGCGAGCTGACCGGCCAGGGCACGACCGTGCTGCTCACCACGCAGTACCTGGAGGAGGCCGACCAGCTCGCCGACTCCGTGGTCCTGATCGACGGGGGCCGCGCCGCCCACCGGGGCACCCCCGCCGAACTCAAGGCGCAGACCGGCAGTTACGCGGAAGTGGTGGTCGCCGAGGACGCGGCCCTGCACGCCGCGGCCGTCGTCCTCGACCAGCTCACCGGCGCCGAGCCGACCCTCGACCCGGACCGCAGGGCGGTCGGCGTCGTCACCCTCGACCAGACCCTCACCCTCCCCCGCATCGTCCGTGAACTGGACGCGTCGGGCGTCCCGATCGTGGATGCGACCCTGCGCCCGCCGACCCTGGACGAGGCGTTCCTGCGCCTCACCGGCGGCCGGGAACTCATCGCATGACCGCACCGCACACCGGCCCCAACTCCCTTCCGGAGGAGACCTGATGACCACCGCGCTCCTGTACGACGGCACGGCCGTGCTCGGCCGGCACCTTCAGCGGATCCGGCACGCGCCGGCGATCCTCGTGATGACGCAGACGATGCCGATCGTCTTCCTGCTCTTCTTCGGATACGTCTTCGGCAGCGCCCTGGCGATGCCCGGCGCGGACTACCGCGCCTTCCTGGTGCCGGGCATGCTCGTCGCGACCGCGGCGAACGGGATCATGACCGGGATGTTCACGGCGGCCCAGGACTCGCACCGGGGCGTCATGGACCGCTTCCGCACGCTGCCGATGACCCGCGCGGCCGTCCCCCTCGGGCAGGCGGCGGCCGACATCGTGACGACGGCGGCCGGTCTCGTGCCGCTGCTCGCCGTCGGGCTCGCGATGGGCTGGCGCATCGAGGGGGGCGCGCTCGAAGCGGTGGGCGCCTTCGGCCTGTTGCTGCTGTTCCGCTTCGCCACGACATGGGTCGGGATCCTGCTCGGGCTTGCCTCGCGCAGCGAGGAGGCCGCGGGCCAGCTCGGCGGCGCGACGTTCATGCTGCCGCTCCTGTCGAACGCGTACATCCCGACGGCGGGCTTCCCCGGCTGGGTGCGCGTGCTCGCCGAGTGGAACCCGATCAGCGCGGTCGCCACGGCCGTACGCGACCTGTTCGGCAACGCCCCCGTGCCGGGAGGCTCCTCCTGGCCGGTGGCGCACCCGGTGGCCGGCTCGCTCGCCTGGTGCGCGGTGCTGCTCGCGGTGTGCGTGCCGCTCAGCGTCCGCCGGTACACCACCGGCGGACGCTGAGCGAACTGCGGCCGGTCTACTTCTGCGGGGCCAGCTCGGGTCCGAGCGAGGAGAACTTCTCGTTCGAGACGACACGTCGGGGCGGCCAGGTGATGTTGCTCGGCGGCCACTTCTGCCCGGTCTTCTTCAGGAACCAGGCCGGCGGCTCGTACATGGGCGGCTCATAGCCGTCCGGCAGGGCCGTCTTCCACTCGACGCCCTTGGTGCGCTCCTTGAACTCGTCCTTGAGCGCCTTGAGCCGCTCGGGCTGCGTGATCAGGTCGACCGCCGTCGCCGCCAGGTACTTCGCGGCGGCGATCACCGCGGCCTGACCGGGCGCCGCAGCGGCGCACGCCGCGGTGGACCAGGTGTGGAACTTGCCGCCGATCGGGGCGAGCGCGGCGCCCATCGACACGGTCGGCACGTTCCAGCTGATGTCGGCGACGTCCGTCGAACCGCCGCCCAGGAAGACAGGGTTGGGCGGGGTCAGTTCGGCGACCTTGTCGTGCATGCCGACCTCAACGAGCCCCAGGGACTTCTGCAGGTCCTTCGCCAGCTGGTGCGCCTCGGCGGTGAACGCGGGCGGGCCGATCTGCCGCATGTTGTCGTACAGCAGTTCCGCGGCCGCCTTGTTGGGCAGCTGGTTCCAGCAGGCGGAGGTGATGCGGTGCTGCACCTTCGTCTGCGAGGCCTTGGCGGCGGCCTCGGAGATCGCGATCACCTTGTCCAGCAGCACCTGGACGCGGGCCGTGCTGCCCTCGCGCACGTAGTAGGAGATCTCGGCTATCTCCGGGGTCACGTTCGGGATGTCGCCGCCGTTGTTGATGACCCAGTGCAGGCGCGCGGCCGGAGCCATGTTCTCCTCGCGCAGGAACTCCGACATCGTCGCCATCATCACGGCGGCGTCCAGAGCCGACTTGTTGCCCAGCGGGGTGCCGCCGTGGCCCGCGACACCGAGGAACGTGAAGGTGACCGCGGTCATGGCGTTGCTGGTGCCCCAGCCGGTGGCGTTGGCAGTGGAGGGGTGCCAGTCGAGGAACGCGTCGAGCCCGTCGTACACGCCCCTGCTGACGGCGTACGTCTTGCCGATCAGCGCCTCCTCGGCCGTGGAGCCGAAGAACTTCACCGTGACCGGCAGCTTGTGCTTCTTCGCGGCCTGCGCGACGGCGGCCGCCGCTGCCGCCGCCGCGGTACCGAGGGCGCTGTGCCCACATCCGTGGCCCGGCCCGTAGCTCGGGGAGAAGGGGTCGTGGACGTACTCGCGCGGATCGTGGTGGCCGACACCCTTGTTCTGGGAGAGCCCGGGCAGCGCGTCGTACTCGCCGCTGAAGCCGAGGACCGGGCCGCCGCTGCCGTACGAGAAGGTCGCCGTGAACGCCGTCGGGAAGCCGGCCGTGCCGAACTTGACGTCGAATCCCGCCTTCTCGAGGAATCCGGCCTCGGCGACCGAGGAGTTCCACTCGCGCAGCGACAGCTCCGCGTGCTCCCAGATCTCCTCGTTCAGGCCCGTGATGCGGGAGGAGTTGGAGGTGATCCAGCCGAGGGCGGAGGCCTTCGCCGGGCTGTCCTCGGCGAGGCCCTCGGGCGCCTTGTACGCACCGGCCTCCTCGACGATGGAGTCGGCGGCCGCGGCCATCGCCGGGTCGGCCTCGGCGGTCATCGCTGCGGCGGTCACTCCGGCCGCGCCGAGCAGTTGCATGATGCGGCGCCTGCTGAGCTGCGGACCGGCGGCGGTCTGGGCCGCTCCGTGCTCATGCTCGTGCTCATGCTGGTCGTGCAGGTCACACACGCGCGTACCTCCGGGGGTGAGGTTTCCGTGTACAGGCCAAGCGATCAGGATCAGGCGCAACATTGGCCCCGGAACATTGCCCCGTCAACATCTGTGCATGACAAAGGTGTTACGCACCGGACATGGACGACTGCGCGCGGCGACGCCTGCGGGGGCGTCAACAGGCCCCGGAACGACGGAAAACCGACCGTGCGGAGGGCACGCGTCGGAGGCGAAAGGAGAGGTGCGGCGGCGCAAGGGTGACGGGATGTACGGCGGCGCACCGGGAGCGGGGAGGGTGCGGCTCACATGCCGTGTCGGCGCGCGTCAGCGCCGTTTCAGTGCCGGGCGGTCCGATGGGGAGAGCGGTACCGGGGCGGCAGAAGATTTCTGTCCCGCGTCAGGCGAGCACACCTGGGTGACGCCGCGTGCCGTGGGGATGACGGTCGCGGAGATCGCGGCGCCGTGCCGGTACGGCATGGTCGCCTGAGCGCGGGATCGGGCTGTGCCGGTGATGACCGCCTGTCAGCGGCGGCCGCCGAACAGCGAGCGGCGCAGTCGCCGCAGTGGTGCGAAGAGCGAGACCCGGCTCACTCGCGCGCCCCTGCTGCTGCGCTCGTGCGCGACGTCACGCGAGGTGAGCTCACGCATCAGCAACGTCGCCTCGGCCGCTTCGCGCTGCGGGACGGCGGGACCGCCCAGCACCGAGAGATGGCGGTCGAGACGCGTGCTGGTCGCGCTGCTCCCGCAGGTGATCGCAGGCACACGTGGCCTGCTGCGCACTGTTATCTGTTCCATGTCACTCCCCACCCGTACGAGGGCACCCGGCCCGGGCAGGTTAACCCTATCGCCCCGTGGTGACACTCGTGTATCCCGGTCGCAGGATTCACCTCCCCTATAAGGAGGTTGACGATTACTCACCGAATCCAACTGATTCCAGGGCGAGTTGGACATGGCGGGCATGAACGAGCGCGTCCGGAACGTGGGCGATCTCACGGACACTGGGCTAGCTTTGTGGAGAATCGCACCGCTACGGATGGGGGTCGCCCGTGAGCGAGAATCCGGGCAGTCGAGGGGCCGGCGAAGCGCGTGTGATCGCGGGGCGGTACCGGCTGCTGAGCCCCCTGGGCGAGGGCGGCATGGGAACCGTCTGGCGCGCCCGCGACGAGGTCCTGGGTCGTGAGGTCGCCGTCAAGGAGGTACGCGCCCCGGCCGGGCTCCCGACGGGCGAGGTCGACCGGATGTACGCGCGCCTGGAGCGGGAGGCCTGGGCCGCGGCCCGCATCTCGCACCGGAACGTGGTCACCGTCTACGACGTGGCGGCGGAGGACGGCCGCCCCTGGATCGTGATGGAACTGGTGCGCGGGCTCTCCCTGTCCGACCTCCTGGACGCCGAGGGCCCGCTGCCCCCGCGGCGCGCCGCGCACATCGGGGCCGAAGTGGTCGCCGCACTGCGTGCCGCGCACGAGGCGGGCGTTCTGCACCGGGACGTGAAGCCGGGCAATGTACTGATCGCGAACGACGGGCGCATCGTCCTGACGGACTTCGGCATCGCCATGGTCGAGGGCACGTCGGCGATCACGGTGACGGGCGAGGTGATCGGCTCGCCCGAATTCCTCTCACCGGAACGGGCGTTGGGGCGCACGCCGGGACCCGAGTCCGACCTGTGGTCGCTCGGGGTCCTGCTGTACGCGGCCGTCGAGGGACAGTCACCGTTCCGGCAGGAGACGCCGCTGAGCACGCTGCGGGCGGTCGTGGACGAGGAACTGCCTCCCGCCCACCGCGCGGGCCCGCTGGCCCCCGTCATCGAGGGGCTGCTGCGCAAGGACCCGGCCGAGCGGACTCCGGCTGCCGACGCCGAGCGCGATCTGCGGCAGGTGGGCGCGGGCGGCACGCCCCGCGCGGGCACGGTCTTGGCGCCCCCGGAGTCGGCGCCGACGCAGACGTCCTGGCAGGGGACGCCGCCGGCTCCGGTTCCGGCCGGATTCGGCTCGGGGCAAGGCACGACGGTCGCCCCGGATCCGGCCACGACGCATCCGGAGCGCCCTCGTCGCTCCGTCGCCGTCCTGCTGGCCGGTGTCGTGGCGCTGCTCCTGGCGCTCGGCGGGCTCACATACGCGCTGATGAACCGGGGTGACGGGGGCGACAACTCCAGCGGGAGCGGCGGGAGTTCCAGCGGGAGTTCCTCCGGCGCGTCGCGCAGCCCCTCGGACGATGATTCGAAGGGTGGCGGCGGAGGCTCGCCGAGCGGGGACGACGGCAGCGGCAAGGGCGGCGGCGGAGAGCACTCGACGCCGCCGCAGCAGTCCGTGCGGGTCAGCGTCTCGGCGGTGCGCGGGAGTTACAGCGGCACCTGTCCGCCACCGGGAGGCCAGGCTCCGGCCTTCAGGGCGACGTTCACGGTGGGCCGCGTGCCCGTCGACGTCCAGTACCGCTGGGTGACGGAGAGCGGCGAGTCGAGCGACCCGGGGTGGAAGACGCTCAGCTTCGCGTCCGGCGGCCCGAAGACCAGGTCGGTCGACCATGTCGAGACGGGCTACACGGACGGGGCCACGCTCCACAACCAGGTCAGCGTGGAGGTGCGCGACCCCGTCCGTGCCACGTCGAACTCGGTGGCGTACGCGGTGACGTGCAAGACGGAATCCCCTACGGGCGGGACCTCCCCCTCGCCTTCACCGTCGTACTAGGTACGCAGACGTACGCAGACGTACAGGTGGTACTAGGCGGCCGCGCTGAACACGGGGAGGTAGCCGCCGGACTGGCCGGCCGCGGTGGGGTGGTAGGACTCGCTGGGGTCCAGCCAGTTGACGCTGTGCAGCCAGGCGCTGCCCGAGCAGATCTCGTGACCGGTGAAGGTCGAGGTCACGTTGCCGAACGTGAAGCCGTGGTCGGCGGCCCGCTTGGCGGTGGTGGAGTTGATCAGGTCTGCCGCGCTGTTGATCGCGGCGCGCTCGGTCTCGGACAGGCCCGCGACGCAGGAGCCGTTGAGCTGGTAGAAGCGCGGGTAGCCGAGGACGACGACGTGGGCGGCCGGTGCCCTCGCGGTGATCGCGGAGTACACCTGGTCGAGCAGGCCGGGCAGGGTGTTCTGGACGTACGCCTTAGCCTCGTTGACGCGGGCGACACAGGTCGACTCGGACTGCAGGACGCAGGTGGTCATGACGTCCGCGAAGCCCGCGTCGTTGCCGCCTATCGACAGCGAGACGAGGCCGGTGCCGGTGCCGAGCGGGCCCAGCTGACCGGAGAGGACATCACCCGTGCGAGCGCCCGAGCAGGCGGTGAAGCTGAAGCTCGAAGGTGAGTGCGAGGCCGCCCAGAGTGCGGGATAGGCCTTGGTGCTGCGCTTGCAGGAGCCGCTGGAGCTGTCGTAGCTGCCGGCACCCACGCCGGACGAGTACGAGTCGCCGAGGGCCACATAGCCCGTGGCCGCGGCCTGTTCGGACGCCTGGGCCGATGCCGCCCCGGTGAGGGCGACGCCGGCCGCGAAGAGGATTGAGGTCACGTACGCCGAAATTCGGAAACGTCTCATGAAAACCTCCCTTAGCAGGATCTCTGCCACAACTGTGGTAGCACGCCCCACAGTTGACGGGAAGTGTCCATGTCAACCTTTTCTCGCACGCCTCACGAGAGTTCGCCCGTTGTTCGATTGCAGGTACATGTCAGGCTTGTGACATACCCTCAACTTCCTTGAGCTACGCCCGTAGACCGGCCCATCCCAACCACCCCTGTGTGAACGTGAGTTCCCCCGTGGCGCACCAGGTCTCCGGGGAACGTGCGTATGACGTCTGCACACTCCCTCCGCGTCTTGACTGGGGCCCCGGGACTGCGCGACATTGAAGTCCGGCATCCGGCGCTTCGGGGGGCAAAGTCGCCAATGCAGACCATCGGCATCAAGCCACCGTCATCAGACAGAGCACCGTCACCTGCGCAGTGGGGACGCAGCAGGGACGTATCACCCCTGGGAGCAGGGGTCGCCGCCGCCGTCGCAGGGGTCGGCGCGGTACTGGCGCTCGCGGACATCTCGTCGCCGTTACGCGGCCCGTTGACGCTTTTCTTCCTGCTCGCGGCGCCGGGCGCCGCGATCGGTTCGGCGTTGCGCGGACTCGATCCGTGGGGCCGCTGGATCTGTGCCGCCGCGGGAGCGGTCGCGCTCGACCTGCTCGTGGCCGAGGCGATGCTCGCCACGCACCGCTGGTCGGTGACCGGCGGGGTCGTCACGATCGCGGTGATCAGCGTCGTCGGCCTCGTCGCACCGATGGTCCCCGCGCGGCGGCTCCTCGGCCGCGCACCGGGAAGGCGGGGCTCCTGACGTGGACATCACCCTGCACCGGCCCGGCGAGCTGACCGCCGCCGACCGGGCGGCCTGGACTGCCATGCAGTCCAAGGCACATCTGCACGGCTCGCCCGAGCTGGCGAACCCTTTCCTCTCGCCCGAGTTCACCCTCGCGATGGGCCGCTGCCGGCGCGGCGTGCGGATAGCCGTCGTGCGCGAGGACGGCGAGCCCGCGGCGTTCTTCCCGTTCCAGAGATCCGTCACCGGCGTCGGCAGAGCCGTCGGCCTCGGCGTCTCCGACAGCCAGGGCCTGGTGCACAGACCCGGCTTCGAGTGGGACGCCCGCGACCTGCTGCGGGCCTGCGGGCTCTCGGTATGGGAGTTCGACCACCTGGCGGGAGGCCAGGAGCCGTTCGAGGCGGAGGCCTCCGGCAGCTTCCCTTCCCCGGTCATGGACGTCGACCAGGGGTACGAGACGTATCTGCGCGTGCTGCGCGAGCGGTCGCCGAAGTTCACCAGGACGACGCTGGCCAAGGACCGCAAGCTGGCCCGGGACGCCGGCGAGGTGCGCTACGTGCACGACGAGCGCGACCCGGAGGCCCTGGCCACGCTGATGGAGTGGAAGTCGGCCCAGTACCGCAGGACCGGCCGCAGCGACCGCTTCGCGCACGCCTGGATCAACCGCCTCGCGCAGCAGCTCTTCCACACCTCTTCGGAGCCGTTCGCCGGGATCCTGTCGGTCCTGTACGCGGGCGGGAAGCCGGTCGCCGCGCACTTCGGGCTCCGCTCCGAGCGCGTGCTCGCCTGCTGGTTCCCGGCCTACGACCCGGCGTTCGCGAAATTCTCGCCCGGGCTGATCCTGCATCTGCGCATGGCCGAGGCGGCCGCCGCCGACGGCATCGCCTATCTGGATCTCGGCCGCGGCCAGAAGGAATACAAGGACTCCCTCAAGACACGGGAACTGACCGTGCACGAGGGTTGGGTGACGCGTCGTCATCCGGTCGCTCTCGGACACCGGGCACGCCGCGCTCCGGTCCGGGCGCTGCGTAACACCGTGCTGTCCCGGCCCGAGTTCTTCGAGCCGGCCGACAAACTCCTGAAACGGATGGGGAAAATCCGTTCGGGGGGTTAATGGCGAGGGCCAGGTAAAGGTCAAAACAACAGAAAACCGAGGCCTCGTTGCAGGTCTTGCCATACAGTTTCAATCATCAATACCGTCGTACATCCACCCGCATCGGACCATCAACGCAATAGCGATCTAGGGGAGGGCTCAAGATCGCGATGGTCGGGCGCGGGGCGCGGTAGGGGGGTGCCGTGCTCGGTGACCGAAATTCAGCCGAGTCGCGTGCCGCGTGGCCGATTTAGTCGATCGGTCTATTTTGCCAGCTCACTCGGCCTGTACAGAGCTGTATTTGTCATGGCCGTAGGTGAGCACCCCCCTTTCGAACCGGATAAACAATCGGACCGCCCGGGGGCGGGCGGTCCACCGGACGAGAGGGACCAGACTCATGAGTTCTTTTGTGCGTCCTGCGATAGCCAGCCAGTACAGGGCGATCTCGACTCATCTCGCGATTGCGCCGCCGGTGAGCGTCGTGATCCCCGCCATGAATGAGGCGGAAAATCTTCCGTATGTGTTCAAGACACTTCCCGACTGGATCCACGAAGTGGTTCTCGTCGACGGGAATTCCACCGACAACACGGTGGAAGTCGCCCGCGAACTGTGGCCCGACGTGGTCGTCGTCGCGCAGCGCGGCAAGGGCAAGGGCGACGCGCTGATCGCCGGCTTCGCGGCGTGCACCGGGGACATCATCGTGATGGTCGACGCGGACGGTTCCGCGGACGGCCAGGAGATCGTCTCCTACGTCTCCGCCCTGGTCTCGGGCGCCGACTTCGCCAAGGGCTCCCGCTTCGCCAACGGCGGCGGCACCGACGACATGACGCCGATCCGCAAGCTCGGCAACTGGGCGCTGTGCACGGTCGTCAACAAGAAGTTCGGCGCCCGCTACACCGACCTCTGCTACGGCTACAACGCGTTCTGGCGGCACTGCCTGGACCAGATCGACCTCGACTGCACCGGCTTCGAGGTCGAGACCCTGATGAACATCCGGGTCGTCAAGGCCGGCCTCAAAGTCCAGGAGATCCCGAGCCACGAGTACCTGCGGATCCACGGCACGAGCAATCTGCGCGCCGTGCGGGACGGGCTGCGGGTCCTCAAGGTGATCCTCAAGGAGCGCTCGACCCGGCGCGCGCAGCGCCGCCGGACGCAGGCGAGCATGCTCAACACGGGCCGGGGAGAGGTGTCTTGAGCGCTCACGCCCCGCACGGCGGCGTGTCCGTCGTGATCTGCGTCTACACCGAGGACCGCTGGGAGGACATCCTCGCGGCGGTGTCCTCGGTGCGGGCGCAGTCGCTGCCGGCTCTCGAGACGCTGCTGGTGGTCGACCACCATCCGGCTCTCCTGGAGCGTCTCGGCAAGGAGTTCAAGGAGTCCGACGACGTGCGCGTGCTCGCCAACGCGGGCCCGCGCGGCCTGTCGGCCGGACGCAACACGGGCATCGCCGTCTCGCGCGGCGGGATCATCGCGTTCCTCGACGACGACGCGGTCGCGGAGCGGGACTGGCTGCGTCACTTCGCCGCCGGGTACGAGGATCCCCTGGTCATGGCGGTGGGCGGGCGTACGGAGCCCATCTGGGCCTCGGGCCGCCGCCCCGCGTGGTTCCCCGAGGAGTTCGACTGGGTCGTCGGCTGTACGTACAAAGGGCTGCCGCGCGGGAAGGTGCGGGTGCGCAACGTGCTCGGGGGGAACGCCTCGTTCCGGCGGTCCGCGTTCGACGCGGCGGGCGGCTTCGCCACGGGCATCGGCCGCGACGGCGACAAGCGGCCGCTCGGCTGCGAGGAGACGGAGCTGTGCATCCGGCTCACCCGCGCCCGGCCGGACGCGGTGCTCCTGATCGACGACCGCGCCGTGATCCACCACCGGGTCCCCGCGGGCCGCGAGCGCTTCGCCTACTTCCGGACCCGGGCGTACGCCGAGGGGCTTTCCAAGGCACTGGTCGCGCAGAGCGTGGGCGCGGACAAGGGCCTGGAGTCCGAGCGGCGCTACGCCACGCGGGTCCTGCCGGCCGGAGTGGCGCGCGGAGTACGGGACTTCGTCCTGGCGCGGCCGGGTGGCGCGGGGCGGGCCGGGGCGATCGTGGCCGGAGTCCTCACGACCGCCGGCGGGTACGCGCTCGGCAGTTTCCGGGCACGCAGGACGGGCGCGACGTTCTCGGTCGTGGAGATCGGCGACGCCCGGGCCGCCGAGGGGGGTGGGCCGTCATGAGCACGCCCGTGCCCATCCTCATGTACCACTCGGTGGCGCGTGAGCCGAACGACGCGACGCGCGAGCTGTCGGTGACGCCCGAGGCGTTCGCCGAGCAGCTCGCGGCGGTCGCCGACCTCGGCCTCACTCCCCTGACGACCACCGAACTCGCCGCGGTCTGGCGCTCCCCGGGGCGGGCCCTGCCCGAGCGTCCCGTCCTCATCACCTTCGACGACGGCTACGAGGGCGTGCACCGTCACGCGCTCCCCGTCCTCGCCAAGCACGGCTTCCCGTCGACGCTGTTCGTGTCGACGGGCTGGCTGCGCGGGGCGTACGACACCGGGGGCGGGCTCGACACGATGCTCGGCTGGGACGAGGTGCGCGCGCTCGCCGACGCCGGGACGGAGATCGGCGGGCACAGCCACACGCATCCGCAGCTCGACCAGCTCGACGACGACGCGCTCGGCTTCGAGCTGCTGCGCTGCAAGGAGATCGTCGCCGATGAACTCGGCGCGGTGCCGGTGTCGTTCGCGTACCCGTACGGCTACTCCAGCCGACGGGTGCGCGCCGCCGTGCGCGGGGCCGGGTTCGCCCAGTCCCTGGCCGTCGGCAACGGACTGGCCAGGCGGCGGCAGGGCCCGTACGCACTCCAGCGCGTCACCGTGCGCCGCGCCACCGGTATCGAGGAGTTCACGCGGCTCGTGGAGGGCCGCGCGATCGCCCGTAACTTCGTCAGGGACCGTGCCCTCACCAAGGGGTACGCCCTGGTCCGCAGAGCCCGACAGGTCCGCCGGAAGGCAATCCGAACCCGTGTCTGACACGACCACCGCCCAGGCCGCCACGACCACTCCGACCACCGAGCCCCAGCCACCGGCCGGCCGCAAACTGCGGCTGCCCGGCATGGGCAAGGGCGGCAAGGGCAACAAGGAAGCCATGGGCTCGGGGGGCGGGAACCAGCTGTTCCGTAACGCCTATGCCCTGATGCTCAACACCGGCATCTCCGGGGTGCTCGGCGTCGGCTTCTGGCTGGCTGCCGCGCACTACTACACCGCGGACGCGGTCGGTCAGGGCTCGGCGGCGATCGCGGCGATGAAGTTCCTCGCGGGGCTCACCGCCGTGACGCTGACGGGCGCCCTGGCCCGCTTCATCCCCATCGCGGGACGGGCCACGGGGCGTTTCATCTTCTGCACATACGCGGGCAGTTCCGTCGCTGTGTCGTTCGCGGCGCTCGTCTTCCTGCTCACGCTCGACATGTGGGGGCCCTCGTACCGCTTCCTGCACGGGCCGGTCAACGGGCTCGGTTTCATCGCGGCTGTTGTCGCCTGGTCACTGCTCACGCTCCAGGACGGTGTGCTGACCGGCCTGCGCAGCGCGCTGTGGGTACCGGTCGGCAACACCGTGTTCTCGACCGTGAAGCTGGGGCTGCTCGTCGCCTTCGCCGTGGCCGTCCCGACCACCGGCGTGTTCGTGTCGTGGGTCGTCGCCATCGCCACGTCGGTGGTGCCGCTGGGCTGGCTGGTGTTCCGGCGCCTCGTGCCACGCCACATCAAGGCCACCGGCGGCAAGGCGGATCCACCGACTCTGCGCCAGATGGGCCGCTTCCTGGCGGGCGACTACACGGGCTCCCTGTTCTCGCTCGCCGTCGTCTACCTCGTCCCGGTCCTGATCGCCTCGCAGGTCAGCTCCGCCGACAACGCGTACTTCTACATCACCACCACCATCGGCGGCACCGTCAATCTGCTGGCCATCAACATGGGCGCCTCGCTGACCGTGGAAGGCGCGCACGATCCGGCGCAGCTCGCCGCGAACACCCGGGCGGCGCTGCGCCGGATGGCACGGATCATGCTGCCGGTCTGCGGGCTGCTCTTCCTCGCGGCGCCGCTGGTCCTGCACATCTTCGGCGACGACTACGCGCACGCGGCGACCCCGCTGCTGCGCTGGTTCGCCGTCGGCGCGGCGCTGCGCGTGGTCATGGAGACGTACTTCGCGGTGCTGCGTGCGCAGAGCCGGACGGCCGGGCTCGCCTGGCTGCAGGGCCTGTTGTGCGTCCTGGTCCTCGGCCTGACGCTGCTGCTCCTGCCCCGGATGGGCCTGACGGGCGCGGGCGTCGCGGAGATCTCCAGCCTGGCCGTGATCGTGGCGATCGCCGCGCCGAAGCTGTACCGCATCGTGCGGACCGCTCCCCCGGCGCCGCCGGCCGTCGTGGCGGCCCCGGACGGCGATCTGGCCGACCTCGGCACTCCGGACATGACCACGGGGGCCAGGCGTCAGGGCCCCGGGCAGGCGCTGCGCGGCACGCTCGACTCGGACACCCTGCACCTCGCGGTGCAGCTCAATCTGGACCATCAGGAGCGGCGCCCCGACGTGCGGCCGGGGCCCGCGACACCCGCGCACGGGACGCCGGCGGCGGGGGGCGGGGAGGACGACATGGGGCACCGGCCGACCTGGGCGCTGAAGTCTCCACCGCCGCCGGCACCGAGACCGCCCGCGGAGCCCGAACCGGAGCCGAAGCCGGCCACCGTCTCTGCCACATCCGAAACCTCTGCCACGTCGGAGGCTTCCGTCACCTCGGGCATCGCCAGCACATCCAGCACCTCAGGCACTGGCGGCATCTCTGACACCGCAGTTCTCGCCCCGCCTGCCACGGACGCCCCCGCCGCCCGGCCCCTGCGGGACCGCCTCGCGCTGCTCAGCCCCCGCATCGTCGTCCTGGCCCTGCTGCTCGTCGCCGCGCTCGGGCTGTACTGGGGACCCGTGCTGGGCCTGGGCGACGGCGATCTCGACGGGATGGGCGGGCTCGGGCTCATCTCGGTGCTGCCGCCCGCGACGCTGCTGGGCGCGGCGCTCCTGATCGGGGTGTTCGCGTCCCTTCTGTGGCTCGAACGCCCGCACAAATGGCTGCTGTTGCTGACGCTGCTCGCCACGGTCGTCTCGCTGCACGCGCTGCCCGCCGTGATCGAGGCGGAGCCGCGGTTCGCGACGGCGTGGCAGCACCTCGGCTTCATGGAGTACATCGACAGGACCGGCTCGGCGGTGCCCGACCTCGACGCGCGCTGGAGCTGGCCGGGGTTCTTCGCCGTCGCGACGTTCTTCGCCAGGGCGTGCGGCGTCACAGACATGACCGAGGTCATCCGCTGGTGGCCGCTCGCCATGCAACTGCTCTACCTGGCGCCGATGTTCCTGCTCACGCGCTCGATGCGGGCGAGCTGGCGCGCCCGGTGGACCGGGCTGTGGATCTTCGTCCTGAGCGGCTGGGTCGGCCAGGACTACTTCTCCCCGCAGGGCTTCACGTACCTCCTCTACCTGGCCTTCGTCGCCATCCTGCTGGTGTGGTTCCGGGCGCCGCGGGTGCTGTGGACCAAGCGGCGGCCCGGCGAGCTGGAGGTCGAGCCCACCGACCGGCGCCAGCAGGCGGTGCTGCTGCTCGTCCTGATCGGCCTGTTCGCGGCGACGGTCCCGGCCCACCAGCTCACCCCGTTCGTGATGCTCGGGGTCCTCGCGGTCCTGGTGCTCGTGGGCCGCTCCGAGCTACGCGGCCTGCCTATCCTGTTCGCGGTCCTGGTCGCCGTCTGGGTCTCGTTCCTCGCGGAGCCGTACTGGTCGGGCCACTTCGACGAGCTGTTCGGCGGGCTCGGCGGCGTCGGCGGCAATGTGTCGTCGTCGGTCTCCGGGCGTATCCAGGGCGGCAGTTCGGCCCACAAACTCGTCCTCTACGCGCGCGTGCTGCTCGCCGGAGGTGTGATGGCGTTCGCGTGCTGGGGCTGGTGGCGGCGGCGCGACGCCAAGTACCGGGAGCGCTCCCTCCTCGTCCTGACGTTCGTCCCGTTCCTGGGCTTCGGCATGCAGTCGTACGGCGGCGAGATGGCGCTGCGCGTCTTCATGTTCGCGCTGCCGGGCGCCGCGCTGCTCGCCGGCCTCGCGCTGTTCCCGCGCACCGGGATCACCGCGAAGGAACGCGACCGCGACCGGGTGAGCCTCGCGCCGCTCGCCGCGCTGATGGCCGGCCTGATCCTCATGGGCGGCTTCCTTGTGGCGCGCTGGGGCAACGAGCCGTTCGAGCGGATCAGGCCGGGCGAGGTCGCGGCGATGGACTACGTCTACGCGCACGACGACCCGACGGTCCGCCTCCTGTGGATGAGCAACGACATCGTCGACAACGTGACGCCCGCGATGCCGTGGGGCACGCGTGACATGGAGAAGGTGCAGTACGTTCCCACCCTCGCGCCCGTCGACCCCGTGCTCGTCTCCAGCCTGGTGAAGGCGCTCAAGGACGCGGGCCCGAACTCGTACCTCATGATCAACAAGAGTCAGGTCGTCTATCTGCAGATGGACGTCGGCTACTCGAAGACCTGGGAGACGCGGCTCATCCGCAATCTCGACGACCGCCAGGAGCTGACGAAGGTCCTCGTCAACGACGACGTCACGATGTACACCCTGCGCAAGCAGCCGAGCGGTGAGGTCCCGAAGGCCGAGCCTGGGCCGATCGGCCCGCAGATCACCTGGACCCCGTGGTCCGTGGTGGGCGGGCTCGCGGCTGTCGCCCTGGTACTGCTGCTCGGGGCGCGCGAGATCGTGCGGGTGGCGGTACGTCCGGGGGTGCGGCAACTGCGCTGGCTGCAGAGCAGCTTCTGGTTCTCGCTGCCGCTGCTCGCGGTGCTGCTCGCGTCCATCCTCCAGAGGTTCCTGACGATGGCGTAGGCCCATTTCACGGTGAGATGTGGCTCGGGCGGACTACTTCCGCTCGAGCCACTTCAGTTCGTACGCACCCATCTCGAACCGCTTCCCGTCGACCTGCGCGCTGATCTTCCGGTTCAGGGTGTTCACCACGACGACGGTCTTGTCGTCGGCGAGCACCCGCACGTTCGGCACGTCGTCCGCGGCGACCGGCACCGTCTCGTACTTGGTGCCGGGCGGGAACGCCTTGTGGAAGCGGGAGATCAGGTCGTACATGGGCAGCTTCGCGCCGCCGTCGCCCGACTGCGTGGGCGTCCACAGACAGCCGGCGCACGTCGTGCCCGTCTTCTCCTCCGGGTTCCAGTAGAAGCCGGAGGACGCGCCGCCCTTGGCCATCGCGACAAGGCCGGACGCCTGGACGGCGACGCGGTGCGGCTCGCTCCAGCCCTTGCGGTCGTCGTTCTGGTCGCCGGGCTCCACGTAGTACTCGGCCCACCACAGGGGCAGGTCACCGGTCTGTCGCTCCACCCACTTGCCGACGGCGGTGAGTTTGTCGGTGGCCTTGAACTCGTTGGGCAGCAGCTCGTCGTCGACGGTGTAGCTGGAGCCGTCGACGACGACGAAGTCGGCGCCCGCCTTGTTCTTGTTCCAGTAGTCGAAGGCGTCGAGGACGCGCTGGTCCATGCTGCCCCAGGGCCCCTTCACGTCCGCCGACGCGTTCTCGGTCTGACGCGGGTCGACGCTGTCCATCACCAGATAGGGCCCGCCGACCATGATGTCCTTGTCGACCTTCTTGAGGGCCTTGTAGACGAGGTTGTACAGCTCCGTGTAGCCCTCGTAGTCCCAGCGCTGCTTCCCGTTGTTCCAGAAGCCCTTGAACTCGTTCCAGACGATGAAGTGGCGCACGTCCGGGTAGCGCTTGGCGACCGTCGCGGCGAGCGCGGCGAAGTCCTTGAAGTGCGCGCGGTCGGGCGCGGTCTCCAGGGACTGCCGGCTCCAGTCCGTGTTGTCGACCCCCGCCTTGCCGCCCTTCATCCAGTCCGGCGAACAGCACAGGGTGACGACGGGGGTGCCGCCCGACTTCCTGATGAAGTCGATCCGGCGGTCCATCTCGTCGAAGTCGTAACGGCCCTTGACGGGCTCCGGGTTCCCCGCGCCCCAGCCCATGATGTGCTGGATCTGCGGAACCGACTGGCCGGAGAGCCTGTCCTCGACCCGCCGCGTGGCACCGTCGTCGCCCTCGTCCGCGCTGTACTGGGTGTGTGTGAAGCCCCACCCGACCGCCGGCCCCAGCTGTGCGGGCGGATCGGACGGGGAGCCGTGCACCTTGTCACCCGCGCTCGTGGTGCCCCTGTCGTCGGCCCGGTCGCTCGGCAGTGTGCTGATCACCGTCAGCACCAGGGCCAGAGCGGCCACCCCCACGCCGAGCAGAGCGGTGAGCCGCCACCGCCCCGCCCCCGAAACCCACCCATGACGTCCCATCAAGGGCAAGAGTATCTACGGTCGTTCGCGGAGGGACAGACTCCACTGCGACAGCGTTGTAACGGCGCGCGGGACCGGGCCGCCGTGCGGGCAAGCGTGTGACGCGCTGCGGAAATCCCGTGCGGGAGCGCCGTGCGTGGCGGATCATGGCGGCATGTCTGCGAACCCACACGACGCGCTGCCGATCCGGCTCAACGTCGACGACAGCGACTCTCCTGCCGACGTCGTCGACGCGCTGTTCCTCGGCCGCTTCGCAACGGGCGAGCAGCCGCACTCGCACGCGGCGAACATCGACCGCGTGCGGTCGGGGGCCACCCTCCTGCCGCCCGACGCGGTGGTCCTGCGCTCCGCGCGTGACGACGACCGCAGCGCGACGCTCGCCGAGGGCGACGGCTGGACCGTCCTCGTCTCCCGCTGGAACAGGGGCGCCGACGTCACGGTGACGGCGACCACCGCGGAACTCGCCGAGAAGGTGCTCGGGCAGGCCACGGACGGCGCCGCAGACGAGCCCGAACCCCAGCCGGAGAACGTGACGATGGGGTTCTGGTACGTCTCGCCCCGGCGCGGGCCGCACCGCACCACGCGGCAGATCTCGGCCGGTACGTGGGACGAGGTGCGGGACAACTACACGGCGCCGGTGGCCGGGGCCATGGACCAGCTGATGAAGACGACCCCGGAGGACATCGCGGGCCGGCTGCTCCTGCTGCACGGTCCTCCCGGCACGGGCAAGACGTCCGCGCTGCGCACCCTGGCCCGGTCCTGGCGGGACTGGTGCCAGGTGGACTGCGTACTCGACCCGGAGCGGCTGTTCTCCGACGTCGGCTATCTCATGGACATCGCGATCGGCGAGGACGACGGCACGGCGAAGGGCCGCTGGCGCCTCCTGCTCCTGGAGGACTGCGACGAGCTCATCCGGGGCGAGGCCAAGCACACGGCGGGGCAGGCACTCTCACGCCTGCTCAACCTGACGGACGGCCTGCTCGGACAGGGGCGGAACGTGCTGGTCGGCGTCACGACGAACGAGGACCTGGAGCGCCTCCACCCGGCGGTCGTGCGCCCCGGCCGCTGCCTGGCCCGTATCGAGGTGGGCCCCCTCACCCACCGCGAGTCGGTGAACTGGCTCGGCAGCGAGGAGGGCGTGAGCCGCGACGGCGCGACACTCGCCGAGCTGTACGCGCTGCGCCGCGGCACCAGCCCGACATCGGTCCCGGACCCGCGCGAGTCGGCGGACGCGGGGCTGTACTTGTAGGGGTGGGGCTGTACTTCCCGTTACCCCTTCTCCCCGTACGACGCCCGCAGCGCGTCCCGTACCGCGGCGAGTGCCTGCGGCTCGGTGAGGCCGAGGCGGTGGGCCCGTTCCGCGAACGCGGCGGCCGCCGCCGCGGCCTCCCGGGCCGACGCGTCACCGGCGGCGGCGACGAACGTGCCGTTGCGGCCGCGCGTCTCGATCACCCCGTCCGACTCGAGCGCCCGATACGCCTTGGCCACCGTGTTCGCGGCCAGGCCGAGCGTCTCGGCGAGCCCGCGCACCGTCGGCAGTTTGTAGCCGACGGGCAGGGTCCCGGAGAGGGCCTGCCCGGCGATCTGGGCCCGTACCTGTTCGTAGGGCGCCGTCGCCGCGCCCGCATCGATGTCGATCATCAAGGTCACGCGCCGATTGTCCCGCACCCCGGAAAAATGGGAGGCACCCCGGCGCGACCCGCGCGTAGCGTGCGGCCGTATGACTGTGATCGTCCGGGCCCTGCGGCCCGAGGACGCTGCGGCGTTCGCCCGGGTGCGGCGCGCCGCGCTGCCCGCCATGCTCGCGACCGCCGAGTCGGTCGCCTTCGATCTGGCGCACGCCCATCCGGACGCCCGGTACCGGCCGCTGGTCGCCGAGGCCGACGGCGAGGTCGTCGGCACCGCGCAGGTCGGGATCGCGTACGACAGTCCGGAACCGGGGCAGGGCTATGTGAACGCCTATGTGCACCCGGAGCGCCGCGGGCTCGGGGCCGGGTCCCTGATCGTGCGGGCGGCGGAGGATTATCTCGCCGGTGAGAGCGCCGTCGCCGTCTACTCGTGGGTGCTCGACACCCCGGACGACCGGGCGTTCGCCGCGCGCCGCGGCTACCACGCCAGCCGCCCCGCCCACTTCCTCCGACTCGACCTGGCGCACGGCACGCTGCCCCCGCTCACCGCGCCGCCGGCCGGAGTGACGCTGCGGACCGGCGCGGACTTCGCGGACAACCCGCGTCCCCTGTTCGACCTGGACGCGGAGACGGTGAGCGACGAACCGAGCGACGTGGCCACGGAGTTCACGGACTACGAGCACTGGCTCGACGAGACCTGGCACCATCCGCTGACCGACCATCGGCTGACGTCGGTGGCCGTGGCCGACGGCCGGCCCGTGGCGTTCAGCCTGGCCCGCACCGACGACGAGACCCGCTACACGTCCGGGATGACCGGCACCGCGCGGGAGTTCCGCGGCCGCGGCCTGGCCAAGCTCGCCAAGAACGACTCCCTGCACCGCGCCCGCGAGGCCGGCATCACTGAGGCGTTCACGGGCAACGACGCGGCGAACGGCCCGATGCTCGCGATCAACAAATGGTTCGGCTACGAGATCTGTGCCACGGAGGTACGCCATGTCCGCACCCTCACCTGAGTCCGCCGGGTCCCTCGACGTGGTCCTCGTCAAGGCGGGCCGGCTCAAGATCCGTTACCCCGCGGACGTCGTCCGTGACGACGGCACGCGCGTGACCGTCACCGCCGCCTGGGCCTCCCCCGGGGTCAGGGACTTCGGGTTCGTGCAGTTCGGGCCGGGCGACGTCTTCACCGAGCACTACTGGCGGGACCGGTGGTACGCGGTCAAGGAGGTACGCACCGGCGGCGGCACGCTCAAGGGCTGGTACTGCGATGTGACGCGGCCGGCGGTCCGCGAGGACGGCGAGCTCCGCGTGGAGGATCTCGACCTCGACCTGTGGGTATCGGCGGACGGCAGCGACGTACTGCGCCTCGACGAGGACGAGTTCGCACAGAGCGGGCTCGCGGAGCGCGATCCGCACGCGGCGGCGGCCGCAGTCCGCGCCCTCGACGACCTCGAACTCCTCGCGCGCACCGAGGGGTTCGGCCGGCTATTGGCCTAGCGTCGCGACCACCGCGTACCGGTCGTCCTCGACCTGTCTCCCCCACAGCGACGCGTCCCCGGAGAGCGGTTCGTGCCGGACGTGGGCGGCGAGCGGAGCGAGGGCGCCGGTGAGCCGGGCCGCCGGAATGCCGACGGGGCTGAGCGTTCCCCACACGCCCTCCACCAGGATCAGCCGCCCGCCGGGCCGCAGCAGCGAGAGCCAGTGCGCGAGGGCGCCGTCGAGGTCGGGCAGTGTCCACGCGACGTGCCGCATGAGTATGACGTCGAAGGTCTCGCCTGCGACGGGCGGCGCCGCGGCGTCCCCGACGAGCACCCGCGCGGCCCGGCCGGCCAGCTTGGCGCGCGCGAGGTCCACCATGGCGGGCGACAGGTCGACCGCGGTCACGCTGTGTCCCTGGCCGGTGGCGAGCAGCGACATGCTGCCCGTGCCGCAGCCCAGGTCGAGCAGGTCACAGGGGTGATCCGGCAGCCAGTCCCGCAGGCGCGCGGCCCAGGCCTCGCGCACGACGGGATCACGCAGGCCGTGGTCGGGTTCGTCGTCGAAGGCCGCGGCCTCGGCGTCCCAGTCGACCGGTTCGAGGGGCGCCATGTCCCGTTTCGTGGTGTCCTCGCTCATCTTCATGCCCAGATCGTGACACCTGCCACTGACAATCACGCTTCGATGCGTCACCCTCCGGGGAACACGTCTACAGCGGTACCGCAGTGGAACCGGGGTAGGCACAGGAGGCAGTCATGCGCCGTGTGACCATCAACAAGCCCGTGGCGAAGACCAGCACCACCCGCCGGCAGCAGCAGGACGACGCCGCCGCGGAGCGCCGCCACGACCGTCCGGAAGTGCGCAAGGACATCCGGCGCACGTGGTGGCCCGACGAGTGAGCGGGCCGGGACGCACGCGTCAGGCGGGCGGGGCCGCGGAGAGCCGCTTGCGGTAGTGGATGCGGTCGTAGAGGCCGTCGGTGCGGCGCTCCACGACCTCGTATCCGTAGCGCGGATAGAGCTCCTGGTTCTCCCACATCATCGCGTTCGTGTAGAGCCGCACCTCGGGAAGGCCGAGCACGCGCGCGTGCTCGTCGACGAACGCCAGCAGCCGTCGCCCCACGCCCTGTCCATGGGCGTCGGGGTGGACGGCGATGCTGTCGAGGAACAGATGGTCCTCGCGGGGCTCGATGACGACGAGTCCGATGACGGCGGGCGCGCCGCCCCGCTCGCCGTCCACGACGTACACCTTGCCCGCGGCCACCTCGGCGCCGTGGTCGGCCTCCATGGGCGCGGGCACCACTCCGATCCGGTCGATGTAGTGGCGGTACGCGGCGTCGGTCACCGCTTTCACTGCGGGTACGTCGGCTGCTTCGGCGCGGCGAACTGTGTGAGTCATGGCCGCACAGTACGGGACATGATCGCAGTCTGAGCCCTCGATTAGCCCTCCCTTAAACCCACCATAAAGATCGCCATCGCCTGCCCTCAGCAGGCGATTTCGCGGCTTTCAGGGGCTAGCTTTCTCACCGCCGGGGCCGTCGTCGCGGCCCGTCCCCCCACCCCTGAACCGCCGTTGAGGAGTTCCACTCATGACAGTTCGCCGCAAGGCCGCCGCGTTCGCCGTCGCAGGTGCCGTCCCGTTCGCCCTGACCGCGCTGGCCGCCGCGCCCGCGTCGGCGCACGGCTCGATGACGGATCCGGTCAGCCGCGTCTCCGCCTGCTACGCGGAGGGCCCGGAGAGCCCGCAGTCAGCGGCGTGCAAGGCCGCCGTCGCGGCCAGTGGCGCGCAGGCCTTCTACGACTGGAACGCGGTCAACATCGCGAACGCCGCAGGCAAGTCGAAGGAGATCATCCCCGACGGCAAGCTGTGCAGCGCGGGCAACGACAAGTACAAGGGGCTCGACCTTCCGCGCGCCGACTGGCCGTCGAGCCCGATGTCGGCGGGCAGCCACACCTTCCACTACAAGGGAACGGCCCCGCACAAGGGCTCGTTCGAGCTGTACATCACCAAGGACTCGTACGACCCGGCGAAGCCGCTGAAGTGGTCGGACCTGGAGGCTCAGCCCTTCGTCAAGGTCACCGACCCGAAGATGGAGAACGGCGACTACGTCTTCGACGGTGACGTTCCGGCACGGTCGGGCCGTCACCTCATCTACTCGATCTGGCAGCGCTCCGACTCCCCCGAGGCCTTCTACACCTGCTCCGACGTGGTGTTCGGCAAGGACAGCGGGGCCGGTGCGGCCGCTCCCGCCGCGTCCGCGCCCTCCGACCAGGAGATCGCGGACGGTGCCGGCAAGTCGTCCGTGGAGCACCACCACGGTGACGCCGGGGGCAGCGCCGAGCCGCAGGCCGAGGAGTCCGCGGCCCCCGCTGCCGACGCCGCCGACGACTCGACGGGCGGCAACGGGCCCGAGGTGAAGGGCGGTGCCGCGAAGCCCCTCGCCGACGAGAACCTCGCCGAGACGGGCGGCGACAGCGCCACCCCGTACATCGCGATGGGCGGCGCCGCGGTTCTGGCGATCGGTGCCGCGACAATGTTCGCGTCGGTGCGGCGCCGCTCCGTGGCGGGCGGGCGTCACAGCCGCTGACGCAGCACAGCCGGGCCGCCGTCTCCCTGCCCACTCCTGGAGGCGGCGGCCCTTGTGCGTTTCTGGCTGCGGTGCGCTCAACTCACCGCCGAGACACAGGTGGTGGGGGTGGCGTGGGCCGGGTCGAGGGCGTTCGCGACCTCGTGGAAGGCGACGCGGTCGATGGTGCCGATGGCGACGTGCTCGGACAGGTCGACGGAGCACAGGTCCTGGAGCTTGACGTTGCGGACGTCGGGGCCGCTCAGGAACTGGGTGCCGTACGGCGTGACGACCTCGTCGTACTTGGTCGCGATGACGGTGTAGTGGACGCCGGGGACGGTGTCCCCGCCCTGGTTGAGCTTGGTGATGAACGGGGAGCCCGCCATCTGGTCGGCGAGGCCGGGGGTGGCGAGGGTCAGCAGGTCACCGGCCCCGGGAAAGTACGGCAGGAGGTTCGTCAGGCCGTTCAGGGTGGTGCCGTGGTTGTCGGGCGCGATGCCGACGAGGGAGTTCACCTTCGCGGCGCCGCCGAGGAACTTGAGGTAGTAGCGGGGCATCATGCCGCCCTGCGAGTGGCCGACGAGGTCGGCCTTGGGGGCGCCGGTGGCGGCGAGCACCTTGTCGACGAAGGTGTCGAGCTGGCCCGCCGACTTGTCGATGGGGCCGAGGCCGTTGAAGAGCGGGACGCCGGGCAACTGTCCGTAGTCGAGCGAGAAGACACAGTAGCCGCGGTTCACCAGGTAGGGGGCGAGGACCAGCCAGTTGTCGACGGAGTTCCCGAAGGTGCCGTGGACGAGGACGACGGGGCGCGGGTGAGCGGCGGACGGCTTGCAGGCGTAGTTGTTCCAGCCGCTGCTGACGGCGGTGCCGGCGTGGGCGGTGGCGGGGACCGCGGTGGCCGCGGCCGTGAGCAGCAGGGCCGCGGTCAGGGATCTGACCGCACGTTTCCAGTTCCGGGGCAGCATCGTGTGATCTCCTTGCGGCTCAAGGGAGTTGCGATGTGGGGTGCGTGCCCTGTGATCCGGATCACGAGGATGCTGTACTGCCAGCCAAATTACGCGCCAGTAGTAAAAGAGTGAAGTTACGCGTCAGTAAAAACTTGCAGTGGTAGCTGGACGCTTCCGGTGCCGACGCGGTGTCACCAGGCGGGCCTGATGGGTCCGTCGGGTGCGACGGCGGTCAACTGGTCAAGCAGAGCGCGGGCCTTGCGCTCGCCGAGCCGCTCGACCCACGGCCGTACGGCGTCGGCGGCGGACTCCTCGGCGGCCCGCGCGCAGGCCCAGCCGCGTTCGGTCATGACGACGAGCCGGGCGCGGGCGTCGTCCGGGTGGGGCCGGCGCTCGGCGTATCCCTTGCGCACGAGCTCGTCGACGAGCTGGCTCGCGGCCTGCTTGGTGACCCCCAGATGCGCGGCGAGGTCGGTGGCGGTGGCGCCGTCCCAGGAGAGCCGCGCGAAGGCGAATCCGTGCGCCGGCCGCAGCCCCTCGAAGCCGCGGGCGACGACCCCCTCGTGGATGCGTTGTGTCAGCTCGCCGGCGGCGGAGAGCAGGGCGGCGGACAG
Organism: Streptomyces sp. NBC_01445; assembly: GCF_035918235.1. Taxonomy (NCBI): domain Bacteria; kingdom Bacillati; phylum Actinomycetota; class Actinomycetes; order Kitasatosporales; family Streptomycetaceae; genus Streptomyces; species Streptomyces sp. NBC_01445. The sequence continues at coordinate 7,739,531 of NZ_CP109485.1, read as the reverse complement.
GGCCATGGCCTCGGAGTTCTGCACGGAGCCATTGAAACACCCTTGACGGTTTGGTCAAGCTGCCTGACTATGTAGTCAAGTTGCTTGACCACATTGCTCGCTCGGCCGATCCGCTCAAGGGAGTCGCCATGCCAGTCGTCCGCGCATCCGATGCCGTCGTTCACGAGATGCACGGCGTCCGTTTCGTCTCGTACGCCAAACCCGCCGCCGGCAGCAAGGAGCTGTGCGCCTGGCGGGCCGAGATCCCGGCGGGCACCCCGGGCGTCGCCCACACGGTGTCCCGCGAGGAGATCCTGCACGTGCTCAGCGGCAGCCTGCGCTTCACGGTCGACGGGCGCACGGACACGCTCGCCGCGGGCGACACCGCGATCGTCAATCCGGGCGCGACCCTCACCGTCGAGAACCCCGGCGACTCGCCCGCCGCCATGTGGGTCACGACGTCCGCGGGCCTGGAGGCCGTCCTGGCGGACGGCACCCGCCTCACGCCGCCCTGGGCTCAGTAGCGGCTCACGCCGCGAGCCGCCCGGGCACGATCGCCCCGGGTCCGAACCGCGCCCGGGCCCGGTCGGCCACCGCCTCCAGCGCCCGCGCCTTCTCGTCCGCGGGGTCGAAGGTCAGCTGGCAGGCGGAACCCTCGACCGGGCGGAGCCCCTCCGCCCGCAGAGCGAGCGCCCGCACCCTGGCCCGCTGCAGGCCGAGCGCCTCGTACATCCGGTACGCGGCCGTGGACAGCGCGGTCGTGCGCCCGGTGGGCTCGGGGAGCGTACGACTGCGGGTCGTCGTGGACCGGTCGGCGTAGCGCACGGTGAGGGTCAGCGAGCGGCACACCTGCTTCCCGTCGCGGAGCCGGGCGCCCAGCTCGTCGGCGAGGGAGAGCAGGGCGCGGCGGTGCCGGTACGGGTCGAGTTCGTCGCGCGGGAAGGGGCGTTCGGCGGCGGTGGACCGCGTGGCGGCGTTGGGTGTGACCCGGGTGCGGTCGACGCCACGCGCCTTCTCGTGCAGTTCACGGCCGATACGGGCGGTGGTGAGCCGTTGCAGGGTGCCCTGCGGGGCGGCGGCCACCCTGCCCAGGGTGTCGAGCCCGTACTCGCACAGGGTGCGGGCGGTGGCGGCGCCGACGCCGGGCAGCGCGGCGACCGGCTGCCCGGCGAGGAACTCCGCCACGGCGCCGGGGTCCCCCGGCACCACCCGGGTCACCCCGGGCGAGGCCGTCCGCGCGGCCATCCGCGCCAGCATCGGGCCGGGGCCCGCGCCGATCACGCACTCCACCCCGTACAGGGCGAGCGCCCGCACCCGGATCACCGCGGCGAGTTCGACGGCGTCCCGCCCGAAGTAGCGCACGGCGCCGCCCAGGTCCACGAGGGCGGCGTCGGGCGGCAGCGCCTCGACCGTCGGGCTGAACTCGCCCAGCAGGCCGATCAGTTGGGGCAGTGCCGCCTCGTACATGGGCGGCAGCAGGAACCGTACGTACAGAGTGGTCATCCTGCGCTCCCTGGGCTCTGGTGCCACAGTTTGCGCGGTGGTCCGGACTGGCCGTCGCCCGCCGGGCGCAGGTCCGCCCAGGGGTGCATCTCGTATCCCGTGGCCATGCGGATGCGACGGCCGTCGACCGGGTCGTCCTCGTCGGACGGCGGCTGTTCGGGCGGCTCCGCCAGGCGCAGTGCCACCGCGTCGAGGCCGCCCCGCCGGCGCACCTCCACCAGGTCCGCGAGGTTCCACGCGGCCGCGCCCACCACGCTGAGGCTGCGCGGTCCGCGCCGCTGGACCGTGCCGCGGACCAGGAGCAGCCACGAGTGGAAGACGGTGTGCGCGCACGCGGCGTGCGCGTCGTCGAAGAAGGCCAGGTCGACCAGGCCCGTGCCGTCGTCCAGGGTCGTGAAGATGACGCGCTTTCCGGAGCGGATCGGCGGGGTCTGCGTGGCGACCTTGGCACCCGCGACCAGCACGACCTTGCCGTGCTCGACCTCGCGCAGGCGGCGCGCCGTCAGCACTCCCAGCTCCTCGAGGAACTTCTCGTGGTCGCCCATGAGATGGCGGGAGGCGTCCATCCCGAGTACCCCGAGTTCGGCGCTGAGCCGCTCGGCGTCGCCGAGGTCGGGCAGGCCGGCCGGCGCGGTCCCGTGGCCGCCGGACAGGGGCAGTTGGGCGCCGCGGGCGCCTCGGGACCCGCGCGTTCCCCGGTGCAGTTCGGTCAAGTGGAGTTGCAGGTCACGCCGGTTGGCGCCGAACGCGTCGAGCCCGCCGACCTGGGCGAGCCGCTGCGCGAGCGGCCGGCTGGGCCTGGCCCGCTCCCAGAAGTCGAGCAGCGAGGAGTAGGGCTGCCCCTCCTCGATGCGGGCCGCCTCGGCCTCGCTGATGCCGTGCACGTCGGAGAGCGCGAGCCGCACGCCCCACTTCTCCTCTTTGTGACCGCCACTTTCGTGACCACCACTTCCGCGACCGGCACTCCCTTTATCAGACACCAGTTCGATACGGTGAGCGACCGCGGACTTGTTCACGTCCAGCGGAAGGACCGGCACCCCGCGCCGCCGCGCGTCCGCGAGAATCAGCCGCTTCGGGTACATCCCGGGGTCGTGGGTGAGCAACCCCGCGTAGAACGCGGCCGGGTGATGGGCCTTCAGCCACGCCGACTGGTAGGTCGGCACCGCGAAGGCGACGGCGTGTGCCTTGCAGAACCCGTACGACCCGAAGGCCTCGACGATCTCCCAGGTCCGGGCGATGGTCTCGGCGTCGTATCCGTGCGCCGCCGCCTGCTGCGCGAACCAGAACCGGATGCGCCCCTGCGAATCGGGGTCGGACAGCCCCCTCCTGACCCGGTCCGCCTCGTCGCGGCCGCACCCCGTCATGATGTTCACGATCTCGATGATCTGCTCGTGGAAGACGACGACCCCGTACGTCTCCTTCAGGGGTCCCTCCAGGTCGCGGTGTGGATAGCGGACCGGCGCGCGCCCGTGCCGCGCCTCGATGAACGGCCGCACCATGTCGGCGGCGACGGGTCCCGGGCGGAACAGCGAGATGTCCACCACGAGGTCGTGGAAGGTGGCCGGCTGGAGCCGTCCCACCAGGTCCCGCTGGCCCGGCGACTCGATCTGGAAACAGCCCAGCGTCTCGGTGGACTTGATGAGCCGGTACGTCTCCGGGTCACCGGGCGCCACCGCGTCCAGGTCCACCGTGGAGCCGGTCGCCCGCTCGGTCTCCGCGACCGCGTGCGCCATCGCCGACTGCATCCGCACCCCGAGGACGTCGAGCTTGAGCAGGCCGAGGTCCTCGACGTCCTCCTTGTCGAACTGCGACATGGGAAAGCCCTCGCCGCTGGTCGGCATGACGGGCGTACGGGCGAGCAGCGAGGCGTCCGAGAGCAGCACCCCGCACGGGTGCATGGCGATACCGCGCGGCAGCGCGTCGAGCGCCTCGACCAGCTCCCACATGCGTCCGTACCTGTCCCCGCCCCGCCGGGACTCCCCTGCCAGTTCCCGCAGTTCGGGCAGTTCCTCCAGCGCGGCCCGCGCGTCGCGGGCACGGATGTGCGGGAAGGACTTGGCGATCCGGTCGATGTCGGCCGGGTCCATGGACAGGGCCGCGCCCACATCGCGTACGGCATGGCGGACGCGGTACGTCTCCGGCATCGAGACGGTCGCGACGCGCTCGGCGCCGAACCGGCCGATGATCGCCCGGTAGACCTCCAGGCGCCGGGCCGACTCCACGTCGATGTCGATGTCGGGCAGGACGGAGCGGCGCTTGGACAGGAACCGCTCCATGAGGAGGCCGTGTTCGACCGGGTCCGCGTGTGCGATCCCGAGCAGATGGTTGACCAGGGACCCGGCACCGGAGCCGCGCGCGGCGACCCGGATGCCCATGTCCCGTACGTCGTCGACGACTTGGGACACCGTCAGGAAGTAGGTGGCGAAGTCGTGGTACGCGATGATGTCCAGCTCGCGGTGCATCCGCTCCCAGTACTCCCGCTTCCGGTCGTACCCGAGGCGCAGCATCCCCGCCGCCGCCCGCGACGCGAGGACCCGTTGGGCGGTGCGGCGGCCGGCGCCGACGAGCCGCGGTTCGGGGAAGTGCACGGAGCCGAGGCCGAGGTCGTCCTCGGGGTCGACGCGGCATTCGGCCGCCGCGGCGTTGGTCTGTTCGAGCAGCCGGTACGCGGCGTCGCGGCGGAAGCCCGCGGCCTCCACCACCCGTTCGGCCGTCATCAGCATGGCCCCGGCGTCCTTCAGCCAGCGCTCGCCGCTGTCGAGTTCCTTGCGGGGGTCGACCGGGACGAGGCGGCGCGCGGCGTCGAGGACATCGGCGACCGGGCCGAGGGCCGGGTCGGCGTACCGGACGTCGTTGCTGAGGACGGGGCGGATGCCCTGCTCGGCGGCGAAGCCGACGGTGCGGGCGGCCAGGCGCAGGGATCCGGGGCCCGTGCCCTCGCGCCCGTGGTGGACGGCTTCGAGGCGCAGGGCGTCGCCGTAGATCTCCCGCCAGGGGACGAGGAGGTGCGCGGCCCGGTCGGGGCGGCCCGCGGCGAGCGCGCGGCCGACGTCGGACCCGGGTCCGAGCAGCACGGTCAGGCCGTCGCCGTGGTTGTCCGCCCAGGTCAGCCGGGTCTCGCCGGTGGCGTGGGCGGCGGTGACCAGGCGGCACAGGGAGGCCCAGCCGATGGCTCCGTCGCGGGCGAGGAAGGTCACGCGCGGAGTCGACTCGTCGATGAAGGCACCACCGCGCACGGGCTGCCTGCGGTGCTCGGCCGGGGTCCGGCCCGACGCGGGGGATCCGGCCGGCGGGGGTCCGCTCACCGCGAGGTCCGTCCCGAACAGCGGCCGCACCCCTGCCTTGACGCAGGCCTTGGCGAACCTGACCGAGCCCGAGAGGGTGTCCCGGTCGGTGAGGGCGAGCGCGTCCATGCCCCGTTCGGAGGCACGCTCGGCCAGCCGCTCCGGGTGCGAGGCCCCGTACCGAAGGGAGAACCCGGAAACGGTGTGCAAATGCGTGAACCCTGGCACACGCACCTCCTGCACACCTCGAACCGACCTGCTCTCGCCTCCCCACCACCACCATAGACCAAGTATCGAACGCATGTGCGACATCCGAGTGAGGTCGCCGCCCCGGGTACCCGTTCAGCCCACCCCACCTGCACGAACACCGTGCTCCCCGGACCGTGGGAGCATGATCCAGACAGCTGACACCCCGCCCGGGCCCCGAAGCGCCCGGAACGCCCGAACCGCTCAGAACGCGAGGGGCCGACCCGTCGATGACGGGTCGGCCCCTGCGTCTGGCTGTCCGGGCTTCCGGCTGTCTCGCTGTCGTTACATCAGCCGATCTCGGCGCCGAACGTGGACAGCGCCTCCGTCACAGGCTGGAAGAAGGTCTCCCCGCCGGAGCTGCAGTCGCCGCTGCCGCCCGAGGTGAGGCCGATCGCGGTGTCGCCCGAGAAGAGCGAGCCGCCGCTGTCGCCGGGCTCGGCGCAGACGTCGGTCTGGATGAGGCCGTTGACGATGTCGCCGTTGCCGTAGTTCACGGTGGCGTCCAGGCCGGTGACGCTGCCGTCGTGGACCTGGGTCGTGGAGCCGCTGCGGGTCACCTTCATGCCGACGGTCGCGTCGCCCGCCTTGGTGATCTGCTGGCTGGAGCCGTTGTAGAGGTCGACCTCGCTCGGGTGCGCGACGTCGGCGGTGTACTTGACCAGGCCGAAGTCGTTGTCCGGGAAGCTGGACTGCTCGTTCGTGCCGATCTCCTGGCCGCTCGAGTCCGACCAGGTCGAGATCGCCTCGGTGCAGTGGCCGGCCGTGATGAAGTACGGCTGGCCGCCCTTGACCACGTTGAAGCCGAGGGAGCACCGGCCGCCGCTGCCGGTGATGGCGTCGCCGCCCGCGATGAGGGGCTTGAACTCCCCCTTGGTGCGCTGAAGTTCGGCCTTGGAGCCGAGACCGTCGACGACCTTGCTCAGCTTGCTCCACGCGGCCGTGTCGACCGTGCGGTCGGCGGTCACGACGACCTTGTTGGTGGCCGGGTCGACCGCCCACGAGGTGCCGGGGATCGTCGCGTCCTGCTTCAGGGTGGTGCGGGCGCCCTTCAGTTCGGCCAGGGAGTTCTCGACGACTCTGGCCTTGGCTCCGGCCGCCCGCACGACGTCCGCCGCGTCCTTGTTCAGGACGTTCACGACGAGGTGCTTGGCCTTCGCGTCGTAGTACGTGCCCGCCGAGTCCGCTCCGAGGTCCTTGGTCAGGGACGAGGCGAGGTTTCCGGCCTTCGCGATCGACAGGGTCTGCGGGGCCACATCAGGGGTGTCCGTGCTCGCGTTCGCAGTCTGGAAGGTGACTCCCGCGGCGACCAGGGCGGCGATGCCCGCTCCTACCGCGGCGGCACGCCGCTTGGGTATGCGTCGGTGCTTCAACTCTCGTCCTCCTGTGGGGGGTCGGAACCGACCGCTGTGGGGTGAGCCGGTCCCGTAGGTTGACGCGCCCACTATCCCGACGGCCACAGGGGACACACAAGGTCGACTTCAGGACGCGCGTGCGACTGACGCTATGCGCTCCCCCGGCCGCATGCACCCCCGTCATGCGCCTGTCGCACCACGTCGGTTCCCACTGCAAACACTCCGCGCAGAGGGGCGGTCCGCAATGGGTGAGGTCTAGTCCTGTCTTGATTCCGATACCGCTGGGCCGGGAATCGGCGGCCGTTCGGCGGCCGGCGGCCGCGCCGCATCCCCCGGCGTCGCCCGCTCCAGGAAGCGCAGCAGCTCCACCGGGAAGGGCAGTACGAGGGTCGAGTTCTTCTCGGCGGCGACGGCCACCACGGTCTGCAGGAGTCTCAGTTGGAGCGCCGCGGGCTGTTCTGACATCTCCGAGGCCGCCTCGGCGAGCTTCCTGGATGCCTGGAGTTCGGCGTCCGCGTTGATGATCCGGGCGCGCCGCTCGCGCTCGGCCTCGGCCTGCCGCGACATCGAGCGTTTCATGGTCTCGGGCAGCGACACGTCCTTGATCTCGACGCGGTCGATCTGCACGCCCCAGCCGATGGCCGGGCTGTCGATCATCAACTCGAGTCCCTGGTTGAGCTTTTCGCGGTTCGAGAGAAGGTCATCGAGGTCGCTCTTGCCGATGATGGACCGCAGCGACGTCTGCGCCATCTGGGAGACGGCGAACCGGTAGTCCTCCACCTGTACGACGGCCTCGGACGCGTCGACCACCTTGAAGTAGATGACGGCGTCGACCCGCACCGTGACGTTGTCCCGCGTGATGCCGTCCTGCGCGGGCACCGGCATCGTGACGATCTGCATGTTGACCTTACGGAGCCGGTCCACGAACGGCACGATCATCGTGAACCCCGGGCCGCGCACATCCGGTCGCAGCCGCCCCAGGCGGAAGACCACGCCCCGCTCGTACTGTTGGACGACGCGCGCCGCCGCAGCCGTCACGCAGATCACCGCGGCGGACGCGGCAGCGGCTCCCGCCACCACCAGCTCCTCGACCATGGAGGCCTCCAGGGATCGGACCCAGGCACTCAGGGACGTTTTTCGACGGTTTCTCCTTCGAAGGTAACTCCGGAACGCACACAAGGGCGAGCCCCCGCACGGCAGTTGCCGTACGGGGGCTCCCTGCTGCTGGCTGCAGGTCACGCTGTCCGAAGGCCGGTGACCGCCGGCCGAGGGACACGGATCAGTAGACGCTCACTCCGTACGCACTCAGCGCCTCGGTGACCGGCTGGAAGAAGGTCGTACCACCGGAGGTGCAGTCGCCGCTGCCGCCGGAGGTCAGGCCGTACGCGGTCGAGCCGCCGTAGAGCGGGCCGCCGGAGTCGCCGGGCTCGGCGCAGACCGTGGTCTGGATGAGGCCGGAGACGATGTCGCCGCCGCCGTAGTTCACGGTGGCGTTGAGCGCGGTGACGCGGCCGCTGTGGATGCCGGTGGTCGAGCCGCGCCGGGTGACCGTGGTCCCCACGGACGGCGTGGCCGCACCGGTGATGTCCTGGCTGCCGACCGTTCCGGGCGGGGTCCCCGTGCTGCTGTACCTGACGAGGCCGTAGTCGTTGCCCGGGAAACTGGATCCCGCGGTCGAACCGATGGTCGTCGAGTGGGACGAGTTCGACCACCAGGTGCCGGCGCCGTCGGTGCAGTGGCCCGCGGTCAGGAAGTAGTAGGTGCTGCCCGAGCGGACGTTGAAGCCGAGCGAGCAGCGCCAGCTACTCGCATAGATGGCGTCGCCGCCGGAGACCAGCTTCTTGAACGTGCCGGGGGTGCGCTCGATCTTCAGGGCGCCCGCGTTGCTGCCGGCCGCCTTCTGGATCCTGGCGATCTCGGCCTGGGAGACCGTGCTGTCGGCGGTGACGACGACCTGGTTGGTCTTCTGGTCGACCGTCCAGGCGGTGCCGGGTACATCGGACTTCAGGACGGACGTGCCGGCCTGGGTGAGCTGGGTAGCGCTGAAGGTGTGCGCGACGGGCGCGTCCGACGCGCTGGCCGTGGGGACGGTGAGTGCGCCGATGGCGACGAGTCCGGAGGCCACGGAGATCATCCGGGCGCGTCTCGCTATGCCACTGCGGGGGGTGGTGCGCTTGATCCTCACTGGTCGTTCCTCCCGAGGGAAGTCGGGGGCCCCGCGTGGGGTCGGGGGCCCGTGAGGCGCAGCCAGCGGCTCCCGTTCGGATTCCGGATTCCGGAATGTTCCGAAGATGCGGTGCCCCTGACAAGCGCTGGTCGGGAGTATTCGGCGTTTCAACTGACCGGCACAAGGGCGCCTTTCGGCCGTCCGTCCGGTACACGTCCACATGCCCCGACGGCTGCTGCGGTGGTTCGCAGGCCGCCGGGGCTCGGCTCCCCTGTCAGACGGAGTGGCGGCCGACGAGGTTCCGTTCGCCGGCCTCGATCTTGACCGACAGGGTGTTGCCGGGCGGCGGGAAGGGGCAGACGAAGTGGTCGGCGAAGGCGCAGGGCGGCAGCACCGCGCGGTTGAAGTCGACGCTCGTACGGCCTTCGGCGTCGGGCGCGGCGGGCCGCAGGAAGCGGAACCGGAAGGTCCCGTCGCCGCTGGTGGCGTCGGCGAACACGGCCCACAGCGAGCCGTCCGCCTGCACCGCGACCTGGAGGGTCAGGTCCTGTCCGTCCAGGGAGAAGGCCAGTTCACCGCCGAGGCCGAGGCCGCGCTCCTTGCCGTCGGCGTTCTCGACGCGGACCGTGCGGCTCTCCTCGTACGGCGTGAAGCGGCCCTCGACCGTCCAGCGGGGGTCGTGGGCGGTGGCCTCGATGCCGCCGAAGTCGCGTCGCGGCCCCGACTGCGGGTCGAAGTCGCGTACGGCCCACAGGCCTTCGCGCACGATCGCGACGAGGCGGCGCTCGCCGAGGCCGATCCGCGCGTCGGCCGTGAGCCGCACCTCGCCGGTCAGCGGCTGTCCGTCGCGGGTGAGTCCGTCCTCGGGGGCGGCGGTCAGGACGACTTGGCCGCCGTCGGCCCGCCACTTCCCGGGAATGGCCGGAAGTGTGCCTTCCGGATAGTCGTCCAGCCAGTGGGTGCCGGTGAGGGCGAGCGGTCCGTAGGGCTCTGAGACGGATGCGGTCCGCTGCTCGTGCCACTGCTGCCAGGCATCGGCTGCGTCGTCGGTCATGCGGTCAGGCCTTCCTCGCGTGCGGGGCGTACGGGTTCTTTCAGCCCCAGATGGGAGCGCAGCGTCGTACCGGTGTATTCCGTGCGGTACGCCCCGCGTTCCTGGAGCAGGGGCACCACCTGGTCGACGAACTCGTCCAGGCCGCCCGGGGTGAGGTGCGGTACGAGGATGAAGCCGTCGGCCGCGTCGCTCTGCACGAACTCGTCGAGCTCGGCGGCGACGGCCTGCGGGGTGCCGATGAACGACTGGCGCGTGGTGGTCTCGATGACGGTCTGCCGGATGGACAGACCCTTGGCGCGCGACAGGGCGCGCCACTGCTCGGCGATCGCGCGGGGATCGCCGCGCTTGGTACGGCCCTGGGAGAGCTCGGAGTCGACGACCGGATCGATGTCCGGCAGCGGCCCGTCGGGGTCGTACGCGCAGAGGTCGACGCCCCAGATCTGCTCCAGGGTGAGGAGCGCGTTCTGCGGGGACACCTGCTGGCGCCTGATCCCGGCGGCGCGCTCCTGGGCCTCGGCGGCGGTGTCGCCGAGTACCACGGTGACACCCGGCATGATCTTCAGGTCCTCGGCGGTCCGCCCGTATGTGGCGAGCCTGCTCTTCACATCGGCGTAGAAGGCGCGGCCCGCCTCCAGCGTGCCGTGCCGAGTGAAGATCACGTCCGCCGCCGACGCCGCGAACTCACGCCCCTCGGGCGAGTCCCCGGCCTGAATGACGACGGGGTGCCCTTGCGGGGAGCGCGGCAGCGTGAACTCGCCCTCGATGTCGAAGTGCCGGCCGGTGTGCGCGAAGGGCCGCGGCTCACCTCCGGGTGTCCAGGAGTCCCACAGCTCGCGGGCCGTGGCGACGAACTCTGCGGCACGCGTGTACCGGTCCGCCCTGTCGAGGAAGCCGCCGCGGCGGAAGTTCTCGCCCGTGAACGCGTCGGAGGAGGTGACGACGTTCCAGGCGGCGCGGCCCCCGCTGAGGTGGTCGAGCGTGGCGAACCTGCGGGCGGTCTCGTAGGGCTCGTTGAACGTCGCGTTGACCGTCGCGGCAAGGCCCAGGCGCTCGGTGACGGCCGCGAGGGCGTTCAGGACGGTGACGGACTCCGGCCGCCCGACGACATCGAGATCGTGGACGCGCCCCTTGTGCTCGCGCAGCCGCAGCCCCTCCGCGAGGAAGAAGAAGTCGAACAGGCCGCGCTCGGCGGTGCGGGCGAGGTGCTCGAACGACGCGAAGTCGATCTGCGAGCGGGAGCGCGGATCGGTCCAGACGGTGGTGTTGTTGACTCCCGGAAAGTGCGCGGCGAGATGAACGTGCTTACGTGGCCTGACAGTTGAGGTCATGACGGGCCCCCCGCGAGCGCGGCGTACTGGTTGGCGGGCCGGGCGAGCCCCAGGTGCTCCCTGAAGGTGCTGCCCGGATAGAACGTGCGGAACAGGCCGCGGTGCTGGAGCAGCGGCACCGTGCCGTTGACGAGCCGCTCCAGGTCACGGCGCGGCTCGACGGGTGTGAGGTGGAAGCCGTCCACGGCTCCGGCGCGGTGCCAGGCGGCGACGAGGTCGGCGAGGTCGACCGGGCCGCCCCGGTAGAGCGGGCCGAGGTCGCTCGGCAGCGGCCCTCCCCCGCCGTGGCCGGGCACGGCCGCGCGCTCCCCGCCGCCGAGGTCGATGCGCAGCGCGGCCAGGACACGCAGCCCGTCAGGATCACGGCCGTACTCGGCGGCACGGCGGCGCAGCCCGGCGCGGACGGCGGCGGCCCGCGCCGGGCCCGTCGCGTTCACCAGGGCGACGTCGGCGTGGCGCGCGGCGACGTCGTACGCGTGCTGCTCCGCGGTGTCGACGACCGTGACGGGGTGGCCCTGCGGCGGACGCGGCACGATGGACGGGCCGCGCACGGAGAAGGTGCTGCCCCGGAAGTCGACGTAGTGCAGCTTCTCCCGGTCGATGAAACGTCCGGTCGCCACGTCGCGGATCTCCGCGTCGTCCTCCCAGCTGTCCCACAACCGCGTTGCGACGTCGGCGACTTCACCGGCCTCGCCCCACAGTTCCGCGGCGGGCGCGGCTGCCCTGCGGCCGAAGAGGCGGGCCTCCGCCTCGGTGGCGGACACCTCGGGCCGCCAGCCGGCGCGGCCCCGGCTCACCCAGTCGAGGGTGGCGACGGCGGCCTGCACATGGAAGGGCTCGGTGTGCGTGGTGGTGACGGTGGGGACGAGGCCGATGCGGGCGGTGGCCGGGGCGACCCGGGACAGCACGGCGAGCGCGTCGGGCCCGGGCCGGCCGAAGGAGTCCCCGAGGGTGACGAAGTCCAGGGCGCCGCGTTCCGCGAGGCGCGTGAGCGTGACGTACGGGTCGGCGGCATAGTTGTCGGGCTCGGGCTGGTCGACGGCCGCCGCGAGATGCAGCAGGCCGCGCCCGGTTGACGTAGTCATGAGCAGGTCCTTGGACGAGGAAGGGGGATGCGGGAGTTGCGGGCGGGCTACGGCTTGGGCAGGCCGGGCGGGTTGATCTCCGACTTCTCGACCGCCTCGGTCGACAGGCCCCAGCGCTTCAGGACGCGCCCGTACGACCCGTCCTTGATCACGTGGTCGAGGGCGGCGGCGTACGCGTCGACGAGTCCGCTGTCCTTCTTCGTCGTGGCGGCGATCTTGCCCTGGATCTTGTCCCCGGCGCCGGAGAGCGTGCCGATGATCTGCGACTGGCCCGCGGACTCCACGTGGTAGGCGGCGCTGGGGCTCGGGCCGAGGTAGGCGTCGATGCGGCCCGACTGGAGAGCCAGGTAGTAGTCGGTGTCCTTCTGGAAGTACTTGATGGTGACCGGCTTCAGGCCCGCCTTCTCGTCCTGCCTGCTCCAGTCGACGAGGATCTTCTCCTGGTTGGTGCCGGAGGAGACGGCGATGCTCTTCCCGGCCACGTCCTTGGGCTCCTTGACCCGCCAGCTCGTGCCCTTCTTGGCCTCGAACGCGATGTTGTCGAGCCGGTAGGTCGCGAAGTCGTACTTCTCCTTGCGCTCCTCCGTGACGGTGACGTTCGAGAAGACGGCGTCGAACTTGCCGCTGTCGAGGCCGACGAAGAGGTTCTCCCAGGACACCGGGGAGAACTCGATCTTCAGGCCGAGCGTGTCGGCGACGAGGGTCGCGATGTCGATCTCGGAGCCGATGCGGGTCTTGTCGTCGGTGGCGTAGAAGCCGAGTGGCGGCGAGGCGTCGGCGCTGCCGCCGAGCCTGAGCGTGCCGCGCTTGCGCACCGCGGCCGGCAGCTCGGCGGCGATCGCGTCGACCTTCTTGGCGTGGATGCGGTGCTGGTCGGGCCCGATGTTGATGCCGCCCACCTTCCCGGAGCCGCCCTTGCCGGTGCCGGTCGCGGCATCGCTGTCACCTCCGCAGGCGGTGAGCAGGGGCGCGGCCACGAGTGCGGCGACGGACAGGGCGAGGGTGCGGCGGGACAGCATGCGTGAACTCCTGTTGATGAAAGGCGAGTTGAAAGGGGGTACGGAAACAGGGAGTGAGGGTCAGAGGACCTTGGAGAGGAACGCCTTCGTGCGGTCGTGGCGTGGTGCGTCCAGTACCTCGCCGGGGGCGCCCTGTTCGACGATGCGGCCCTCGTCCATGAAGACGACGGTGTCGGCGACCTCGCGGGCGAAGCCGATCTCATGCGTGACGACGATCATCGTGGTGCCCTGGAGCGCCAGGTCCTTGATGACGTCGAGGACCTCGCCGACGAGCTCCGGGTCGAGCGCGGACGTCGGCTCGTCGAAGAGCAGCAGCTTCGGTTCGAGGGCCAGCGCGCGGGCGATGGCGACGCGCTGCTGCTGCCCGCCGGAGAGCTGCTTCGGATAGGCGTCGGCCTTGTCGGCGAGCCCGACGCGGTCGAGCAGCCTGCGCGCGCTGTCGAGCGCGTCCTTGCGGGGGCGCTTGAGGGCGGAGACCGGGGCCTCTGCGATGTTCTCCAGGACCGTGAGGTGCGGGAACAGGTTGAAGTTCTGGAAGACGAAGCCGATCTGGGTGCGCTGCTTGAGCACCTCGCGCTCGCGCAGCTCGTACAGCTTGTCGCCGGAACGGCGGTAGCCGACGAGGGAGCCGTCGACGCTGATCCAGCCGCTGTCGACCTTCTCCAGGTGGTTGATGGTGCGCAGCAGCGTGGACTTGCCCGAGCCCGACGGACCGAGGACGACGGTGACCTCGCCGGTCCGCACCTCCAGGTCGATGCCGCGCAGCACCTCCAGCGTGCCGAAGCTCTTGTGGACGGCCTTGATGTCGACCATGGTCCGGTCGGTGCCCGCGTCGCTCATCGGGTGGTTCCCTTCGAGAAGTGTCGTTCTACGTAGTGCTGGAGGACGGAGAGCGCGCTGGTCAGGAGCACGTACCAGACGGTGGCGACCATCAGGAGCGGCACCACGCGCCCGTTGCGGCCGTAGATGACCTGGACCTGGTAGAAGAGCTCGCCGATCGCCATGACGGAGACGATCGAGGTGCCCTTGAAGAGGGAGATCACCTCGTTGGCCGCGTTGGGCAGGATCGAGCGCATGGCCTGCGGCAGGACGATGCGGCGGATCTGCCGCAGCCGGGGGATGCCGAGCGCGGCCGCGGCCTCCAACTGGCCGCCGTCGACGGCCAGTACGCCACCGCGCACGATCTCGGCGGCGTACGCGGCCTGGTGCAGCGCGAGCCCGAGGACGGCCGCGCTCATCGCGCCGACCAGGCCCATCGTGTCGAAGGAGAGGAAGCCGGGCCCGAAGGGGATCCCGAACTGCAACTCCTTGTACAGATAGGCCAGGTTGAACCAGAAGAGCAGTTGCACGATCAGCGGGATCGAGCGGAACGCCCAGATGTAGCCGAAGGCGACGGCCTGGAGGAACCGGCTGGCCGACAGGCGCATGAAGGCCAGGACGATGCCGAGCGCGAACCCGAGGGCCGTTCCGTAGAACGTCAGCTGAAGGGTGGTCCACACCGCCTTGAGGATCACGTCGGCGGTGAAGTAGTCGGCGAACACCCCCCATTCCCAACCGGTGTTGGTGATGAATCCGTGCGCGAACTGGGCGAGCAGCACGGCGGTCGCGACGATGGCGGCCCAGCGCCAGGGGTGGCGGACGGGCACCACCTTCAGCGCGCCGTAGTCGACGGCGCCGCCGGCTGTCGTGGCTGATGTCGTTCTGTCGATGGGTGGATCACTGGTCAGGGACATGGGGGTTCCTCAAGAGGACGGAAAGGTACGGGGCGAGGGCCGGGGCTCAGGCTGCGGCGCGACAGGAGAGGTCGCGCAGGAACGCCAGGACCGCGCGTGCGGTGGCGTCGTTCTGCCGGAACGAGGGGCTGTTCGTACGCGGCCGCGTGAACGCTCCGGCGCCGCGCGCGTTCGTGTGCGGGCCGAGCGCGAAGCGGCGCGGGTGCGCCGTGCCGTCGCGGTGCAGGACGCGCCCGTCCTCGGGGTCGACCGCGAGGAGCCCGGCCGGGGTCGCCCGCGCCCCGTCCTCGTACAGCTCACGCAGGAGCTGGTCGCGGGTGCGGGCGAGAGTGGGGTGCGGCAGGCGGGCCTCGACGAGGGCGCGGGCCTCGACGACGGAGCCGGGGACAGTGGCACTCGTCGCGCGGAAGACGCCGTCCTCCGCGGTGACCCGCATGTCCGCGCCGATGAACTTCACGACGCCTGCCCGGGAGAGCGCGAGCAGCTGCCGAAGTCGCGGCCCCGGCGGCCCGGAGGCGAGATAGCTGAAGAAGCCGTGCCACCAGGACCCGATGTCGCCCAGCCGCACGACCTGCCCGTACACGGAGAGCAGACCGAGGAACACGGCGAGGTCGGGGCTGTGCGCGGGGTCGTGGCGGCGTTCGAGGTCCGCGGTGATGTAGCCGCGCAGCCCGTCCTGGAGTTCCTCGTACGAGGTGTGGCGTACGCCGTCCAGCGGGTGGTCGAGAGCCGTGAGGTCGAGGCGGTCCGCCGGGTCGGGCACGGCGGAGGCCACGAGGGCCTGGAGTTCGGCGCTCAGCGGTTCGGCTGCCGCGTACTTCTCCTCGAAGTCGGCCCAGGCGACGCGGGTGCGCTCGGGGTGGGCGGTGAACAGGCGGTGGTAGTGGGCGAAGCCCAGCTCCTTGTCGATGAGGGGCCACACGTCGCGCCGGAAGTCGTAGCCGTCGGGGCGGGCGAGGAGTTCGTCGATCTCGGCGGGGCCGAGGAAGCGGGGCAGCGGCGGGCGCTCGCCGGTCCAGTCGTAGCCGATCTTGGAGTGGTAAGGGATGCCGCGCCGGGAGCCGACGTGCAGGACGGGCTCACGCCCCGAGGGGAGGTACGTGTCCCCTTCGTACCGTCCGCCGCGGCCCTCGGTCAGGAGCACCATCAGGTCGACGAAGGCCAGGCCGAAGCCGCGGACGAGGACGTCCTCGCCGGGAGCGAGCGCGGACAGATCGCTGTCCGCGGTGAAGTCGGGCGGCAGATGGACGAGTCCGTGTTCGTGAGCGTACGCGCTCAACTCCAGCTGCTCTTCGTCGAGTTCGGCGTCCAGATGGCCCTGGGCGAGGATGACGGTGTCGGCGAGGAGGGGGCGGGCGCGCCCCTCGAGCCACACCTGCTGGCGGCCCTCGCGGGGTCCGCTGACACGCAGGGCGCGGCGCGGGTGGTGGCGGACGGCGACGCCCGGCGGGAGCGCGGCCACGGACTGCTCGTACACCCAGCGCAGATAGGCGCCCTGGAGCTGCCGGTCGGCGAAGGCGCGGCCGTCGAGGTCCGCCCACTCGTGCAGGGCGGGCCCGGGGAGTACCGGACCGTCGAGCTCGACCGTGTCGTCGGTGAACATCGTGACGTCCTGGGACTGCGAGTTCATCCAGAGCAGCGGGGACTGCGCCTGCCGCCAGACCCGTCCGCCGCCCGGCGGGAACGGGTCGACGAGATGGATGTCGAGTTCGAGGCCGGCGTAGTCGGGTGCGTTCGCGGCGATCCGCTCCAGGATGCCGGTCCCCCGCGGACCGGCTCCCACGATCACGAGTGAGGGTCTCATCGGGTGCGCTCCGAACCGCGCGCGTAGTGCCGCTCGACGTAGAACTGGCCGGCGCTGAGGAGCGAGGTGACCACGACGTACCAGATGGTGGCGACCAGGAGCATCGGGATGACCTGGTAGGTGCGGTGGTAGACGAGCTGCACCGAGTAGAGCAGGTCCTGGACGGCGATGACGCTGACGATGGAGGTGCCCTTGAGGGTGCCGATCAGCATGTTCCCGGCCGGCGGCACGATGGAGCGCATGGCCTGCGGCAGGACGATCCGCCGCCAGCGCCGCAGCCGGCTCAGCCCGAGCGCCTGCGCGGCCTCGATCTGCCCGCGGTCGACGGAGAGGATCCCGCCGCGCACGACCTCCGCGGCGTACGCGGCCTCGTGCAGCGTGAGCCCGATGATGGCGACGGTGACGGGCCCGAACAGGTCGACGGTCCTGATGCCGAGGATGTGCGGGTACAGCGCGCCGATGTTGAACCAGAACAGCAGCTGCACCAGGATCGGCATCGACCTGAACAGCCAGACGTAGCCCCAACTGACCGTGCGCAGCACGGGGTTGGCGGACAGGCGCATGACGGCGAGCAGGGTGCCGAGGGCGAAGCCGAGCGCCATGACGAGGGCGGTCAGCCAGAGGGTGAGTCCGAGTCCGCGCAGGACGGACGCCGATGTGAAGTAGTCCGCGACGACGTCCCATTGGAAGGCGTCGTTGCGGATCACCGAGTTGACGGCGAGCGCGAGGAGTACGAGGACGACGGCGGCGGCGAGCCACTGGCCGGTGCGGGGCCGGCGGACGATGCGGGGCTGTGCCTCACCGGCACCGGCGGGCGGTCCGGCCGCGGGAGGCGCGGTCTTTGCGAGTGTGTTCGAGGACATGCGAAGGCTCCGTGGGCACTGGAATCCAGCACGGTCTTGCCTTCACACGGAACATGCGGACCGAGCCCCTCAGCAGCGGTCCCTCACCGAGAGTACGGGGCTCGCTCCGCTCGCTGTCAAGGCTGTCCAGAGTGTGAGCTGTACGTCTCAAGTGAGTTGACGCGGAAACGGATGCCTGTTCCACTTGGCCCATGCATCCGCAGCAGTGGCTGGTCACGCGCTCCCACATCGACTTCGGTCGAGTGTGGTCGGCGTCCTGTTGATGCCCTTCTGACGCCCGCTGCGCGTCTGTTTCTCTCTTCTCCACGCTTCCTGACGCTCGCCGCGTTCTGAGCGTTTCTGCGTTTTCTGCGTTTCCCGGTGCGCCCAAGTGCGCGCACTCGTCCGCGCCTTCACACACCCACGCGTCCTCGCGTACCCCTCCCCTCCTTCTCTCGTCACCCCTGCGTGCTTGTTGTCTTCGAAGGGCAGAACTCCACGCCATGCGTACGATTTTGATGACTCGTCAGCGAATTCCGGCCGCGTTCGCGCTGATCACCGCGGCCACCCTGGCGTTGACCGGCTGCGGCTCCGGCGACCCCGGGGCCTCCGCCGGCGGCGCCGCACCTGCGGGCAGGAGCGACAGGATCCCCACGACCGACGTGGTGAAGAACGTCAGGAAGGACGAGGCGGCGGCGAAGCTGCTGCCCGCCGGTGTCCGGGCGAGCGGCAAGCTGACCGTCGGTGCCTCCATCGGCGGCACCCCGCCCGGCGCCTTCTACCTGGAGGACGGCAGGACCGCCGCCGGCCAGGACATCGACTTCGCCGACGCCGTCGCCAAGGTCCTCGGGCTGAAGCTGAAGCGGGAGGCCGCCGGTTTCGAGGCGATCCTTCCCGCGCTCGGCAGCGGCAAGTACGACCTGGGCACAGGCAACTTCGGCGTCACGGACGAGCGGCGCAGGACGATCGACTTCGTCACGTACATCAATGACGGCCAGGGCTTCGCCGTGCGCGAGGACAGCGGCCTGAAGAAGGTCACGGACCTCAGGCAGCTGTGCGGTCTGAACGTGGCGACCGGCGCGGGCACCACCTTCGAGGCGACCCTGGAGGAGAACAAGCACCTCTGCACGGACGCCGGGAAGAAGGCGTACAGCGTGAAGACGTACGCGGACCAGAGCGCGATCTGGTCGTCCCTCCAGCAGGGCAGGTCCGACGTGGTGATGAGCACCATCAACGGGCTGCGGTACGCCGTCGCCCACCAGGAGGGGCTGAGGTTCCTCAACGAGTACCACCGCCTCGACGTCGGCTTCGCCTTCAAGAAGGGCACGAAACTGGCGCCTGCGTTCCGGGCGGCGGTGAACAAGCTGATCGCCGACGGGACGTACGACAAGATCCTGAAGAAGTGGGGCACGAGCGAGTCCGCAATCGAGAAGTCACAGATCTCACCGCCCGAGATCAAGGACTGACGCCGGGCCCCGGACCCGGACCCGGACCCGGAGCCCGCGGGCCTCAACAGTCACAGCAGGAGCAGCACTCACAGCATTCGCAGATGGAGCACGCCTCGCAGCAGCTGCAGTCGGTCGAACAGCAGTCGCTGCACCAGCCGTCACGCTTCTTCCGGGACCAGGGCCCCTCGAACTCGTCGGCACAGCACACCTTGCAGGTGCAGCAGAGCCCGATCGCCGCGGCGCACCCGGCGAAGAACCCGCGCTTGCCGGGCTTCGGCGGCTGAAAGGACGGCCCCCCACCGAAGCCACCGGGCCCGCCCGGACCACCGGGACCGCCCTGCCCGCCGCCGTACGGATTCTGCGAGCCGTACGGCCCAGAGGACCCGGGTGGCACATACGGGCCCGATCCGGTGGGCACCCAGGGGCCGGGCGCACCCGGGCCCTGCTGCGGGCTGGACGCCGTCGGTGCGTGCGCGCCGTGTGAGGGGCCGGCTCCGTGAGAGGGATCAGCGCCATGGGACGCGTCGGCGCCGTGCGCGCAGCCCGACGTGCCGAAGGCGCGGTCGACCGAGCGGCGCAGTTCGTGGACGAGCAGGAGATGCGCGAGCGCGCCGTCGACGAATTCGGCCTCGCGCAGGGCGAGACGGATGCCGCGCAGCGCGTCGTCGGCGAGGCGGCGCGCCTCGGTGAGGTCCGTGCCCGTCGCCGTGAGCGGGTTCCAGGCATCCGACGCGGCGTCAGCTTCCTTGTCCTCCACGGCGTCCAGGAGGTGTGCGAGCCGCCCGAAAAGCCGGCCTGCCTCGGCGAGCGGCGCCGCGTTGCCGGGGCGTCCCGCGAGGACGGCGGTGTGCGCGAAGGCGGCGGCGGTCGCCGTCTCGGTCGGCTCGGTGACCGAGAGCACCGGGGTTCCGAGGCCGGCGAGCGACTCGATCCCGATCTGGCGCTCCACGGCGTCGACGAGGACGGCCGTATCGAACCCCACGTCAGAACCCGTACGGGATCCGGCCTTTCCCCACTTCGTGGCCACCCGGCGGGCCGCCGCGGCCACCGGCCTGCGGGCCAGGAGGCCGTCGCCGTCGGCGACGTGGTCGCGGACCTTCGCCGAGGCGAGGACCAGTGAGACGGCGGCGGCGAGCCGGGCGCCCTCGCCCTGCGCGACGGAGGCGGTGCGCATCCCGCGCAGTGGACAGGGCCCCGCCGTGCGCCGTCCCCCGGCGGCATGTTCAGCCTGAGCCTCCGTCAGAACCGAGATCAGCAAACCGTCGTAGTTCGTGACAATCCTCGCGAACTGCCCGTGGTCACCGCGAAGCGCCAGGCAGAGTCCGCACAGATGAGCCATCCATTGCGCCTTGAGCCCCTCGCCGAGACGATGACTGCAGGGCCGGACTATTCCGAACAAGACGACTCCCCCGAGGGTCCTGAAGACGTAAGCTGCAGCATCGTATCGAGGGTGCCGTTCACCCGTACGCACCGGTCGTCACCCGTACGCCGCGAAGAATCATATTTCACTCACTGTCAGCAGCCGTACGGGATACGACCCTTGGGATTCAAGGGACAGCGCCGTGTTGACTCTGCACCAGTAGCGTCACGAAAACCCCGCGCGGCGACTATCCACTTGGCGCACCATCCGCATCATGGACGACCATAGGGATGCGAAACGCGGAGGAACCGCTGTGAGAGGAGGCGTCCATGGGATCGGTGCGCAAGGCGAGTGCCTGGCTTGGCCTCGTCGACGACAACGATGACGAGCGTTACTACGACGGCTACGACGACGACAGGGCCGAGGGGGCCGAGCCCCAGACCGGCGCCGCCTGGGTCACGGACCCGCGCGTGAAGGTGGCGGCCGACGCCGCCGAGGAGCAGGGCCGCCGGATCGGCACGGTCACCCCGGACGGATTCCGGGACGCCCGTGGCATCGGCGAGATGTTCCGGGAGGGTGTCCCGGTCATCATCAACCTCACGGCCATGGAGCCCGGGGACGCCAAGCGCGTCGTCGACTTCGCGGCCGGGCTCACGTTCGGGCTGCGAGGTTCCATCGAGCGGGTGGCGAACCGGGTGTTCCTGCTGAGCCCTGCCGACACGCAGGTGGTCAACGGCGAGGCGGAGAGCCGTCCGACGGACGGTTTCTTCAACCAGAGCTGAGCGTCACGGGTGGGTAGGGCCCGGCCCCTCGGCCGGGTCACCGCCCGCGGCAGCCGTCACGCGACAGTGGACTCCACGCCGACCCGCTCGGGACCGCGCTGGGGCCCGATCTTCGCCGTGCCCTCAGCGTCCTGCGGGGCAGCGGCTTCGCACTCCATCCGCTTGGGCAGCCGCAGCGCGGCCACCGCCCCGAGCAGCAGGAACCCGGCGCTGACGAACAGCGTCACGTGCAGTCCGTGGACGAAGGCGACCCGGGCGGCGCTGCGCAGCGCCTCACCGGCCGTGCCGCCGAGCCGCGTCGCGACCTGGTACGCCTCGCCGAGCGAGTTGCCCGCGTGGGCGCTCGCGGATCCGGGCACTCCGGTGACCCGGGCGATCCCGGGTGCGTACGCGGCGTTCATCACCGAGCCGAGCAGGGCGATGCCCATGCCCGCGCCGAGCTGGTAGGAGGTCTCCCCGATCGCGGCGGCGCCGCCCGCGTCCTCCGCCGAGGCCTCGCTGAGCATCGACTCGTAGGCACCGAAGAGGGTGGTCTGCAGGCCGAAGCCGAGAAGGACGAAGCCGAAGATGAGCAGCGACGGCCGGTCGTGCTGTCCCATCGGCGTGAGCATGAGCACCGCGGCCGCGGTGAGGACGAAGCCGGCCGAGACCATGCGGCGCGGTCCGAAGCGGCGCAGCTGGGCCGAGCCGAGGACGCCCGCGGCCATCGCCGCGAAGGTGAGTGGCAGCAGCCGTACACCTGTCTCCAGGGGGCTCAGGCCGAGTACCAGCTGGAGGTACTGGACGGCGATGAGCTCCAGGCCGACCAGGGCGAGCATGGCGAGGACGATGCAGCCGACCGCGGTGGAGAAGGCGGGCCTCGCGAACATCTTCATATCGATGAGCGGGTGCTCGCGGCGCTTCTGCCGCCGCACGAACACGATCAGCACGGCCGCGCCGACGAGGAGGGGACCGACGGCGGACGGGTCGAGCAGGTCGCGGTCGACGCCGAGCCGCTTCACGCCGTAGACGACACCGAGCATTCCGACGGCCGCCATGAAGGCGCCGACCACGTCCCAGGGCCCGTCGGAGCGGCCCTTGGACTCGGGAAGTATGAGACGGCCGAGGGGCAGCATGATGGCCATCAGCGGGATGTTGATCAGGAAGACCGAGCCCCACCAGAAGTGCTCGACCATGAAGCCGCCGAGGACCGGTCCGGTGGCGGCGCCTATCGCGGCGACCGCGGACCAGACACCGATCGCGACGGCCCTCTCGCGCCGGTCGGGGAAGACCGCGCGCAGGATCGACAGGGTCGCGGGCATGATCATCGCGCCGCCGACGCCGAGCAGCGCGCGGGCCAGGATCAGGATGTGCGGTGTCGAGGCGAACACGGCGAGTGCGGAGGCCACGCCGAAGAGGCCGTATCCGAGGAGCAGTACGCGCCTGCGGCCGACACGGTCGCCGAGCGTGCCGAAGAGGATCAGGAGCGCCGCGCAGATCAGCGGATAGGCGTCGACGATCCAGAGCAGCTGGACGGCCGAGGGGCGCAGGTCCTGGGTGACGGCGGGGACGGCGACGTGCAGCACGGTCGCGTCGAGGGCGACGAGCAGCAGGCTGGTGCACAGGACGACGAGGACGACCCAGCGATTGGCGCCTGGCCCTGCGGTCCGCAGGCGAGAGGGCGCGGTGGCCGTGATCGTCCCGGTCATATGCGTACCTCCCAGTGGTCCCTCGCGCTCGGCGGATCCGCGGGGTGGGGACTTCCCCGCGGTTGCGGCCGGAAGGAGCGGACTCCCGTGCCCACGCAACGATTGGCGAGTGAGCCGCCAGAGTACGCGAGTCCATTGCGGTGACACGTGGCGGACCTCTCATGCGCTCGGCCGCGGAGTGTGGCGTACGCCACGCTCTGCTCCCGGACCACGCACCGGGCGTGCGGTCCGGTTGCGCCCGGCGCCGATAATCGACGCCGTGACCGAAGTCGACCTGCAAGAACCGCGGAGCACGCCGGCCCGGGCGGCCGGTGCGCTGCGTCGCGCGGCGCCGGCGCTCCTTGCCTATGCCGGGGTGCGCGCCCTGGGCCTGATCCTGCTCGCCGTGTGGAGCGCGGCCAAGGGGAAGAGCCCGCACACGCTGCTGACCGCCCGCTGGGACTCTCTCTGGTACACCCGCGTCGCCGATTTCGGCTACGGCTGGGAGGTGCGCCTGCCGGACGGCACAGTGCACTCGAACCTCGCGTTCTTCCCGCTGCTGCCGTGGCTGGAGCGGCTGGTGTCGGCGGTGAGCCCTTTGTCGTACGCGGACGCGGGCCTGGTGGTGAGCTGGCTCGCGTCGCTCTGCGCGGCCTGGGGGATCTTCCTCGTGGCCGAGCTCCTGTACGGGCGGCGGGCCGGCGTCTGCGCGGTCGTGCTGTGGGCGGTGCTCCCGGTCGGGATCGTGCAGTCGATGGCGTACAGCGAGTCACTGTTCACGGCGCTCGCGGCCTGGTCGCTGTACGCGGTGCTTACCGGACGGTGGGTGAGCGCGGGGCTGCTCGCCTCGCTCGCGGGTCTGACCCGGCCGGTGGGTGCGGCGGTGGTCGCCGCGCTCTGGGCGACGGCCGTGGTCCAGGTCGTGCGTGAGAAGAGGGTCTCCTGGCGCATGGCCGTCGGCGTGCTGCTCGCTCCCCTGGGCGCCGCCGCGTACGTCTTGTGGGTGGGGCATCGCACGGGGGGCGGCCTCTTCGGCTATCTCGACGTCCAGGGTCAGTGGGGCAACGGCTTCGACGGCGGTCTCGCCTTCGCGCGCTTCGTCGGCGACAAGTTCACGTCGTTCCCCTCGGCGCTCGCGGGGCTCGGCCTGATCGTCGGGGTCGCGCTCGTGATCTGGCTCTACGTGCTGTGCGTACGGCGAGGTCAGCCGCTCGCGCTGCTCGTCTACTGCGGGATCGTCGTCGCGCTCGCGCTGTGCGCGTCGGGTTACTTCGGCTCGAAGCCGCGGCTGCTGCTGCCCGCGTTCCCGCTCCTGTTGCCGGTCGCGGTGGCGCTCGCCCGGCTGCGCACGAGCAGATCGGCGGCGGTGCTCGGGGGCGTGGCCGTGGCGTCGGCGGTGTACGGGGCCTTCTGGCTGAACGGGTCGGGGCCTCCTTGATCGACCCGGCGGACCCGGGGAGGCCCGTCCGATCGCGCCGGGTGATCGGGCGGGAAATTCCAGGGAAGCCGTCGGTGAACGAATTCGGGCGCGCCGAAAAACGAATGCACGAAATGATCAATGTAATTGAAGGCAACGCTCCGGTCGGATAGTGATATCCGCAGGAATAAAGGCCCCGCTGAGAGCAATCCCACATCACATCGTCATCACAAACCGAGTGAATCGGCCGGGTTCGGCACTCACTCGCTGTAGCGTCGATTGGGTGCGTACCGAACGAAACCTCACCCGTCTGGAGCGGCTCTTCGCCCGCCTCGACCGTGAGCCGGAACGACCGGTCAACCTGGATGTGCCCAGGATGAGCCGGCACAGGGTCGTGCTCTTCGGAGCCACCCTGTCCTTCTACCTCGCCATCGTGGTGGCCGTGCTGATCACGTCCTGGCTCGTCACGTTCGACTGGCAGGTCATGTTCTTCCGGCCCTACCAGCAGTGGCCCGAGATCCACGCGTTCCTGGACTACTGGGTCGTGCTCGGCCAGCGTGGGCCGACCGCGGTCATGGTCATGGCCTGGCTCGGCTGGCGCTCCTGGCGTCAGCACACGTTGCGGCCGCTGCTCATGTTCGGTGCCGCGCTGCTGCTCCTGAACATCACCGTGGGCGCCGCCAAGCTCGGCATGGGCCGCCTCGGCCCGCACTACGCGACCACGATCGGCTCGAACGAGATGTGGCAGGGCGGCGATATATTTCCTTCGGGCCACACCGCCAACGCCGTGGTGACCTGGGGAATCCTCGCCTATCTGGCCTCGACGCCGCGCGCCAGGCGCTGGCTGTCGGCCGCCTCCGCCGTGATCTCGCTGAGCGTCGGCCTGACCACCGTGTACCTCGGTACGCACTGGCTGAGCGATGTCTTCCTCGGCTGGGCCGCGGGTCTGCTCATCCTGCTCGCGCTGCCCTGGGTCGAACCGCTGATCACGCAGGTCGAGGCCTGGATCTTCTCGCTGCGCGAGCTGTGGCGCAGCCGCCGTTCCGGCGCGCTCCCGGCGCCCGCCCCGGCCGCCGCCACGCCCACGCTGGTTCCGCAGCGCGCCGCCCCGCCGGCCTCGGAGGAGCCGCCGGTACGCGAACCGGTCGGCACCGCGCGGGCGGTGCGGCCCCCCGGGCTGCTCGCCCCGGGTCCGCACACCGCGCGCTCCGAGCGCACCCCGGTCACCCCGGCCGGCAGCCGCAGGCCGCCGCACGCGGACCGGGTGCCGCGCGGCACCTCGTCGGCCGCCCGCCCGGTCGCCGGCGGCTGACCGGCGTAAGCGCGAGAGCGCCGCAGGCCGCGGGGCCGGTACGCACAGCCTGACCCCCGCAACGCCGAAGGCCCCCGGTTCCCACACGGAACCGGGGGCCTTCGCGTTGTCCCGTCAGCCCTTCCAGCAGCGGGTCACGGTGCCGTCGGACACCTCGAAGTTCAGCCGTCCCGCGCGGTACTCCATGGTGATGATCGCGCCCGGGGGCAGCGACCTGACCGTGGACCAGCCGCGCTCACGGGCCCGCGCCTCGGCGCCCGGCGCATCGAGGCCGACGTACGTGTCGAGAGTGTCCTGGGGGTCTGCGGGAGGGGTCGGAATGGGTGCCATGACCGCCACGTTAGGCGGCCGGGCTGCCTGACACCAGGGCGGGCCGCACGCCGTCACGGGTCCCCCTCCGGTCACGCTTCTGTCACAGGTCCACGACACGCGTTTCACTCGAACTCCGTCACACGTACGAGCGATTCAATGCTCCTTCTGCACTTGTTCTGCGCGCGCCACGGCATAATTCCGCGACTTCGCCGAAAGCGCCCGGATAACGTGCCCGGAAATAGCGCCACGACAGCGTCCGGGCCCCGCCCAATTCTGATTCCCGGGCGCTCTTCATCAGTTGACGCCCCATCGGAATTGCATGAACGCGACACAGAGCTCCCGTAGGCCCCCTGTCGGAGTCGGTGGGGAAGCGAGCATCATGGCGTGTGCTCGAGGCAGGCCCGGGGCGCGAGAAGCGAGGGGGCAAGCGATGGGTACGACGGACGTGCAGCCCGTGCAGCCGGCACCAGGAGCGGCGCGGACGAAGACGCCGGGCCGGATCGTCGTGGAGTGGCTGACCACCACGGACCACAAGAAGATCGGCCACCTCTACCTGATCACGTCGTTCGCGTTCTTCCTCGCCGGCGGCGTCATGGCGCTCCTGATGCGGGCGGAGCTCGCGCGGCCCGGGCTTCAGATGCTGTCCAACGAGCAGTACAACCAGCTCTTCACGATGCACGGCACGATCATGCTGCTGCTCTTCGCGACCCCGACTTTCGCGGGCTTCGCCAACGAGATCATGCCGCTGCAGATCGGTGCCCCCGACGTGGCGTTCCCCCGGCTCAACATGTTCTCGTACTGGCTGTTCCTGTTCGGCGGGCTGATCGTGATCGGCTCGCTGATGGTGCCCGGCGGGGCCGCGGACTTCGGCTGGTTCGCGTACGCCCCGCTCAACAGCCTGACGCGCTCACCGGGCATCGGCGCCGACATGTGGATCATGGGTCTGGCGCTCGCGGGCTTCGGCACGATCCTCGGCGCGGTGAACTTCCTGACGACCATCATCGGGATGCGGGCGCCCGGCATGACGATGTTCCGGATGCCGATCTTCACGTGGAACACGCTGTTCACGTCGATCCTCGTGCTGATGGCCTTCCCCGTGCTCGCCGCGGCGCTGCTCGTCCTGGAGGCGGACCGGCGCTTCGGGGCCGTGGTCTTCGAGGCCCAGTTCGGGGGTGCGCTGCTGTGGCAGCACCTCTTCTGGTTCTTCGGCCATCCGGAGGTCTACATCATCGCGCTGCCGTTCTTCGGCATCGTCTCCGAGATCCTCCCGGTCTTCAGCCGCAAGCCGATCTGGGGCTACTCGATGCTGGTCGGCGCCACGATGGCCATCACCGGGCTGTCGATCGTCGTGTGGGCGCACCACATGTTCGTGACGGGCGGGGTGCTGCTGCCGTTCTTCTCGTTCATGACGTTCCTGATCGCGGTGCCCACGGGCGTGAAGTTCTTCAACTGGATCGGGACGATGATCAAGGGATCCCTGTCCTTCGAGACCCCGATGCTGTGGTCCGTCGGCTTCCTGGTGACGTTCCTGTTCGGCGGCCTGACCGGCGTCATCCTCGCCGTGCCGCCGCTGGACTTCCATGTGACGGACTCGTACTTCGTGGTCGCGCACTTCCACTACGTCGTGTTCGGCACGGTCGTCTTCGCGACGTTCGGCGGCTTCTACTTCTGGTGGCCGAAGTTCACCGGGAAGATGCTCGACGAGCGGCTCGGGAAGATCCAGTTCTGGACACTGTTCGTCGGGTTCCACACCACGTTCCTGGTGCAGCACTGGCTCGGCGCCGAGGGCATGCCGCGGCGGTACGCGGACTATCTGGCGGTCGACGGGTTCACGGCGCTCAACACCCTGTCGACCATCGGCTCGTTCCTGCTCGGCTTCTCCACGCTGCCGTTCCTCTACAACGTCTGGAAGACGGCCAGGTACGGCCAGAAGGTCGACGTGGACGACCCGTGGGGCTACGGGCGTTCGCTGGAGTGGGCGACACCGTGTCCGGCGCCGCGGCACAACTTCCTCACGCTGCCCCGGATCCGCTCCGAGTCCCCGGCCTTCGACCTGCACCATCCGGCGTTCGCTTCGGCCCGTCCGCTGAGCCGGCCCGTTCCAGTGCCCGGGACAGACGGTCCCGAGCCGTCCTGATCGCGTCCGTGAGCCCATCGGGTTCGAGCACCTCGAACTCGAAGCCCATCAGGACCACGTGGATCACCATCACGTCGAGGCTCGCCGCCCCGGCGCGCAGCACACAGCTGTCGTCGCCGTCGGCCTCGAGCGTGCCCGCCGACGGGCTGATCCGCTGCCTCGCCTCCTCCAGGGGCACCAGGAGCCGGATCGTCGCGCCGGTGGCGTACGGGCCCTGCGAGACGCCCTTCGAGACATACGCGGCGAGGTCGTGGTCGTCGGCCGGTGGTGTGCGCGGGGCGAAGCGCGGTCCGTGCGGCGGCTTCGGCGTGATGCGGTCGACGCGGAACGTGCGCCAGTCCTCGCGGTCGGCGTCCCAGGCGACCAGGTACCAGCGGCGCTCGCTGCACACCAGGCGGTGCGGCTCGACGGTGCGGCGCGTGACGGCGCCGCCGTGGTCCTCGTAGGCGAAGCGCAGCCGCTCCGAGTCCCGGCAGGCGGTGGCGAGTTCGGTGAGGACGGACGGGTCGACGTCGGAGGGGCCCGGGCCGCGGAGCATCGGCACGGTGAACGCGTTGAGGGCGGAGACGCGGCGGCGCAGCCGGCTGGGGAGGACCTGTTCGAGCTTGGACAGGGCCCCTACGGACGCCTCGCCGATGCCCTCGATGCCCTGGCCGGCCGAGGTGCGCAGGCCGACGGCGACCGCGACGGCCTCGTCGTCGTCGAGGAGCAGCGGCGGCAGCTCGGCCCCGGCGCCCATCCGGTAGCCGCCGCCCGTGCCGGGGCTCGCGTCGACGGGGTAGCCGAGCCCGCGCAGCCGGTCGACGTCGCGGCGGACGGTGCGCGGCGTGACACCGAGCCGGTCCGCGAGGTCGGCGCCCGACCACTCGCGGTGGGCCTGCAGCAGCGACAGCAGCCGCAGGAGTCGGGCCGAGGTCTCCAGCATGGGCCCGAGTCTGCCAGCCCTTGCGGACAGCCTGGGTCCGCAAGGGCGCCGCGCGCGGACTACTCGGCGGCGGCCGTGGTCACGAGGACCGCCAGGTCGTTGTCGCTCGTGTAGTACGGCTCGACCTCGATCCGGCCGCGCTCGGTGTCGAGACGCGCGGTCGGGTAGGTGAAGATCGGCTTCTTGTCGGCGACGTCGTCCAGGAGCCGGGCGACGCGTACCGCGAGTCCGTCCTCGCCCTCCGGGCGCACCCACAGGTCCCAGCGTCCCGCGTCCAGCTCCTCGTACCCGACGCGGAAGGTGAACTCTTCGCCGCGCGGCGTCAGTTCGGTGCGCAGGGCGGGCCCGCCGTCCTTGCGTGAACGTATCTCCGCGTACGCCTTGGGGGTGATCGCGGTGCCGTAGACGCGGCCGCGGACCGTCATCTCGCCGTCCGCGATGAGCAGTTCGCCCGCCTCGGCGTGCGGGGCGCGCAACCAGCTGCGCACGGTGAGGTTGCCGTGCTTGGTCGCGTAGGGGATGCGGACGGCGACGAAGCCGCGGGAGCCGCTGGGCACTCGGTCGACGAGGGACCGCAGGTCGTTGAGGCCGGGGGCCAGGCGCTGCGGCTCCTCGCCGGCCACCTGCGCGAAGACGTCCCAGCGCCCCTCGGGCAGCCGGACGCTGCTGGGCAGCGCCGCCCGCAGGCTGCCGTCGCCCGCCGGGGTCAGCGGCAGGCGCACGTCCTCGCCGCTGTCCCGGTCGGTGAGGACCAGATGGGCCGGGTCGGGCCCGCCGTGGTCGGTGACGTCGAAGGTGAGACCGCCCGCCGAGTCGGCGATGCAGTCGGCGCGGGGCGCCGTGGCCCCGTCGGATGGCTCGGACGAAGCGGCCGAGGCCGAGGCCGAGAAGTCTGCCGAAGCTGTCGGCGGCGTCATGCCGTGCGCCCCTTTCTCTGTGACGTTCCCTGGGCCGTGAACGCGGAGCGTCCCGCGTCCCGCACCGCGTACGCGCCCCCGAGCAGCGCGCCGCGGGTGCGGTGCAGAAGGCCTCCACCGCGGCGGGCCGTCAGCGAGCCGAACAGCGATTCGTAGCGCTCGGCGATGTGCGCCGGGTCGAACCGCTCGGAGTCCTTGAGCGCGGCGCTCGCCATCCGGGCGCGCAGCGCGTCGTTGTTGATCAGTTCGAGGAGACCGCCGGAGATCGCCTCGACGTTGCCCACCTCGACCAGGCGCCCGTCGACACCGTTGTCGATGATTTCGCCGGGGCCGTGCGGACAGTCGGTGGCGACCACCGGGAGGCCGCAGCGCATCGCCTCGACGATGGTCATGCCGAACGACTCCAGGCTGGAGGTGACGGCGGCGATGGAACCTTTCGCCCACTCCGGTTCGATGGGGTGGGCGGGGCCCATGAGGAACACGTGGTTGTACAGACCGAGGTCGTCGATCAGGGCGCGGAGCTTGTCCTTCTGCTTGCCGCTGCCGTAGATCCGCAGGCGCCAGTCGGGCCGCTCGGCGCGGACCCGGTCGAAGGCCCTGACCAGCAGGTCGTACCGCTTCACCGGCGCGAGCCGGCCGGCCGCGACGACCCACTTGCCCGAGCCGTCCGCGGGTTCGACGCCCGGCGCGGGCACGGGGTTCGGCACGGCCTCGATGCGTACGCCGGGCAGCCGCATCTTCGCGCGGTACGCCCGGGCGTCGGCCTCCGTGGTCGTGGTGAGCGCGTCGAGCCGCGGGTAGACCGCGCGCAACTGCCTGCGCAGCGCGGTCGGGTGGCTGTCGAGCGTGAGGTGTTCCTGGCCGACGCGCAGGGGGCCCCGCCGGGTCTGGCGGGCCAGGTGCACATTGAGTCCCGGGCGGGTGCCGACGACGACATCGGCGTCGATCGCGCGCAAGTGCTCGGCGATCCGGCGGTCGGTGAGCGCGTTGTACTGGTCGTAGCGGCCCTCGGCGCGCGGGAACGTCGTGGCGGGGGTGCGGTATTCGGGGCTGTCGCCCTCGTAGCCCGGGGTGCCCTTGCGGATGTCGACGAGGTGGCGGACCCGGACCCTCGGGTCGGGCCTGAAGACCGGCTCGTCACGGTGGCGCAGGACGGAGACCACCTCGACGTCGTGCTGTTCGGCAAGCGTGTTCGCGAGGTTGTACGTCGTCCGAATCGTCCCTCCGATTCCGTACGCATTGTGAATCAGGAAAGAAATCTGCATGCGTCCCCGTATTCCACTGTTCCTCGCGGACAGTCCGTCTCGTCCGCCTACCGCGTGGTTAGACAGGGATGCGGGGGCAGAGGTTGGGCTTCATCACCATCTTGTTCCAGAACGGATGCGTGATTGAGAGACGATTTGTGGAACCTTTTGACGCTTTCCGACATCAAGGCAGGTAGGAGGGCTGAGATACCAAGAAGCAGTTCGTGGTGACGTCACCCTCTTGAGTGACCCACCCGAACTGCGGCGCGGCGCCGCCGTGTTCGCCGGCGGGGCCGCCGAAGTCAGCTGAGGCTCTTGGCCGATGCCTTCGGGATGAGCAGCACGGTGCCGCTGTTGAGGCGGTCGGGACGGTTGCCGACCATCTGGTCGTTGGCCTCGTAGAGCGCCTGCCAGCCGCCCTTGACCCCGTAGCGCGCGGCGATCGAGCTGAGGGTCTCGCCCTGCTCGACCACATGGACGCGACCGTCGAGCTCGAGGACCTTGGAGCAGACGGGCCAGGCACGCCAGCCCTGGGCGCCCAGCACCTTCTCGGCGACCGCGATCTGCTCGGCGCGCGTCGCGAGGTCCGCGCGCGGGGCGTACCTGAGGCCGCCGTGCTCCTCCCAGGTGGACTGCAAGAACTGCAGCCCTCCGTAGTAGCCGTTGCCGCTGTTGATGTGCCAGCGCCCGGTGCTCTCGCATTCGGCCAGGCAGCCCCACGGCCACTGGTCCTTGACGCACTCGGACACATCGAGGTTCAGATGCCCGGGGCCGGGATCCAGTGACGGCGAGGCGGCGGCCGCGGGGGCGAGCAGGGCGGTGAACAGGGCCGGCAGAGCCGCGAGAAGGAAGCGGCGTGCGGGGCGCTTGCGGATCACGGGCATGGGGCGCATCGCGTCACGCTAGGCAGACGAGCACACGCCTCCGCCGAGCCGCGCCCTGCGCCGGACCCGGCCCCACCCGGTCGGCCGCCACCCGGACCGCGGAAGACGCATATGCGCCAACGACTGTTTTCAGCCACCTGCTTCATTGCACGATTTCAGGATTTGTCGACCTGTGGGCATGACGACCTGGAACCCGCCTCCCTGCATCAACCCCCTTACACCCAAAGGGAGTTGATGTGGAGCGATTGATTCCGACCACCGGTTCGCGCCGCGCGGTGGATGGGTCGATTCCGTCCCCTTCCGGGCGTGACCCCCGGCACAGATCATCCGTTGTCTTCTTTATGAGCCGGGGCCGCCCGGCCGCATTCGACGCAGCAACACACCGAATCCGAGGAGCCACCCGTGCCGCGCATGCTCGACGTCAGCGACGACGTACGCGCCGAGATCGGCGACGCAGAAGCCGACCGGCTGCTCGCCGGAGAGAACGCCCCGGGCACGTACGACTGCACGTCCTGCCGTACTCCGGGCGATTCGGAACAGGAGCGCACCAGCACCGTCCTGTTCATCGGCGACGAGACCGCCGTCCTCGCCTTCGCCCACTCCACCTGCCTGCCCTCGCAGGTCGTCCAGGTGTCCGAGGAGCAGTTGCAGGGAGCCGTACGTTCCATCACCGGCGACGGCGGCGCACCCGCCGCGGCGTCCCCCGTCCCGTCCCCCGCGGCGCAGCCCATTCCCGGGCAGGCCGCCCCGCAGCCGCAGCAGGCCGTGCTCGGCGTGACCAGCGGGCTCGTCCTGATCGCAGGTGAGCTGCACCCCGCGCTCGTCGTCGAGCCGACCGGGCCGATCGCCCGCCCCGGCGCGACGAGCGGCATGGACGAGTTCCTGACCCTCCTCGTGGAGCAGGGCTTCACGCCGACCGCCCAGGTCGGCCAGGTGCCGCCGGTGCTGCACGGCTGGTCCGTGCTGCTCGCCATGGGCCAGCTGCACGCCGTACTGCAGCCCGGCACCGCCGGTCTGGGTCAGGTCGCGTGGTGGCAGGCGCACCAGCCGCTGCACGTCACCGACAGCTGGCGCGCCGCGGCGAACAAGACGAACTCCGTCCTCGTCTTCGCCGCCCCGTCCGGCACGATCGGCCGCCAGCCCCGCGAGGACCTGCTTCGCGACGCCCTCGACAAGGCCGCGGTGAACGGGCTGCTCGTCGGTGCGACGATGCCGCTGGCCGGTACGTGACGCTCCGTCACGAGCCGAGGTGACCGTGGGCCGGGCGTGTGCCCGGCCCACGGTCGTACCCGGCCCCCGGACGCCGTTCCGTGCACCTCCGCGTGCGCCGCTCGCACCCCCCTCGGCCTGCGAAAGCGCAGCAGGGGCCGCATCCGTGAGGGTGTGCGGGTCGTTGGCACCTACGTGCACGCATACGACCTCCCTCGCCGCCCGCAGTATCCGACCCCGATCCCCGCCATGCGCGGGACGCACGAATCGGCGGGTGGCCGCTCGGCCACACCGATCTACGACGCCCTGTACTCGGAGTACCGCCGGTCCTTCCGGGCCCTGCCGGGCGACCGCAGCGGCGAGGAGAACCTCTCGTTCTCCGCGTTCGGCTCGAGCCTGTACGCCGTGCACCACAGCACCAGCGGCCGGCACAGCGCGTCGTACCACGAACCGCAGCACGTCCACAGCTCGCCGCCGACCGGCTCCTGGCACACGAACGGGCGGCAGCACAGCACCGGGAGCAACCTCCCTGCCGCACTGCCGCCCGGTCCACGCCGCGAACGCTAGGCGCTAGCTCACTTCTTGCGGCCGCGCTTCTCGCGCACCCGGACCGAAATGTGGATCGGCGTCCCCCCGAAACCGAACTCCTCGCGAAGGCGCCGCTCCACGTACCGCCGGTAGCCGGCCTCGATGAAGCCGGAGGCGAAGAGCACGAACCGCGGCGGCTTCGTGCCGGCCTGCGTACCGAAGAGGATGCGGGGCTGCTTGCCGCCGCGGATCGGGTGCGGGTGCGAGGCCACCAGCTCCCCCAGGAAGGCGTTGAGCCGGCCCGTCGGAACGCGCGTCTCCCAGCCGTCGAGTGCCGTCTCGATCGCGGGGACGAGCTTCTCCATGTGGCGCCCGGTCGTCGCCGACACGTTCACCCGGGGCGCCCACGCGACCTGCGCGAGCTCCGTCTCGATCTCACGCTCCAGGTAGTAGCGCCGCTCCTCGTCGAGCGTGTCCCACTTGTTGTACGCGACGACGATCGCGCGGCCCGCCTCGACGGCCATCGTCACGATGCGCTGGTCCTGGATCGAGATCGACTCGGACGCGTCGATCAGGATGACCGCGACCTCCGCCTTCTCGACGGCAGCGGCGGTGCGCAGCGAGGCGTAGTAGTCCGCGCCCTGCTGGAGGTGGACCCGCTTGCGGATGCCCGCCGTGTCGACGAACTTCCAGGTCTTGCCGCCGAGCTCGATCAGCTCGTCGACCGGGTCGCGGGTGGTGCCCGCCAGCTCGTTCACGACGACGCGGTCCTCGTTCGCCACCTTGTTCAGGAGGGAGGACTTGCCGACGTTCGGGCGGCCGATGAGGGCGATGCGGCGGGGGCCGCCGATCGCGGTGCCGAAGGTCTGCGCCGGGGCGTCGGGGAGCGCCTCGATGACGGCGTCCAGCATGTCGCCGGTGCCGCGGCCGTGCAGGGCCGAGACCGGGTACGGCTCGCCGAGACCGAGGGACCACAGGGCGGTGGCGTCCGCCTCGCCGCTCGGCCCGTCCACCTTGTTGGCGCACAGCACGACCGGCTTGCCGGCCTTGCGCAGCAGCCGTACGACCGCGAGGTCGGTGTCCGTCGGGCCGACCGTCGCGTCGACGACGAAGACGACCGCGTCGGCGGTCTCGATCGCGTACTCGGCCTGCGCGGCCACGGACGCGTCGATGCCGAGGACGTCCTGCTCCCAGCCGCCCGTGTCGACGAGCCGGAAGCGGCGGCCCGCCCACTCGGCCTCGTACGAGACACGGTCGCGGGTGACGCCCGGCTTGTCCTCGACGACGGCCTCGCGGCGGCCGATGATGCGGTTCACCAGGGTCGACTTGCCGACGTTGGGGCGGCCGACGACGGCGAGCGCGGGCAGCGGGCCGTGGCCCGCCTCCTCGATCGCGCCCTCGACGTCCTCGATGTCGAAGCCCTCTACCGCGGCGAGCTCCATGAACTCCGCGTACTCCGCGTCGCCAAGGGCCCCGTGCTCGTGCTCGGCCGAGCCCTCCGGCTGGATCTGGTCGTTCATGAAGTCCGTACCTCGTCGTTCATCGTGGTGATCGGTGGACCGTCTGATCGCTTACGGCGGTCCACTACTGAAAGTCTGGCTCAGTGGCCGGTGAGGCGCCTGGCGTTTTCCAGGTGGGCGGTGAGCCGCTCCTGGATGCGCACGGTCGCCTCGTCCAGCGCCTTGCGCGTACGCCGCCCGCTGCCGTCGCCCGCCGGGAACGGGTCCCCGAAGACGACGTCGACGCGGCTGCGCAGTGGCGGCAGCGCCTTTATCAACCGGCCGCGCCCCCTCGTGCTTCCCAGGACCGCCACCGGCACGATGGGCGCCACACTGCGCACGGCGAAGTAGGCGAGACCGGCCCGCAGGGAGGCGAAGTCGCCGCCCCCTCGGGTGCCCTCCGGGAAGATCCCGAGGACTCCCCCCTCGTCGAGCACGCTCAGCGCACGCGTGATCGCCGTACGGTCCGCCGTCGACCGGTCCACCTCGACCTGGCCGATGGCGCCCAGGAACGTGCCGAGCGGTCCGACGAACGCTTCCTTCTTGATCAGGAAGTGCGTCGGCCTGGGCGCGACGCCCATGACCATCGGCCCGTCGACGTTGTGCGCGTGGTTGACGGCCAGGATCACCGGGCCGGTCGCGGGGACCTTCCAGGCGCCGAGGACGCGGGGCTTCCAC
The DNA here is from genome assembly GCF_035918235.1 of Streptomyces sp. NBC_01445. NCBI lineage: Bacteria > Bacillati > Actinomycetota > Actinomycetes > Kitasatosporales > Streptomycetaceae > Streptomyces > Streptomyces sp. NBC_01445. The sequence goes on along the minus strand of NZ_CP109485.1, from coordinate 7,703,813 downwards.
AGCCCGTACATGAGGCCGACCCCGATGCGGCGGCCGACCTCCGCGCCTCTTTCCGAGGGGGAAGCCGCGGTCACTTCGCTGCCCGCTTCTCCCCGATGAGGGTGACGACGCACTCGATGACCTGCTGGAGCGTGAGCTCGGAGGTGTCCACCTCGACGGCGTCGCCGGCCTTGGCCAGCGGGGACGTCTTGCGGCTGGAGTCCGCGGCGTCCCGCTTGATCAGGGCCTCCTGGGTCGCCTTCACGTCGGCGCCCTTGAGCTCACCGCTGCGGCGGGCCGCGCGGGCCTCCGGCGACGCGGTGAGGAAGATCTTCAGGTCGGCGTCGGGCAGGACGGTCGTACCGATGTCACGGCCCTCGACGACGATGCCCAGCTCCGCCGAGGCGGCGATGGAGCGCTGCAGCTCGGTGATGCGGGCACGCACCTCGGGGACGGCGCTGACGGCGCTGACCTTCGAGGTGACCTCGGTGGTGCGGATGGGAGCGGCGACGTCGACACCGTCGACCGTGATCGTCGGGGCGGACGGGTCGGTGCCGGAGACGATCTCGGCCTTGCCGGCCACGGCGGCGATGGCCGTCGGGTCGGTCAGGTCTATGCCGTTGTTCACCATCCACCAGGTGATCGCCCGGTACTGGGCGCCGGTGTCCAGGTAGCTGAGCCCGAGCTGGGCGGCGACGGCCTTCGAGGTGCTCGACTTGCCCGTGCCGGAGGGGCCGTCGATGGCGACGATCACTGCTGCCGGGGCGGCGCTTGCGGCGGTTGCGGCGGTTTCCACGGGGCTGCGGACACCTTTCTCAGTGCACGGGACAGGGAGGCGGGGCGCAAAGGCGCCCCGCACAAGGTTACTGGCTCAGGCACCCTGCCCTTACAGCCCCTGACGACAGGCCCTACTGGCGCATCGCCCAGCCGCGGTCGCGCAGCGCGGCCGTCAGTTTCGGGGCCGCGGCCGGCTGGACCAGCAGCTGGACGAAGCCCGCCTGCTGGCCGGTCGCGTGCTCGATGCGGACGTCCTCCACGTTGACGCCCGCGGCGCCCGCGTCGGCGAAGATCCGGGCCAGCTCGCCGGGCTGGTCGGAGATGAGGACCGCCACGGTGTCGTACGCCGCCGGGGCCGCGCCGTGCTTTCCGGGGACGCGGACCTGGCCCGCGTTCCCGCGGCGCAGGACTTCCCCGATGCCGGTGACGCCCTCGCTCCGCTTCGCCTCGTCCGAGGACTGGAGGGAGCGCAGGGCGCTCACCGTCTCGTCGATGTCGGCGGAGACCGCGGAGAGCAGGTCGGCGACCGGGCCCGGGTTCGCGGAGAGGATGTCGATCCACATGCGGGGGTCGGAACCCGCGATGCGCGTCACATCCCGGATGCCCTGGCCGCACAGGCGTACGGCCGACTCCTCGGCGTGCTCAAGGCGCGCCGCGACCATGCTGGAGACCAGGTGCGGCATGTGGGAGACGAGGGCGACGGCGCGGTCGTGGGCGTCCGCGTCCATGACGACGGGGACGGCCCGGCACAGCGCGACCAGTTCCAGCGCGAGGTTCAGGACCTCGGTGTCGGTGTCGCGGGTGGGGGTCAGCACCCAGGGGCGGCCCTCGAAGAGATCCGCGGTGGCCGCCAGGGGCCCGCTGCGCTCGCGGCCCGACATGGGGTGCGTACCGATGTAGGGGCTGAGGTCCAGGCCGAGTGCCTCAAGATCGCGGCGCGGGCCGCCCTTGACGCTGGCGACGTCGAGGTACCCGCGGGCCACTCCGCGCCGCATCGCGTCGGCCAGGGTCGTCGCGACGTGCGCGGGCGGCACGGCCACCAGACACAGGTCCACGGGTCCCTCGGGCGCCTCGTCGGTGCCGGCTCCGAGTGCGGCGGCGGTGCGGGCCTGCGTCGGGTCGTGGTCGGCGAGGTGGACGTGCACGCCGCGCGAGGCGAGCGCCTGGGCGGCGGAGGTACCGATGAGACCGGTGCCGATGACGAGGGCGGTTCTCACTGGGCGATGTCCTTGCGCAGGGCGGCCGCGGCACCGAGGTACACGTGCGCGATCCCGGACTTCGGCAGCTCGGACTCGATATGGGCGAGGACGCGCACGACGCGCGGCAGCGCTCCCTCGATGTCGAGCTCCTGCGCGCAGATCAGCGGCACGTCGACGATGCCCAGCTTGCGCGCAGCGGCGGCCGGGAAGTCGGAGTGCAGATCGGGGGTGGCCGTGAACCAGATCGAGATCAGGTCGTCGGAGGTCAGCGCGTTCCGCTCGAGGATGGCGGTGAGCAGCTCGCTGACCTGCTCGTCCATGTGTCCGGCTTCGTCCCGTTCGAGTTGGACGGCGCCCCGGACCGCTCGTACCGCCACGGTGTCGCTCCTTGCTCGCGTACGTACAGGCTGATGAGGTGCCAAGCCTAGCCAGCCCCCCGGACACCGGCGCGCGGCGCCCGCCTGCCGAGACGGGGCGCCGCGCTGGGGTGCGATGCGGTGCGCTGCCTCAGAGCTTCTGCGCCTTGACCAGCTCGTCGAGCGAGACGCTCGGCACCTCGCCCTGCGGGGTCAGCTTGTCGACGGCCGTGGGCAGGGCGCTCGCGATGTCGTGCGCCGCCTGGTCCGGGCTGACGCCCGACTCGGCCGCCACCTTCTGGAGCGTGGCGTCCGGCAGGGCCTCCTTGACCTGGTCCGGGGTCAGCTGCTCGTTCGAGCCGGTGCCGACCCAGGACTGCGCCTGCCCGCCGAGGCCCGACTTGGCGAGTGTCTCCAGGAGGCCGCCCAGCGAGTTGCCGCCCGCCGAGCCGCCCTGGCTCTTGGCGAACGCGGCCAGGAGCGAGGTCAGGACCCCGCCCGCCGAGCCGCCCGCCTTGTCACCGAGGAGGCCGCTGAGCAGGCTTCCCAGATCGTTGTTACCCGCCATGGTCACGCCTTTCGGGAGGTTCTTGGAGTCTTGCGTGGGCCCGCTTCTGGAGTCCACGAACCCTGCCAATGTGACCCGAACCACACTCGGTCGCCACTCAGGCGGCCCCCGCTCTCCCGAAGATCACGGACGCCGGAAATTCGCTCCGTCCCGGCCGGGCGCAGCCCGTACGCTCCGTCCATGGCAGAGGCCCTCGACCTGGTACGCGACCACACGATCTACTCCTGCGTGATGGGGTCGCGGGCGTTCGGCCTGGCCACGGACGGCAGCGACACCGACCGCCGGGGCGTCTTCGTGGCACCGACGCCGATGTTCTGGCGGTTCGAGAAGCCGCCGACGCATGCCGACGGTCCGGCGGACGAGCAGTTCTCCTGGGAACTTGAGCGCTTCTGCGAGCTCGCCCTGCGGGCCAATCCGAACATCCTGGAGTGCCTGCACTCACCGCTCGTCGAGCACGTCACCGACACCGGTCGCGAACTGCTCGACCTGCGTGAGGCGTTCCTGTCCCAGCAGGTCCACGCCACGTTCACGGGCTACGCGCTGGGCCAGCGCAAGAAGCTCGACGCCGATGTCCGCCAGTACGGCGCTCCGCGCTGGAAGCACGCGATGCATCTGCTGCGGCTCCTCGCCTCCTGCCGCGATCTGCTCCGCACCGGCCGGCTGACCCTCGACGTGGGTGATGACCGTGCGGCGCTGCTCGCGGTGAAGCGGGGCGAGGTTTCCTGGGACGACGTGGTGGCCCGGATGGCGCGCCTGGGCGCCGAGGCGGAGGAGGCCGCCGTCCGCACCCCGCTGCCGGCCGAGCCGGACCGGGCGCGGGTGGCGGACTTCCTGTTCGAGGTCCGGCGGGCGTCAGCCCTTCAGCCGGAGCCGTACGACGAGGTCGTGCAGGGCGTCGTGGACGGTCGGGGCGTCCGGCAGCGCTGAGCCCTCCTGCGCGGCGTCGAGGACGGCGTGCAGCGCCTCTATGTCGTCGGCCACGCGCGCGTGGCCGACGTCGGCCGCCCCGTGCTCTGCCTCCGCCTTCGCCGCGATCAGCTCCGGCAGATATGAGGGCGCCTCCAACTCGCCCAGGAGCGTGGGCAGATGAGCCTGCACCTCACCGGTGCGCATCAGGAAGATGCCGGTGAGCAGCGCCCGGAACGTGTACAGCAGCGGCTTGAGCTCCTGCGTCCTGTCGAACAGGCGCCACTGGGTGTTGGCGAAGCCCCGGTAGTGGTGGGCGTGGTGCGGGGTGAGGACACCGGGCGCGAGCGCCGCGAGTTCGGCGTGGGCGTCGGTGGTGTGCACGACGAGCGGGGAGAGCAGCTGCTCCAGCACGTAACCGTTGCGCCGGAGGAGCAGGCGGACGAACTTGCGCAGGTCATGGGTGACGAGGTCCATCTCGAGACCGTCGGTGTCCCACATCCGGGTCCGGGTCTCCTCCGGCTCGCGCAGTCCGACGAGCGCCTCGACGGGCAGCAGATGGACACCGCGCAGGTCGATGTCGGAGTCCCGGGAGGGAAACCCGTAGAGGTGCGCCCCCGAGACCGTCGCGAACAGCAGGGGGTCGGCTTGCTCGGCGACGATCCGCCCGAGCTCGGCGTCGGGCACGCCCGCGGCACGCAGGGCGCCCGTGTCGCCCGCCGGCGGGGACCCGTACGTCGTCGTGGCTTCGTCGGTCGTCATCGATCAACCGTCCCAGAGCGCGCCGAGCGACAGCAGGTCGCTCCGGTACTCGATCCGTTCCGACCAGTCCGCCGGCCACACCTCGTCGCCCAGGTACGCCCCGGCGAAAGCCCCCGTGAGGCAGGCGATCGAGTCCGAGTCGCCCGAGGTACAGGCGGCGCGGCGCAGGGCGGTGACGGGTTCGTCGACGAAGAGCAGGAAGCAGAGCAGGCCGGTGGCGAGCGCCTCCTCGGCGATCCAGCCCGCCCCGGTGGCCAGGCACGGGTCGGTCTCGGGCGACGGCGAGGCCAGCGCCGCCTGGAGCCGTTCGAGCGCGGCCAGGCAGTCGTCCCAGCCGCGGGCGATGAAGTGCTCCGGGTCCGGATCGGCGGCGTGCGCCCACAGGTCGCCGAGCCAGGCCTCGTGGTACTTCTGCCGGTTCTCGTACGCGTACGAGCGCAGCATCCCGACGAGGCCTGTCGGCTCCGCGCCCTGGGCGAGGAGGTGGACGGCGTGCGCGGTGAGGTCGGACGCGGCGAGGGCCGTGGGGTGGCCGTGGGTGAGTCCGGACTGCAACTGGGCGGCGCCCGCGCGCTGTTCGTCGCTGAGGCCGGGGGCGAGGCCGACCGGCGCGACGCGCATGTTGGCGCCGCAGCCCTTGGACCCGATGCGGCTGGCCTCCTGCCAGGGCTTGCCGCGCGTGAGGAGGTCGCAGGCCTGGAGGCAGGTGTTGCCGGGGGCGCGATTGTTCTCGGGCGACTGGTACCAGTCGATGAACTCCTCGCGCACGGGCCGCGTCATGCGCAGCGGCGCGAGCACGCCGCGGTCCATCGAGGTGCGCAGGCCGCGCCCGAGGGCGAGCGTCATCTGGGTGTCGTCGCTGACGATCGCGGGCCTGGTCAGGGCCATCTGCCGCCAGGGCCCGCACTTGGCGAGGATCGACGGCACGTCGTTGAACTCGGTCGGGAAGCCGAGCGCGTCCCCCAGGGCGAGCCCTATGAGAGAGCCGGTCGCCGCACGCTTCGTCATGAGGGTCGTCCTTCCGCGGGGGGCCTGAGCAAGGGCGGGTGCAGGGCGGTGGCGGGCCCTGCCTTGTAGAGCGCGGCGGGTTTCCCGCGGCCGCCGGTGAGCCGGGCGGCACCGTGCACCGGTTCGACGAAGCCGGGGGTGGCGAGGACCTTGCGCCGGAAGTTGGCGGGGTCGAGGCCGGCGCCCCACACCGCTTCGTAGACACCCCGCAGCTCGCCGAGGGTGAACTCGGGCGGGCAGAAGGCCGTGGCCAGGCAGGTGTTCTCGATGCCGGCGCCGACGCGGTCGTGCGCGTCGGTGAGGATCCGGTCGTGGTCGAAGGCGAGCGGGCCGTACGCGCCCGTGCCGTACGGCAGCCAGTCCGCGCGGGCGGCGTCACCGCCCCCGCGCACCTCGGGCGGATCGGGCACCAGGGCCGCGAACGCGACGGAGACGACCCGCATGCGGGGGTCGCGGTCCGGGTCGCTGTAGGTGCGCAGCTGTTCCAGGTGCAGTCCGGTGACGTCGGACAGGCCGGTCTCCTCGGCCAGTTCGCGCGCCGCCGCCGTCTCCGCGGACTCGTCGGGCAGGACGAAACCGCCGGGCAGCGCCAGGCGTCCCGCGTACGGGTCCTGTCCCCGCTCGACCAGCAGCACCCTCAGCGCGCCGTCCCGGATCGTGAATACGGCCAGATCGACGGTGACGGCGAAGGGCTCGAAGGCGTACTTGTCATAGCCCTGCACGCACACCACCCCCCTCTCTTTATGGTCTTACCGACTATAAAGAGAGGGGGGTGGCACACACAAGAGCCAGGCACCGCCGAAGCGGCGGGCTCGGGCGCTTCAGGAGACCGCTTACAGGTCGACGTCCTGCATCAGCATGCCGACCTCGGTGTTGGACAGGCGCCGCAGCCAGCCCGACTTCTGGTCGCCCAGCGCGATCGGCCCGAAGGACACCCGCACCAGCTTGTCGACCGGGAACCCGGCCTCGGCGAGCATGCGCCGCACGATGTGCTTGCGGCCCTCGTGCAGGGTGACCTCGACGAGGTAGTTCTTGCCGGTCTGCTCGACGACGCGGAAGTGGTCCGCCTTCGCGTACCCGTCCTCCAGCTGGATGCCGTCCTTGAGCTGCTTGCCCAGGTCGCGCGGGATCGGGCCCACGATGTGCGCGAGGTAGGTCTTCTTCACGCCGTACTTGGGGTGCGTGAGGCGGTGGGCCAGCTCTCCGTGGTTGGTGAGCAGAATGATGCCCTCGGTCTCGGTGTCGAGCCGCCCGACGTGGAACAGCCGCGTCTCGCGGTTGTTCGTGTAGTCGCCCAGGCACTGGCGGCCGTCGGGGTCCTCCATGGTGGAGACGACACCGGCCGGCTTGTTCAGCGCGAAGAACTGGTACGACTGCGTGGCCACGGTCAGGCCGTCGACCTTGATCTCGTCCTTCTCGGGGTCGACGCGCAGGCCCTGCTCGAGCACGATCTGGCCGTTGACCTCGACCCTGGCCTGCTCGACGAGCTCCTCGCAGGCGCGCCGGGAGCCGTAACCGGCCCGCGCGAGCACCTTCTGGAGCCGCTCGCCCTCCTGCTCGGCGCCCGGGAAGGTCTTGGGGGTCTTGACGGTGGGCCTGCCCGCGTAACGGTCGCGGTTGCGCTCCTCCTGCCGGGCGTCGTACTCCCGAGAGGTCGACGGGGCGCCGCGACCGCTGCCGCGGGCACCGGTGCCCTGAGAGGCACGGGGGCCGCCCTTGGCACCGCCGCGCGCTGCCGCGCCCCGGCCCTTCCTCGGCCCGGCACCGCCGCTGTCGCCGGGGCTCACGTCGTAGCGACGCTCCTCGGGACGCGGCTTGCTCGGCCGGCCCTGCTTCTCGTCACGGTCGTTGCCGGCACCCCGGTAGTTCCCGCGACCGCCGCCGGTGCTGCCGCCGCGAGCACCGCCGCCACCGCCGCTGCCACCGCGGCCACCGCCGCCGGTGCTGCCGCCGCGACCGCCACCGCCGCCACTGCTGCCGCGGCCGCCGCTGTTGCCACCACGGCTCCCGCCGTTGTTTCCGCTGCTGTTCCTGCCGCTGCTGCTGCTTCGCATCAAAAGTTCCGTCTAGTCGTCTGCGTCCTCGTAACCCGGCGCATCGGGTGCGTCCGGGTCGAACGACGGGACCCCTTCCTGCGTCTCGGCCTCGATCGCGTCCGCCTCCGGAAGGAAGGGCGCGAGTTCCGGGAGCTCGTCCAGGCCGCGCAGGCCCATCCGCTCCAGAAAGTAGTTCGTCGTCCTGTACAGGATCGCACTTGTTTCGGGTTCCGCGCCCGCCTCCTCCACGAGGCCCCTCTGGAGGAGGGTCCGCATCACGCCGTCACAGTTCACCCCGCGCACCGCGGAGACCCGCGAGCGGCTGACCGGCTGGCGGTACGCGACGACCGCGAGCGTCTCCAGGGCAGCCTGGGTGAGCCGGGCCTGCTGCCCGTCGAGCACGAAGCGCTCCACGGCCGCCGCGTACTGCGGCCGGGTGTAGAACCGCCAGCCGCCCGCCACGAGCCTCAGCTCGAAGCCGCGGCCCTGAACCGTGTACTCGTCCGCCAGCGCCCGCAGGGCGTCCGCCACGGCCCTTCGGGGCCGGTCCAGGATCTTCGCGAGGTGCTCCTCGGTCGCCGGCTCGTCGACGACCATCAGTACGGCCTCCAGGGCCGGCCTGAGATCCAGCTCGGCGACCCGGTCGGCCCCGGCGACGACTTCCTGCCCGCTCATGCCCGTCATGCCTGCTCCTCCTCCGCCCCGCCCCGCTCGGCCTTCGTCTCTCCACCGTCTTTGCCGGCCGTCTCGGGAGGCCTGTCGAACTCGTCCGTGACGGTCGGCTCCCCCTCGCTCTCCCCGCCGGTCCAGCGCACGAGAAGCTCCCCCAGGGCCTCCTCCTGCTCCAGGCTCACGGCCTTCTCCCGGTACAGCTCCAGGAGCGCCAAGAAGCGGGCCACGACGGTCAGGGTGTCGTCGGTGTCCTCCACCAGCACCCGGAAACTCGCCTCGCCCAGCTCCCGCAGCCGCGCCACGACGATCCCGGCCTGCTCGCGCACGCTGACCAGCGGGGCGTGGATGTGGTCGACGTACACCTGGGGCTTCGGCCTGGGCTGCATGGCCTTCACTGCGAGCCGGGCGAATCCTTCCGCCCCGATGCTGATGACGACTTCCGGCAGCAGCTCGGCGTGGTGCGGCTCCAGACCGACGGTCCGCGGATAGCGCCGCGCCTCCTCGTCGAGCCGCTCGCTGAAGATGTCGGCGATCTTCTTGTACGCGCGGTACTGGAGCAGCCGGGCGAACAGGAGGTCACGCGCTTCGAGGAGCGCGAGGTCGGCCTCGTCCTCGACCTCGGCGGTCGGCAGCAGCCGGGCGGCCTTGAGATCGAGGAGCGTGGCGGCGACGACGAGGAACTCGGTGGTCTGGTCGAGATCCCACTCGGGCCCCATGGCGCGGATGTGCACCATGAACTCGTCGGTCACTTTGGACAGGGCGACCTCGGTGACGTCCAGCTTGTGTTTGGAGATCAGCTGGAGGAGCAGATCGAAGGGCCCCTCGAAGTTCGCCAGCCGTACCTTGAACCGCCCGTCATCGGGCACAGGCTGCTCAAGTTCCGGTTCCGGGCCGGAGCCCGCGGGCTCCTGAATCTCCAGATCCGGGCCGGGACCCGCAAGCTCCTGAACTTCCGACTCAGGGACGGCATCCGGCTCAGGAACAAGCTCCGGCTCAGGAACAAGCTCCGGCTCAGGAACAAGCTCCGGCTCCGGTGCCGGCAGCCGCGTCGTCCCCGGCCCCCGGCCCAGCGCGCGTCGCCGCGCGCCCCGGCCGGGCGTGGAGGAGTCGTCGTCGTATCCGGGCATCAGGCGGACGTTATCGCTACCGCCCGCGCAGTCGGCGTACGAGAATGCTCGCGTCTCCGCGCGATTCGAGGTCGGCCAGCACGACGGCGACCGCTTCGCGGACGATGCGGCCACGGTCCACGGCGAGCCCGTGCTCCCCGCGGAGCACGAGGCGCGCGTGCTCGAGGTCCATCAGCTCCTCGGCGGAGACATACACCGTGATCTTCTCGTCGTGCCGCTCACGCCCGCTGGGCCGCCGGTTGGCGGCCGCCCGGGAGCGCTTGCGCGACGACCCCGCGGAGGCAGAACCTTCCTGCCCCTGCGGCGGGCGGCGCCCCGCGGGCTTGTCGCCCTCGGTGGCACGGCTGCGGGACTCGCCCGACTCGTCGTCCGCCGCCGCGTGTTCGGCGCTCTCACCGCCCTCGCCGCGCTGCTTCTCCTCGGCGGCGACGGCGTCGCTCTCACCCGCCGGCGCGGGCACCCGTGCCTCACCGTTGACCGGGCGCCTCGGGGAGGAGGCCTGGAGCCCCATCCCCCCGGTCGTACGGAACAGTTCGTCGGCCCCCGGCAGACTCACTCGGCGTGACACCGGGCGAGCACCTCCCTGGCGAGCTGGCGATAGGCGGCCGCGCCGACCGAGTTGGAGGCGTACGTCGTGATCGGCTCACCGGCGACCGTGGTCTCCGGGAAGCGCACGGTCCGGCCGATCACGGTGTGGTAGACGTGATCGTCGAACGCCTCGACCACACGCGCGAGCACCTCACGGCTGTGCACCGTGCGGGAGTCGTACATCGTGGCGAGGATGCCGTCGAGCTCCAGGTCGGGGTTGAGCCGCTCCTGGACCTTCTCGATGGTCTCCGTGAGCAGCGCGACACCGCGCAGCGCGAAGAACTCGCATTCGAGCGGCACGATCACCTTGTGAGCCGCCGTCAGGGCGTTCACGGTGAGCAGGCCGAGCGAGGGCTGACAGTCGATCACGATGTAGTCGTAGTCGGCCATCAGCGGCTTCAACGCCCGCTGGAGCGTGGACTCGCGCGCGACCTCGCTCACCAACTGCACTTCGGCGGCGGACAGGTCGATGTTGCTCGGCAGCAGGTCCATGTTCGGAACCGCGGTCTTCAGGAGGACCTCGTCCGCGGCCATGCCCCGCTCCATGAGCAGGTTGTAGACCGTCAGGTCGAGTTCCATCGGGTTCACGCCGAGACCGACCGAGAGCGCGCCCTGCGGGTCGAAGTCGACGAGCAGGACCCGGCGTCCGTACTCCGCGAGCGCGGCACCCAGGTTGATGGTCGACGTGGTCTTGCCGACGCCGCCCTTCTGGTTGCACATCGCGATGATCTTCGCGGGGCCGTGGTCGGTCAGCGGGCCTGGGATCGGGAAGTACGGGAGCGGGCGCCCGGTCGGGCCCACACGCTCGCGGCGCTGACGGGCAGCGTCGGGCGCGAGCGTGGCCGCGTACTCGGGGTCCGGCTCGTACTCGGCGTCGGGGTCGTAGAAGTGCCCCTCGGGCAGTTCGTCGTAGTCGGCGAAGTGGGTGCGTTCGCCACTTCGGTCGCCGGCCATGGCGTTCACGTGATGGCCATCCATGCTCTGGGGTGCTGTCTGCGTCTGCAGGGGGCTGCTCTGACGGGCGGCAAAGGTACGGACCGCGACGGAGCCGACAGCCTCGAGCCCCGCGGGACCTTGCTCCCTCGCAACCGTTCCTGGTTGACCACCCCCGGGAGTAAATGTCGACTCATTCACAAGTCGTCTTACCTCCTTGGTGACCAGGAAACTTCTAGATAGGTCAGCGTGGCACCATGCCGACGGTTGGCGACTCTATGGCGTGTCACCGGTCCGCAGCAACACAATCCGCCTTACCCGGCCCGATGTGTCGGCAACGGAACACCCTTGTGTCAAGGGTGCACGGCGTCGGTTCGAAGCGTTTCGCGGGTGCGCGAATCGGTTAAAGGGTTACGTTCGAGGCGAGTTGACCAAGTCCGCATTGATGCGTAAGTGATACGCATACGGCCGGACCCCTCACAAGGTCCGGCCGCAGGCGTGAGATTGACGACTTCCGTTGACGAAAGTGGTCGATGAGTCGTCGGCGTCAGCCGAGGAGGGACTCCAGCTCGGTGTACTCGAGGCCGTGGGACTCGGCGACCTCGCGGTAAACGACCTTGCCGTCATGGGTGTTGAGGCCCAGGGCGAGCGCCGGGTCGCGGCGCAGGGCCTCGACCCAGCCACGGTTCGCGAGCTCGACGATGTACGGCAGCGTGGCGTTCGTCAGCGCGTACGTCGACGTGTTGGGCACGGCGCCGGGCATGTTGGCGACGCAGTAGAAGACCGAGTTGTGGACCGGGAAGGTCGGCTCGGCGTGCGTCGTCGGGTGCGAGTCCTCGAAGCAGCCGCCCTGGTCGATCGCGATGTCGACAAGGACACTTCCCGGCTTCATGCGGGAGACGAGCTCGTTGGTGACCAGCTTCGGGGCCTTGGCACCCGGGATGAGGACGGCACCGATGACGAGGTCCGCCTCGAGGCACGCCTTCTCGAGCTCGAAGGCGTTGGAGACGACGGTCTGGATCTTCGTACCGAAGATCTTGTCGGCTTCCTTGAGCTTGTTGATGTCGCGGTCGAGCAGGGTCACGTGGAAGCCCATGCCGATGGCGATCTGCGCGGCGTTCCAGCCGGAGACGCCGCCGCCGATGACGACGGCCCTGGCGGCGAGCACGCCCGGGACACCGCCCGGCAGGACACCGCGGCCGCCGTTGGCGGCCATCAGGTGGTAGGCGCCGACCTGCGGGGCCAGGCGGCCCGCGACCTCGGACATCGGGGCGAGCAGCGGGAGCGCGCGGTTCGGGGTCTCGACCGTCTCGTAGGCGATGGCCGTGGTGCCGGACTCGAGGAGCGCGTCCGTGCACTCCTTGGAGGCGGCGAGGTGCAGGTAGGTGAAGAGCGTCTGGTCCTTGCGGAGGCGGTGGTACTCCTCCGCGATCGGCTCCTTGACCTTCAGGAGCAGGTCAGCGGTGGCCCAGACCTCGTCGGCGGTGCCGAGGATCTGCGCACCGGCCGAGACGTACTCGTCGTCCGTGATCGAGGAGCCGACGCCGGCGTTCTGCTCGACGAAGACCTGGTGGCCGTTGCGCACGAGCTCGTGCACACCAGCGGGGGTGATGGCCACCCGGAACTCGTTGTTCTTGACCTCGCGGGGGATGCCGACCTTCATCGTCGATCACGGTCCTTGGCTCAGGGATTTCTCGGGCAATGCACTACATACCAGCGCGTCAGGGGGCGCACCGGGAGACACCACGGAAGTACGCGGCGGAGCCAGTCTAATGAAGGATTTCTAGCTGTCTAGCCTTTCAAAGCATCAATCTTCCTCGGATGCACTGCGGATTTCGTAGGTGTCAGCGCCCTGTTCTGGGGTCTTTCCTTCGATCGGCAGCTCCTCTCCCAGCATGCGCTCGGCCGCACCACGGTGCAGTTTGGCGGCCGCGGGATCGCCGAGCCGGTCGAGCGTGTCGGCCAGGCGGAGCTGCAGCGCGGCCTGCAGTCGCACGTCCTTGGCCTGGCGCGCCCACTCGACCGCTTCATGGCAGGTGCGCAGCGACTCCTCGGGCCGGCCCGCGTACTCCTGGACACGCGCCATCTCGCTCAACGCCCGCGCCTGAGCTGCGACATCACCCTCCTTGCGGTACCCGGCGGCGGCCGAGCGCCAGCTGCGCAGCGCGTCGCCGTAGCGGCCCGCGTACGTGTTCACCGTGCCGATGCGTCCGTGCAGCCGCGCGGCGTCGGCGCGCTCGCCGCGGGTGAGCCGCTGGGCGAGGGCGCGCCCGTACCAGTCGGCAGCCCGGTGCCAGTCCCCCAGCTCCTGGTACGTGCCGCCTACGGATTCCATCGCGCGGCCGGTCGCGTACGGGTCCCTGGCTTCGCGTCCGGCGTCCAGAGCGGCCCGGTAGCGGGTGAGCGCCTCCTGGGTGCGGCCGGTCCGCGCGTCGAGGTCGGCGAGGTTCAGGAGGGCAGCGGCCTTCTCACGGGGCAGCTTCCTGCGCTCGGCGACGTCGAGGACAAGGCGGTGGATGCCGTAGAGGTCGGGGGCGGCGGCCTCGGTGCCGACGTGGACGGCCAGGGCCCGCGTCAGGGCCGCCATCAGGCGCCTGGCCAGGGTGTCGAGCTCCCCGTCGGCGACGGCGAGGCGGGCGGCGGCCAGGAGCGCGGGCCGCCGGACCCGCAGCCACTCGGCGCCCGCAGCGGGATTCGGGAAGCGCAGGGCGCGGGGCAGCCCCGCGAGCTTCTTGCGGGCGGGCGAGCCTTCCGGTTCGGTGATCGCGCGGCAGGACTGGAGCAGGCGCACCGTGCGCTCCAGCATCCGGGCGCGGGCGAGCTGCACCTCGCCGGGCCGGTCGTGGGCCTCGGTCAGGCCCCGCAGCAGCGGCATCAGGCAGCCGGGCACCTCGTACTGCGGCAGCTCGGAGTCGATGCGCCCGATCAGGCCCAGCACGGTGAAGTCGTCGAGGGTGGTCCGGGCGGCGGAGACGGAGCAGCCCGCCAGCGCGGACGCGGTGTGCGGGTCGACATGGCCCTCGGGGGCGAGGGACAGGTAGCGCAGTATCCGGGCGGCGGGCACCGGCAGGGACGCGTAGGCGTGCTGGAAGACGCGGGCGAGCGCGGGCCCGTCGTCGGCCTGGGCGTGCAGCTGCTTGGCCAGGTCCGCCACGGCCTCCTTGGGACGTACGGCGAGCCAGCCGCCCGCCAGCATCAGCGCCGCGGGCTGGGACCCGCACTCCTCGACGAGGGACTCCGCGGAGCGCGGGTCGACGGTGATGCGGACCGATCCGGTGTGCCGGCCGAGCAGCTCGAGGGCGGATTTCGTGTCGAGGCCGCCGAGCGTGCAGGGCCGTACGTCGGAGATTCCGGTCAGCGGCCCCTCGGACACGGCGACGACCAGACAGTCGGGGGTTTCCGGGAGCAGCGGGTCGACCTGTTCGGCGTCCGCCGCGTCGTCGAGGAAAAGCACGGCCCGGCGTACGGAGAGTCCTTCGCGCAGCCGCTCGGCGAGGTCGTCCTCGCCCTCGCCGGGGGGCGCCGGGAGGTCGAGGCTGTCGAGGAGTTCGCGCGCGGTGCGTTCGGTGGGGACGCGGGTGCCGTCCGGGGCGGTGAGGCGGGTCCGCAGGATGCCGTCCGGGTAGCCGGCGGCGACCTGGCTCAGGAGTTCCTCGGCGAGCGCGGTGCGACCGGATCCGGGGCGGCCCGCGATGAGCAGCACGCGCGCGCGTGGCGCTTTGCGTCCGGCGATCGTGTCGAGTCCCGCGCGCTCGATGTCGGCGCGCAGTTCCTTCAACTCACGGCTGCGGCCCAGGAACTGACTGTTCTTCAGTCCGTCCTTCGATTCGACCGCCTGATCCGTCACGGGCCACGCTCCGTCCACCTGTGCCGAACCCGCCGGGGGTTCGGGCGGGACGCTTTGAGAGCCTAGTTCAGGCGGAACGGCGTTCCCTGGCGGGCGGCGCGGGGATGTCCCTCAATCGGATCAGCGGATGGTGTGACCGGAAGGGCCGACGGGAATCGGCCCCTCCGGTGCACAGCCCGCGCCTACGCCTCGAACGGACGGGCGGGCCAGGGAGCCTCGGCCGGCCGCAGCGACTCCAGGCCGCCACCGGCCTGCGCGGCGGTCAGCGCGAGCGCCCCCACCACCAGGCAGTTGTTGTGCAGCTCGCCGGCCAGCACGCCGCGTACGAGCTCCTCCAGGGGGACGCGGGCCAGCTCCATGTCGGCCTCCTCGTCCTCCACCTCGAAGCGCTCGCCCTCCGCCTCGGACAGGTCGCGGGCCAGGAAGATGCGCACGGCCTCGGAGCAGCCGCCGGGGGTCGTGTAGACGTCGGTGAGGACGCGCCAGTCCTCGGCCTTGACGTGCGCCTCCTCGTAGAGCTCGCGCTGGGCCGCGTGCAGCGGGTTCTCGCCGGGGATGTCGAGCAGTCCGGCCGGGATCTCCCAGAGCTTGTGCCGCACGGGGTGGCGGTACTGCTTGAGGATCAGGACGCGGCCGTGGTCGTCGAGGGCGAGGACGGCGACGGAGCCGGGGTGGACCTGGTAGTCGCGGCGGACGACCGAGCCGTCGGGCATGACCACGTCGTCGGTGCGCACAGAGGTCTTGTTCCCGACGAAGGGGGTCGCGGTCGCCCGGACCTCCCACTCCTCGGCGGTGTCCTTGATCGTCGTCATGTCGACACGTCCTCCTACGCACGTAAACAGAAACCGGGGCACGCACCCCAAAAGGCACGCACCCCGGCAACCGTACAACCCTTGTCCTACATGGCTTACTTGGCCTTCTTGCCGTTCGCCGCGCCGCCGGTCTTGCGCTCGACGGCCGCCTTCACCAGGCCCGCGAAGAGCGGGTGCGGGCGGGTCGGGCGGGAGCGGAGCTCGGGGTGCGCCTGGGTCGCGACCAGGTAAGGGTGCACCTCGCGCGGGTACTCCACGTACTCGACGAGCTTGCCGTCCGGCGACGTGCCGGAGAACTGCAGACCGGCCTTCTTCTCCAGCTCGGCGCGGTAGGAGTTGTTCACCTCGTAGCGGTGACGGTGGCGCTCCTCGACGTACTCCTTGCCGTCGTACACCTCGCGCGCGATGGAGCCCTCGGCGAGCTTCGCCGGGTACATGCCCAGGCGCATGGTGCCGCCCATGTCGCCCTCACCGGCGACGATGTCGAGCTGCTCGGCCATCGTAGAGATGACCGGGTGGGCGGTGGCGGCGTCGAACTCGGTGGAGTTCGCGTCGGGGATGTCGGCCAGGTTCCGCGCGGCCTCGATCACGATGCACTGCAGGCCGAGGCAGAGGCCGAGCAGCGGGATCTTGTTCTCGCGGGCGTACTGGATCGCGCCGACCTTGCCGGACACGCCGCGGTCGCCGAAGCCGCCGGGGATGCAGATCGCGTCCACGTCGCCGAGCTGCTTCTTGGCGCCGGCCGCGGTCTTGCAGTCGTCGGACGCGACCCACTTGATCTTGACGCGGGCCTTGTTGGCGAAGCCGCCGGCGCGCAGCGCCTCGGTCACCGACAGGTAGGCGTCGGGCAGGTCGATGTACTTGCCCACGAGCGCCATGACGATCTCGTGGTCGGGGTTGTGGACGCGGTCGAGCAGGTCGTCCCAGGTCGTCCAGTCCACGTCGCGGAACGGCAGGTCCAGCTTGCGCACGACATAGGCGTCCAGGCCCTCGGTGTGCAGGACCTTCGGGATGTCGTAGATCGACGGGGCGTCGATGGCAGCGACGACGGCCGCCTCGTCGACGTCGCACATCAGGGAGATCTTGCGCTTGATCGCGGTGGGCACCTCGCGGTCGGCGCGCAGGACGATCGCGTCCGGCTGGATACCGATGTTGCGCAGGGCGGCGACCGAGTGCTGGGTCGGCTTGGTCTTCAGCTCGCCTGAGGGGCCGATGTAGGGCAGCAGCGAGATGTGCACGACGAAGACGTTGTCGCGACCGACCTCGTGGCGGACCTGGCGGACGGTCTCCAGGAACGGCAGGGACTCGATGTCACCGACCGTGCCGCCGACCTCGGTGATGACGACGTCGACGTCGTCCGTCGCCATGCGGCGGATGCGGTGCTTGATCTCGTTCGTGATGTGCGGGATGACCTGGACGGTGTCGCCGAGGTACTCGCCGCGCCGCTCCTTGGCGATCACCTGGGAGTAGACCTGGCCGGTGGTGACGTTGGCCGTGCCGTCCAGATCCACGTCGAGGAAGCGCTCGTAGTGGCCGATGTCCAGGTCGGTCTCGGCGCCGTCGTTGGTGACGAACACCTCACCGTGCTGGAAGGGGTTCATCGTGCCGGGGTCGACGTTCAGGTACGGGTCGAGCTTCTGCATCGTGACCCGCAGACCACGCGCCTTGAGGAGCGCACCCAGGCTGGAGGCCGTCAGCCCCTTGCCGAGGGAGGAGGCGACACCCCCGGTGACGAAGATGTGCTTGGTCGTCGTGGATTTGGGCGTCATGGCCAAGAGGGGGCTCCCGTGGTCGCGGTCTGGAATGCGTACCGGCTTGCCTGGTCCGGAGATTTCCGGGGGTGCCGTCGCTGCGGTTCGGGGGCTTCGACTGCTTGCAGAAGCGCACCGGTCCACGGGCTACCAGGGTAACAGCGAGTGGGCGAGGCCGCTTCCGGCCACGCTCCGCACATGCCTCACCACAGCATCACCGAAACCTCACCCATCGCTCACTCTTTCGGCCCACCTCGGTTGCCGGGACGGGCGCGCGGATCACTGCGCTGCGTCGTATCCTGCTCGGACACTCGCTGCCGAGCCAGGCCGGCAAACGGCACTACCCCCGCCCGTTACTCCCGGAACAAGAGCTCGTCAGTTCGTTTTTACGACGACGCACCAACACGAACCCTTGACCGCAGAGACCGCAGAGCGATCGCCCTTCCGGGGGCGTACGTGGCCGTTCGACTGGAGATGCACGTGGCCGGGCGCATCGAGGACTACGCACTCATCGGAGACATGCAGACCGCTGCCCTGGTCTGCCGGGACGGAACAGTCGACTGGCTGTGCCTCCCACGCTTCGACTCGCATGCCATTTTCGCCGGCCTGCTCGGCACGGAGGAACACGGCTTCTGGCGGCTGGGACCGGCGCACGCCGCGGAGGCCGAACCGCCGACCGCGGCGCGCCGGACGTACCGCGGCGATTCACTGATCCTCGAATCCGAGTGGGACACCCCCCGCGGCACGGTTCGAGTGACCGATTTCATGCCGCCGCGTGACGGCGCACCGCAGCTGATCCGGATCGTGGAGGGCATCAGCGGCCGCGTCCCGATGCGCTCGGCGCTGCGCATGCGTTTCTCGTACGGGCGGATCGTGCCGTGGGTGCACAAGGTCGACGGCCGCACGGTCGCTGTCGCGGGCCCCGACTCCGTGTGGCTCGACTCGTCCACGGAGACGTACGGCAAGAACCTGACGACGTACTCGGACTTCACGGTGGCGCCGGGTGACCGGATCGCGTTCACCCTCTCGTGGCAGCCCTCACACCAGAAGCCTCCGGCCCTCCCCGACCCCGAGGGGTCACTTGAGGCGACGGAGGAGTTCTGGGGCGAGTGGGTCGAGCACTGTACGTACCACGGGCCCTACCGCGAGGCTGTGGTCCGTTCGCTGATCACGCTGAAGGCACTGACGTACGCGCCGACCGGCGGCATCGTCGCCGCGCCGACGACGTCGCTGCCCGAGGAGATCGGCGGTGTCCGCAACTGGGACTACCGCTACACCTGGCTGCGCGACGCGGCGATCACCCTCTCGTCCATGCTGCGCACCGGCTACCGCGAAGAGGCCCGCGCCTGGCGTGACTGGCTGCTGCGCGCGGTCGCCGGCGACCCCGAGAACCTGCAGATCATGTACGGGATCGCGGGCGAGCGCGAGCTGGGCGAGGCGGAGCTCGACTGGCTGCCCGGCTACGAGAACTCGGCGCCGGTGCGGGTCGGCAACGGCGCGGCGCACCAGCTCCAGCTGGATGTCTACGGCGAGGTCACCGAGGCGCTGCACCTGGCGCACATGACGGGCCTGACCCGCAACGACTACGCGTCCCTGCTCCAGCTCAAGCTGATCCGCTACCTGGAGAAGCACTGGGACGAGCCGGACGAGGGCATCTGGGAGGTTCGCGGGCCGCGCCGGCACTTCGTTCACTCGAAGGTGATGGCGTGGGTCGCCGTGGACCGCACGATCAAGCTGATCGAGTCGGGTGACGCGGACGGGCCGCTGGAGAAGTGGCGCAGGCTGCGCGACGACATCCACCGGGACGTGTGCGAACGGGGCTACGACAAGGAACGCAACACGTTCACCCAGTCGTACGGCTCGAAGGAGCTGGACGCCTCGCTGCTCCTGATCCCGCAGATGGGCTTCCTGCCGCCCGACGACAAGCGCGTCATCGGCACGATCGAGGCGATCCAGCGGGAGCTCTCGACGCCGGACGGTTTCATCCTGCGGTACCCGACGACGGGCGAGGACGCGGGCGTCGACGGCCTGGAGGGCGACGAGGGCGCGTTCCTCGCCTGCTCGTTCTGGATGGCCGACGACCTGGCGATGATCGGCCGCGTGGACGAGGCCCGCACGCTCTTCGAGAAGCTCCTGTCGCTGCGCAACGACCTGGGGCTGCTCGCCGAGGAGTGGGACTCGCGTCTGCAGCGCCAGGTCGGCAACTTCCCGCAGGCGTTCAGCCACGTGCCGCTGATCGACACGGCACTGCGGCTGACGGCCTCGGGGGCGTACGGCGGCTAGCCCGGCTCCCTGATCACCTTTCCGGCGGCGCGTTCCCCCTGCGGACGCGCCGCCGGCGGCTTCAGCGCGTCCTGCCTGGTGGCCGGAGGTTTTCCAGGAACGTGCGCGCAGGTAGCGTCCGCACCATGGACACTCAGGCCCCCCACAGCAGCGCGCCCGGCACCCAGGGCGGCATCACCGTGCAGCGGGCCCTGGAACTGCCAGGTCTGCGCAGCGGGCTCCCGGAGGTGGTGGCGGGCGCGGACCGGCTGCAGCGCACGGTGCGCTGGGTGCACGCGGGTGAGGTGCCCAACATCGCCTCGCTCCTCAAGGGCGGCGAGCTGCTCCTGACCACCGGGTTCGGCATCGGCACGCGCCCCGCCGAGCAGCGGGCCTTCGTCCGCAAGCTCGCCGACCGCGGCATCTCCGCCCTCGTCATCGAGCTGGGCCAGCGCTTCGCACGGCTGCCCGCCGCACTCGTGGAGACCGCGCGCACGGCCGGCCTCCCCCTGGTGCAGCTGCACCGCGAGGTGCCGTTCGTGACGGTCACCGAGGAGGTCCACACCGAGATCGTCAACGGGCACTACGCGCTCCTCCAGCGCGCCGAGGAGGTGCACCGGCGCTGCACCGAGGCCCTCCTCGGCGGCGGCGGAGTGCCCCAAGTCCTGCGCATCCTCGCGGAGTTCAGCGGCAACCCGGTGTTCCTGGAGACGGCCGACGGGCAGCTCCTGTACGCGGCCGGGGGCGAGCCCGAGGTCGCCGACCCGCTCCAGGTGTGGGAGGGGATGCGCGGCAAGCCCGCCGACCGGGACGAGCCTCCCGCCGGAGCCGTGCTCGTCGACGTGCCCGGCGGCGGGCCCGGCACCGGGTCCGTGCGGGCACGCCTCGTGCTGCTGCCGGTCGCGGCACCGCTGGCGCCCGTGCACCGGATCGCGGCGGAACGGGCGGCGAGCAGCCTCGCCGTCGTGCTGATGCAGGCCCGCCAGGAGGAGGAGCTGGCGGCGCGCGGCCGCGGTGACTTCCTCACGGATCTCGCGGAGGGCCGGATCACGCCGGACGACGCCCCGGCGCAGGCGCGCGTCCTCGGGTTCAAGCCGGGTGGCCAGGGGCCGCTGCTGCCGGTCGTGATGCGGCTGCCCGAGGCGTCGGTGGGCTCGGTGGGCCTCTCCCCCGGCGGCGGCTGGGCGGTCCTCGCCAGGGCGGTCGCCGAGGAGCTGGCCGCGGTGGGCGTTCCGGTCCTGCTCGGCGTACGGCCCGTCGAGGGGCGCGTTCCCCTACTGCTCGGGCTGCGGTCGGACTCGGAGCGCACGGCGGTCGCGGACCGGGTGGCCGCGGCGCTGCGGGCGGGGGTCGAGCGGGCGGGCATGCAGCGCGCCGGGACGCAGCCGCCGGTCGTCGTGGTCGGCGGCGCGGGCGGCTGGGCCGCGGCTGCGGCCGGCCTGCGGCACGCGGCCGAGACGGCCACGGCGGCGCAGGGGCTGTCGGACCGGCCCTGGTACGACGCGCGGCGCCTCGACATCGACCTGCTGCTGTGGCGGCTGCGGGACCATCCGGACCTGGCGGCGTTCGTGGAGCGCGCGATCGGCCCCCTCCAGGCCCACGACCGCCGCGCCAAGCCCCCGCTGCTTCCCACGCTCCAGACGTATCTGGCGCACGCGGGCCGCAAGGCGGAGACGGCCCGCGAACTCCATCTGAACCGCCAGACGCTCTACAACCGCCTCGCCCGCATAAGCGAGTTGCTCGGCACGGATCTCGACGACCCGCAGACGGTGCTCGCGTTGAGCCTCGCGCTGCGGGCGCGCAGGCATGTGGGGTGAGCGTGCCGCCAGGACTGAAGCAGGTCGGTCCTACGCCCCCGCACCCGTCAACTCGTCGTAGACGCTGAGCACTTGGGCCACCGTCTCGTCCTCCGTCGGCCACGACGCCGCCTGTACGGCGCCGCGCTCCCTGAGTTGGTCACGGCGCGCGGGGTCGGACAGGAGGCGGGTGACGGTGTCGGCGAGGGCGCGTGCGTCGCCGTAAGGGACGAGTTCCGCGGCGTCGCCGACGAGTTCGGGGATGCCGCCGACGTCGGTCGCGACGAGCGGCACGCGCGCGTGGAGCGCCTCCTGCGCGAGGATCGACCGGGACTCCCAACTGCTGGTCAGCAGAGCCACATCGGCGGACGCGAGCAGCTCGGAGACGTCGTCACGGCGCCCCACGAGCCGTACCGGCAGCTGCTCGCTCTCGATGCGGCGCTGGAGCGCGCCCCGCTCCGGCCCCTCGCCCGCGATGACGAGCAGCGGCACCGGGTCGAGATGGCGCCAGGTGCGCGCGGCGTCCAGCAGCGTCCCGTACCCGCGGTGTTTCACGAGGCTGCCGACGGCCATCAGCAACGGCCGTTCCACAGCGCCGAGTTCGGCCCGTGACTTGTGCCGCAGGCGCTCCGGGTCCTCGGGCCCCTCGGGTCCCGGCACCGGCGCGGCTTCCGATGCATCGGGGCGGCGCGGCGCCGGGAAGGCGACCGCGGCCAGCCTTGCGTCGCGGGCGCCGCGGACGCGGGCCCGCTCGACGAGGTCCGACGAGGTGCCGAGGACCACGGACGCGGCCCTGGCCACGCGCCGTTCGAGCAGACGCAGCAGATGGGCGCGGGCGCCCTCGGCGTGGGAGCGGGTGTGCCAGGTGACGACGAGGGGCGTGGTCCTGCCGCTGAGTGCGAGGGAGGCCCGCAGCGCGGCGTGCAGCCCGTGCGCGTGGACGAGGTCGGCGTCGGCGCAGGCGACCCGGAGCGCCGCGACGGACCCGGGGTCACTGCTGCGGGGCACGGTGACGTGCTGCGCGCCGACGTCCGCGAAGCCGTAGACGTGTGCGACCTCGACGGGTGCGCACACCGTGACGCGTACTCCTCTGGCGACGAGCCCGGCGGCCAGCGACCTGACGTGCGTGCTGCTTCCGGCGCTGCCGCCGCCGAGCACTTGCACGGTGCGCAGCGGTGACGGACCGTGCGCTGGCTGGCTGCTCACGTGACTCACGTGGCCGGGACTCCTGGGTCGGTCGGTGCGGGACGCGCGGGATGTCGCGCCGTAACGGTCTGGGCCAAGGATGCCAGCCCGTACGGGCGTTCCGGCACCGGCCCGGAGTCCCCACCGTGTCGGAGTGGGCAACACGTCGTACGGGATCACTCACACGCGTGAATTCAGGCGTGTTGAACTGACTCCGCCCCGCGGGCCAATGCGGTCACTTTATCCCCGTATGCCGCGGCGAGGACCAGTCCGGCCGCGTGTGCGAGGAGTCCGGCGCGCCCGTTCCCCGCGACGACGGCGACGCCGAGCGCCGCGCCCAGGGCGTGTGCCCCGGTGTCTCCGATCATGGTGCGCCCGTCGAGGTCCTCCGGCAGGACGGCGGCCACCGCGCCCATGGGGGCCGCGGCGACGGCCCCCTTCAGCAGTCCGGGCGCCCCGAGCGCGAGCACGGCCGCTGCCGCCCGCCCGGGCCGTACGTCCACCAGGTTCACGAAGTGCGCCGCGCCGGCGATCACGACACCGGCGAGCGCCTTGTCCACGATCCGTTCCTCGAGCAGCGAACCCGCGGCGAGCCCCGCGGCGGAGATACCGATCAACTTCACGGCCCCGCTGGTCAGTTCACCGTCGCGCAGCGCCGACAGATGGGCCCGGAACCCGCTGCGCGGATCACCGGCACCCGCCACGTCGTCGTACGCGCCGCACGCCCCGGCGGCGAGCACGGCCAGGACCGCGGCACGGCGATCCCGACCCGAGGTGGCGGCGGCCGCACCGGCGACGGCCCCGGCCACGACGGCCGGCCCGGCGCACAGGTCGACGGCCCGGCCCGCGAAGTTCGTCCGCTCCCACAGGCCCGGCCCACCCGGCCTGGCCCGCCGCAGCGCCGCAAACCCGGCCCGGGCCACGACGGCACCGGCCGCGAGGGCCGCGAACCGGCCCACCACACGCTTTTCCACGGGCGGTTACGCGTCCGCTCGGGCGGTGGCGAGCAGTTCCTCCGCGTGCGCGCGCGCCGTCTCGGAGTCCTCCTGGCCCGCCAGCATCCGGGACAGTTCGCGGATCCGGTCCTCGCCCTCGAGGACGGTGACGCCGGACCGGGTCACGGTCCCGTCGTTCGTCTTCTCCACGAGGAGCTGCCGGTCGGCGAACGCCGCCACCTGCGGAAGGTGCGTGACGACCACGACCTGCGCCGACTTGGCGAGCTTGGCGAGACGCCTGCCGATCTCCACGGCGGCCTTGCCGCCGACGCCGGCGTCGACCTCGTCGAACAGATACGTGGGCACGGGATCGGTACCGGCGAACACGACCTCCACGGCGAGCATCACGCGGGACAGTTCACCGCCCGAGGCCCCCTTGGCGATCGGCCGCGGCGGGGCGCCGGGGTGCGGGGCGAGCAGCAGCTCGACCTCGTCCACGCCGGAGGGGCCGTACGCGACCGTGCGCCCGTCGAGCTCGACACCGTCCGGGTCGTCGGTGCGGCGGATGTCGAAGGACACGCGCGCGTGGGGCATGGCGAGCGAGGCCAGCTCCTGCGTGACGGCCGCGGCGAAGCGTGCCGCCGCTTCCGTGCGGGAGTCCGTCAACGCCTGTGCCAGGACGCCCAGTTCACCGCGGAGCCCGTCCCGCTCGGCGGTCAGCTCACCGATCCGGTCGTCGTCGCCGTCGAGTTCGAGCAGCCGCGCGGACCCCTGCTCGGCCCAGGCGAGCACCTCGTCCGTGCTCCCGCCCGCCCCGCCGTACTTGCGCGTCAGCTGCGTCAGCGCCGCCCGCCGCTCCTCGACCGCGGCGAGCCGCAGCGGGTCGGCGTCGAGGTCGTCGGCGTATCCGGCGAGTTCTCCCGCCACGTCGGACAGGAGGATGCCGATCTCGCCGATCCGGTCGGCGAGCGCGGACAGGGCCGGGTCGTGCGAACGTACGGCGTCGAGCGCCCGGTTCGCGCCGCCCACGAGGGTGGTGGCGTCGACGCCCTCGGGGTCCTCGGGGTTGCCCGCGAGCGCGGCGTGCGCGGCGGAGGCGGCCGAGGCGAGCGCCTCCGCGTGACCGAGCCGCTCGGCCTCCGCCGACAGCTCGACGTCCTCGCCGGCGCGCGGCTCGACGGCCGCGATCTCGTCGAGTCCGAAACGCAGCAGATCGGCTTCCTGAGCGCGTTCACGCGCGCGGGTGACGATGGTGTCGAGCTCGGCGCTGACGGCCCGGAGCCGACGGTACGCGGCCTGGTACTTGGTGAGCGGCACGGCGACCGCGTCTCCCGCGTACCGGTCGAGGGCCCCCCGCTGCCGGGACAGCTTGAGCAGCCCCTGCTGGTCGGTCTGGCCGTGCACGGCGACGAGTTCGTCGGCGAGCTCGGTCAGCATGCCCACCGGCACCGAACGCCCGCCGAGATGCGCCCGTGAGCGCCCCTCCGCCGAGACGGTACGGCTGATGAGCAGCGCCCCGTCGTCGAGCTCGGCGCCCGCCTCCTGGGCGCGCACGATCGCCGCGGTGCCCTCGGGCACGGTGATCCGGCCCTCGACGACCGCCGCCTTGGCGCCGATCCTCACGAGGGCTGGGTCCGCGCGCCCGCCGAGCAGCAGGCCGAGGCTGGTGACCACCATCGTCTTGCCCGCACCGGTCTCGCCGGTCACGGCGGTGAATCCCGGCGACAGCTCGACCACCGCGTCGTCGATGACTCCGAGCGACCGTATCCGCATCTCCTCCAACACGGACACGACCTTACGAGGTCGCGGGCCATGTGTGCGACGGGCCCTGCCCCGGTTCCCTCCCCATGGACCGAATTCGCAGGTCGTGAGCGGCTGCGTCCGGCCCTTTTGTCATCCGTTGTCACCCGCGAGGGTGGGGATATCCCCCTGCCGGAGCGGACGCCCGCCGTATGGTGCCCGCGCCCCGGGCGCCCGCACCCTGGATCCCATGACTACCGGACTGGCCAGGGCAGCCCTGACCGCACACCGTCCCGCCTTCGTCGGCACGGCGGTCGCCGCACTGTTCGCGGCGACGGTGGTGAGCGCGTCGACGACGGTGCTGCTCGCCACGAGCACCGACGGACTGCCGGCCGGCGCACCCCACCGCATCACGGAGAGCGGCGTCGGCGACATCGCGGCCGTCCTTCTCATCGGTTCGATCTACATGTCGATTTTCGTGGTCGTCTCGACGATGGGTACGGCCGTCACGCAGCAGCACCGCGAGCTCGCCCTCGTGCGCGCGATCGGGGCCCGCCCGCGTCAGGTGCGCCGCGCTGTGGCGCGGCAGGCCCTCGCCGCGTCCGTCCCCGCGGCGCTCGCGGGTTTCGCCGCGGGCGGGCTGCTCGCCAGGGCCTGGTTCTCCGGCATGGTCACGCACGGCCTGATCCCGCCGGGGGTGCCGTTCCGCTTCAGCTGGGTCGCGCTGCCGGTCTGTCTCGGGGTGGCCGTGGTGACGTCGACGGCCGCCGCGCTGCTCTCGTCGCTGCGGTTCTCGCTCCTGCGGCCCGCCCGCGCGCTGTCCGAGGCGGCGGCGGGCAGACGGCGCCTCGGCCTGCTCAGGGCACCGCTCGGCCTGGTCGCGGTGGCCGGGGCGTGCTTCCTCTCGGTGCTGCTGTCCCGGCAGGACGCCGAAGAGGCGGGCCAGGGCGCGTTCCTCGTCCTGATCCTGTTCTGCGTGGGAGTGGGCCTGCTCGGCCCGCGCATCGTGGGCCCCGCGGCCTGGCTGGTCTCGGCGCTCGTGGGCCGCTTCGGCGCGAGTGCGCGGCTCGCGATGCTCAACGTCCGCTCACAGCCCCGCCGCTTCTCGGCCGCCGTCGTCCCGCTCGTCCTCGTCGTCGGCTTCGGCCTCACCAAGGTGGCGCTGCACACGACGGCGCAGCACCGCACGGGCTCGGCGGGCAGCACCGGCGAAGTATGGCTCGACTACATGGGTACGGCGCTGTACGCGGGGTTCGCCGCCATCGCCGCGGCCAACACGCTCGCCATGATCTCGTTCGAGCGGCGACGGGATGTGGCCCTGCTGCGGGTGGTCGGCACCCAGCGCGGCCAGGTGCGCTCCATGGCCGCGTGGGAGGCCGTCGTCGTCGCCGGTACGGCGCTGCTGCTCGGCGCCCTGATCGCGCTCGTCACGCTCGCGCCGATCCTCGACACGGCGTTCGGCTCCCCCGTGCCGTACGTCCCTTGGACCCTGGCGGCCGGGACGGTCGCGGGCACGCTCCTGCTGACGCTGCTCGCGACCGGTGTCCCGGTGCGGTCGGTGATGCGCCACCGCGCGATCACCGTCGTACGGACGTGATCACCCGCGTACTCAGTGGGGCTTACCGCGCCAGCCGGAGACGGGCAGCGCGAACTTGGCGACAAGTCGATCCGTGAACGAGGCGTGGTGCAGCCGCGCGAGCCGCACCGGCACCGCCCCGCGCCGCACCTCGACGCGCGCCCCCGCGGGCAGTTCCACGGTCCGCCGCCCGTCGCACCACAGCACGCCGTGCGGAGTGTGCTGCTGCACCTCGACGGCGAGCACCGAGTCCGGCGACGTGACCAGCGGCTTGGCGAACAGGGCGTGCGCGCTGATCGGCACCATGAGGAGCGCCTCGACCTCGGGCCACACGACGGGCCCGCCGGCGGAGAACGCATAGGCCGTGGAGCCGGTGGGCGTCGCGCACACGATGCCGTCGCAGCCGAAGCCGGTGACGGGACGCCCGTCGATCTCCAGGACGACCTCGAGCATCCGCTCGGCCGACATCTTCTGCACGGCGGCCTCGTTGAGCGCCCAGTCGCGGTGCACGACATCGCCGTTGCTGTGCACGACGACGTCGATCGTCATGCGCTCCTCGACCTCGTACGCCTTGGTGACCACGCGGTTGACGACCTTGTCGAGGTCGTCGCGCTCGGCCTCGGCGAGGAAGCCGACGCGGCCGAGGTTCACCCCGAGCATCGGGACGCCGGAGGCGCGGGCGAACTCGGCGCCGCGCAGCAGCGTCCCGTCGCCGCCGAGGACGACGAGCAGCTCACAGGCGTCGAGGCACTCCGGAGTCGCCTCCTTCACGAGCTCCACCGACGCCGGGAGCGGCAGGTCCGCCGCCTCCGACTCCAGGACCCGCACGCCGATGCCGCTGCGCAGCAGCCCCTCGACGACGAGTTCGGCACTCCGGATGGCGGCGGGCCGCCCGGTGTGCGCGAGCAGGAAAACAGTTCGAGCTCGGGTCTGTGTCAACGCGGCCCCTCCGCCACTGCACGGTCAACGTCCGCCGGGTCGAGTTCGGGCGCACCGGCGCGGAGCCACAGAAAATACTCGACGTTTCCGGACGGCCCGGGCAGCGGGCTCGCCGTCACACCCCGTACGCCGAGGCCGAGTTCGAACGCCTGCCGGGCCACCGTGCGCACCGTCTCGGCCCGCAGTTCCGGGCTCCGCACGACACCGCCGCTGCCGAGCCGCTCCTTGCCGATCTCGAACTGCGGCTTCACCATGAGCACCAGGTCCGCGTCGGGCGCCGCGCACCGCGCGAGGGCGGGCAGCACCAGGCCGAGCGGGATGAAGGACAGGTCTCCGACGACCAGGTCCACGGGTTTTCCATCGATCGCCTCCAGCGTCAACTCGCGTACGTTCGTACGGTCCTTGACGGTGACGCGTTCATCGCTCTGCAGCGACCAGGCGAGCTGCCCGTACCCGACGTCGACGGCGACGACATGGGCGACGCCGGCCCTCAGCAGTACGTCGGTGAACCCGCCCGTGGACGCCCCCGCGTCGAGCGCGCGGCGTCCCTCGACGGCGAGCCCCTGCGGCACGAAGGCCGCGAGCGCCCCCGCGAGTTTGTGGCCGCCGCGCGAGACGTAGTCGGGGTCGCTGTCGTCCTGCGTGACCACGA
The DNA here is from genome assembly GCF_035918235.1 of Streptomyces sp. NBC_01445. NCBI lineage: Bacteria > Bacillati > Actinomycetota > Actinomycetes > Kitasatosporales > Streptomycetaceae > Streptomyces > Streptomyces sp. NBC_01445. The sequence continues at coordinate 7,675,407 of NZ_CP109485.1, read as the reverse complement.
TCGCGGCGGCCGTCTCCACCTGCGTGGCGGGCTTGGTCGCGGTGGTCCTGCCGACCGTGACGCGCCCCGCGGCGATCAGCTGGCTCGCGTGCTCGCGCGAGCGGGCGAGCTTCCGGCGGACGAGCTCGGCGTCGAGGCGGCGTCGTGCCACTCCTGCCACGTTCGGTTCAGCTCCTGTGTCGGTTCAAGGGTGAGGGCTCGGGGCGTGCGTCCAGCGCGGTCAGCGCGTCACGCAGGCCCCGGTGTACATCCTCGTACACCTCGATGTGTCCGTCGGCAGTGAGGTGGTCGACATCGGCGAGCCGGTCGAGCCCGGTGTCCACGTCCACGTTGCCGGTGGGGGTGCGCGGGACCCCGAGAGCGGCCGGGGCCGCAGGCTCGTACGACGGTTCGTCCTGGACCTCCGGAGCCCCGGCCGCCTGGTCCGGCACCTGGTCGGGGTCCGGATGAGAGTCGTTCATGCCACGACGCTACCCCGTAGCACTGGGGTACGGTCGACCGCGATGGCGACGACGCAGGAGTGCCGTGCCGCACTCGACAAACTCTCGGACAATCTGGCGGGCGCGGAGGGCGGGGTACGCAGCGCTGCTGCGCTCGACCGCTCTCTGAGCTGCCATGTCACGGACCTCGAGATCACGTTCACGGGCCGGCTCGAGAACGGCCGGATCGAGGTGCTCGACACGGTCGACGGACCGCCGCCCGACCGGGCGCAGATCCGGCTCGCGATGACCGGCGACGACCTGGTCGCGATGGTCGACGGCAGGCTGAACTTCGCGAAGGCCTGGGCCTCCGGCCGGATCAGGCTGGAGGCCGGCTTCCGCGACCTGCTGCGGCTCAGGACGCTGCTTTAGCCACCGCCTTCGCGGGCGCCTCCGCGTCCCGCACCAGACCCTTCCTGGCCTTCCGCGCGGCCGGCACCACCAGCGGAGTACCGGTCTCCGGATCATCGATGACCTGGCACTTCATCCCGAAGAGCCGCTCGACGAGGCCCGCGGTGACGATGTCGCCCGGCGCTCCCTCGGCGATGACCTCGCCGCCGCGCAGGGCGATCAGGTGGGTGGCGTAACGGGCCGCGTGGTTGAGGTCGTGCAGGACCGCGACGAGCGTGCGCCCCTGCTCCTCGTGCAGCTCCGCGCAGAGGTCGAGCACGTCGATCTGGTGCTGGATGTCGAGATACGTGGTCGGCTCGTCGAGGAGGAGCAGCGGGGTCTGCTGGGCGAGCGCCATCGCGATCCATACGCGCTGGCGCTGGCCGCCGGACAGTTCGTCGACAAAGCGATCGGCCAGTTCGGCGACTCCGGTGGAGGCCATCGACTCCTGCACGATCCGCTCGTCCTCGCTGGACCACTGGCGCAGCAGGCCCTGGTGGGGGTAGCGGCCGCGGGAGACGAGGTCGCCGACGGTGATGCCGTCGGGCGCGATCGACGACTGGGGCAGGAGCCCGAGCGTGCGCGCCACCTTCTTCGCCGCCATCGACTGGATGGCCTGCCCGTCGAGGAGCACCCGGCCCGACGAGGGCCTCAGCATCCGCGACAGCGCGCGCAGCAGCGTGGACTTGCCGCAGGCGTTCGGGCCGACGATCACGGTGAAGGAGTTGTCGGGGATCTCGACCGAGAGCTCCGACGCGATCACACGCTGGTCGTAGCCCAGGGTGACGTTCTCGGCGGACAGTCGGTTCACGGTGTTGCTCCTCCGCTTGTTGCTCTGGCTGGGGTTGCTGTCGCTCATATCCGGCCGGCCTTCCGCTCGGAGACCAGGAGCCACAGCAGATAGACACCGCCGACGACTCCGGTGACCACTCCGACGGGCAGCTGGTCGGCGCCGAAGGCGCGCTGCGAGATCCAGTCGGCGGTGACGAGCAGGGCCGCGCCCATGCACATGGACGCCACGACGTTCGGTCCGGGCGAGCGGGTCAGCCGCCGGGCCAGTTGGGGGGCGGTCAGCGCGACGAATCCGACGGGTCCCGCGGCGGCGGTGGCCGCGGCGGTGAGCAGCACGGCGGCCACGAGCAGGACGAGCCGCGTCCGCTCGACCCGCACCCCGAGCGCGTTCGCCACGTCGTCGCCCATCTCCAGCATGCGCAGCGGACGCGCGTACGTGAGGACCACGGGTACGAGGACGGCGCACAGGGCGAGCAGGGGCCAGACCTGCTTCCAGTCGCGGCCGTCGAGGGATCCCGTCATCCAGACCGTCGCGCGGGCGGCGTCGACGATGTCGGCCTTGGTCAGCAGATAGCCGTTGACCGCCGTCATGATGGCGGACATTCCGATGCCGACCAGGACGAGCCGGTATCCGTGCACGCCGCGCTTCCAGGCGAGCAGATAGATGCCGAACCCGGTCACCAGACCGCCGACGAGCGCCCCGAGTGCGACCTGGGCGGCTCCCCCCGAGAACAGCACGATCATGACGAGCGCACCGGCCGTGGAACCCTGGCCGAGGCCCAGAATGTCCGGACTGCCCAGCGGATTGCGGGAGATGGCCTGGAAGAGCGCGCCGCCGAGCGCGAGCGCCGCACCCACGAGGAGGCCCACGAGGACCCTGGGCAGCCGCAGGTCGTTGACGATGAACTCCTGCCCCGGGTCACCGTTGCCGAGCAGCGTACGGATCACGTCGGTGGCGGAGATGGGGAAGTCGCCGGTGCCGATCAGCACGACGCTCGCGGCGAGCGCGGCGCACAGCAGCACGAGGACGACGACGAACGCGCGGATGTCGAGGCGCAGGGAGATACCGCCCCGGGTACGGATCGCCTTCACAGCTGGGTGACCTTCCGCCGGCGCACGAGGTAGATGAAGACCGGGCCGCCGATGATCGCGGTGACGATGCCGACCTGGATCTCGGCGGGCCGTGCCACGAGCCGGCCGACGACGTCGGCGCCGAGCAGCAGTACGGGCGACAGGACGGCCGAGAACGGCAGGATCCAGCGCAGGTCGGGGCCGGTGAAGGAGCGCACGACGTGCGGCACCATGAGACCGACGAACACGATGGGCCCGCAGGCGGCGGTCGCGGCGCCGCACAGCAGCGTGGCGGCCGCCATGGACAGCGCGCGCGTCCTGTTCAGGTTCGCACCGAGGGCACGGGCCGTGTCATCGCCCATCGCCATGGCGTTGAGCGGCCGCGCCAGCGCGAGGGCGAGCACCGTACCGACGGCGATGAACGGCAGCACCTGCCGGATCGTCGACATGTCGGCGGAGACGAGCGAACCCACCGTCCAGAAGCGCATCTTGCCGAGCGCCGCGTTGTCCATGATCATCACGGCCTGGAGATAGCCGTAGAGCGCGGCGCTGATCGCGGTCCCGGCGAGCGCGAGCCGCACCGGTGTCGCGCTGCGGGTCCCCCCGAGGACGTAGACGAGAACACCCACGGCCGCGGCCCCGAGGAAGGCGAACCACACATAGCCCGTCAGCGAGCTGACGCCCAAGAAGCTGATGGCGGTGACGACGGCCGCCGAGGCGCCCATGTTGATGCCGAGGAGTCCGGGGTCCGCCAACGGGTTACGGGTCAGCGCCTGGAGGACCGCGCCGGAGAGTCCGAGCGCGACACCGGCGAGGAGCCCGAGCAGCGTACGCGCGAGCCGCTCGCCGACCACGACGTCGCTGAACGTCCCGGTGTCGTCGAACAGGCCGTGCCACACCTGGTCCACGGACAGGGGTTTCGCCCCGATCGCGATGCTCACGACCAGGAGTACGAGCAGTACGACGACGGCTCCGAGGAGCCCGACCGTACGTATCGCCCAGCGGTTCGGGGGCGCGGCGGCGGTGTCCGCGCGCTGTTCGGGAGGACTGTCGACCAACACGTGGTTAGGTTAGCCTACCCTCCCCATCCTCTTCGAGGTCGCTACCGGCATCGCTGCCGACGGGACCTGCGCGGGGAAGCAGAGAAGCGGGAAGGCGCGGGAAAAGCCGCACCCACCGGCACGCCTCCCCTCCCCGCCCCGCCGCCTCAAACGCCCAGCCGCGCCAGCGCCTTCGCCCCGTCGAGCCCGCAGGTCCCGTCCCCGGCCGCCGTCCACGCCGCCGCGCACAGGGCACGCAGCCCGTCGATCGCCTCGCCGTCCCCCTCCAGTTCGAGATGCTCGCCCCGCGCGATCGCGAGCCAGCCCCCGCACGCGAACCCGTCCCCCTGCGCCACGACATCCGGCTGCCCGGTGAGCAGGCCCCGCAGGTCGACGTCGACATACGTGGGCCGATGCTGGGGCGGCGCGGCGAGCAGCTGCGCGCCGTCGGTGACGCCGGTCAGGACGAGCAGCGAGTCCACCTCCCCGTTGAACGCGCCCTCGATGTCCGTGTCGAGGCGGTCGCCGATCACCAACGGCCGCTCCGCGCCGGTCCGCAGGATCGTCTCGCGGTGCATCGGAGGCAGCGGCTTGCCGGCCACCTGCGGCTGCGCACCCGTCGCGATTCGGACGACCTCGACCGCCGCGCCGTTGCCCGGAGCGATGCCGCGCGCGCTCGGAATGGTCAGGTCTGTATTGGACGCGAACCACGGCACGCCACGCGCGATCGCGTAACAGGCCTCCGCGAACCGCCCCCAGGCCAGGTCGGGTCCGCCATACCCCTGCACCACCGCCACCGGCTCGTCGTCGGCCGAGTCCACCGGCTCGAGCCCGCGCTCTCTCAGCGCGACCCGCAGCCCCTCCCCGCCGATCACCAACACCCGTGACCCGTCCGGCACTTGCTCACTGATCAGGCGCGCCACGGCCTGCGCCGACGTGATGACATCCGCGGCCTCCGTCGGAATTCCCAGCTCCGTCAGATGCTCGGCCACCGCGTCCGGCGTACGCAGCGCGTTGTTCGTGACATACGCGAGACCCATGCCCGCGCCGCGCGCCACAGCGAGCGACTCGGGGGCGTGCGCGATGGCGTCACCGCCCGCGTACACCACCCCGTCGAGGTCGAGCAGCGCCGTGTCGTACGCCTCGTTCAGCGCCCGCTCACTGCTTTCGGGCCGCGTCCTGACGGTCTGGCTCATTACACATCGCTCCTCGTTCGATCCCACTCCCCCGATCATCGCTCATGCCACCGACACACATACGATGCAGCAATGAACACTGCAGGTCCCCCAGGTCCGACAGACAGCGACGGCCTCGACCTGATCCCGTTCAGGGGTGTGCGGTACGTCCCCGAGCGCGTGGGCAGCCTCGCCGCCGTGACGTCACCGCCGTACGACGTGGTCGTACGCCCCGACGGTCTGCACCACCTGGAGTCCGCGGACCCGCACAACATCGTCCGCCTGATCCTCCCGCAGGCCGTCTCCCCGGACACCCGCAACGCCCTCGCGGCCGACACCCTGCGCCTCTGGCTCTCCGAGGGCGTCCTGGCCCCCGACGAGACACCCGCGCTGTACGTCTACGAGCAGCGCGACGGCGATCACCTCCAGCGCGGCGTCATCGGGGCCCTGCGCCTGTCCGAGCCGTCCGAAGGGGTCGTCCTGCCCCACGAGGACGTCATGCCGCACGTGGTCGCCGACCGCGCGGGCCTGATGCGCGCCACGGCCGCCAACCTCGAACCCCTGCTCCTCACCTACCGCAGCGAGGGCAACGCGACCGGCACGACCGCGGTCGTCGAACGCACGGTCAAGCGCCCCCCGCTCCTCGCGACGACCACGGAGGACGGCTTCGCCCACCGCATGTGGTCGGTCACCGACCCGGCCGAGCTGGCGGAGATCCGCGCGGACCTCGCCCACCACCAGGCCCTGATCGCGGACGGCCACCACCGCTGGGCGACGTATCTGCGCCTGCGCTCCGAACAGCCGTCCCCCTCCCCGTGGGACTTCGGCCTGGTCCTCCTCGTGGACACGGCCCGCTACCCGTTGCGCGTCCGCGCCATCCATCGCCTCCTGCACCGCCTCGCGGTCCCGGACGCCCTGGCCGCCCTGAAGAACTCCTTCCGCCTGCGCGAAGTCCCCGGTCCGCTGTCGCACGCCCTGGGCGCCCTCGCCGACGCGGCCGCCCACGGCAACGCGTTCCTCCTCGCCGGGGCCGGCTCCTTCCACCTCGCGGACGCCCCGTCCCCGGACCTCCTGGCCCGTACGATCCCTGCCGACCGCCCGGAGGCCTGGCGCACGCTGGACGCGACGGTCCTGCACTCCACGCTCCTGGACCATGTCTGGGGCATCCCCGAGGACGCGCCGGAGCACATCGCGTACATCCATGACGCGGCCGCCACGGTCGCGAAGGCGGAACGTGACGGCGGAACGGCGGTCCTCATGCACCCGGTCCGCGAGGAAGTGGTCCGCGACCTGGCACGGCAGGGCGTGACGATGCCCCGCAAGTCGACGTCGTTCGGCCCGAAGCCGGCGACCGGCCTGGTGCTGCGCACGCTCGCGGACTGACCGCGAGGCACGCGCGCGTAGGCCGTAGGCGGATACGACGAACGGGCGGGACCCCATCACTGGGATCCCGCCCGTTCGTCGTGCTGCGTCATGCGCGGCCGTCGGTCAGCCGCTCACAGCGCCGAGTTCAGCCCTTGTCGTTCTCGGGCTCGAACTCCTCGTCGTCCTCGTCGTAGAACTCTTCGACGTCCTCGTCGTCCTCGACCCAGGGCTCGTCGTCGTCACCCGCGGGAGCCTTGGGCCCCGCGGCTGCGGCGGGCGCTTCGACGGACTCGTCCTCGAAGGCGTCGACGAACTCGACCCCGTCCATCTCGGCGAGCCGGTCGGACGCGTCGGTGCTGGCGTCCCGGTCGGACTCGACGGCCTTCGCGAACCACTCGCGCGCCTCGTCCTTACGACCGGCCGCGAGCAGCGCATCGGCGTACGCGTACCGCAGACGCGCGGTCCACGGCTGTACGGAGTTCGAGGCGAGCTCGGGGCCCTGCAGCGTCACGATGGCCGCGTCGAGCTGGTCCATGTCACGCCGGGCACCGGCCGCCACGAGCCGCATCTCGACCTGTCCGGACTTGTCCAGCTTGGCCACCTCGGGCGCACCGGCCATGTCGAGGGCCTTCTCGGGCCGCCCGAGACCGCGCTCGCAGTCCGCCATGACGGGCCACAGCTCGACGTTGCCGGTCATGCGCCGGGCGGCGCGGAACTCGGCGAGCGCCTCGCTGTACTTCTGGTTCGCGTACGCGGCGAAGCCGGCGGCCTCGCGCACGGCGGCGACCCTGGAGGCGAGCCGCAGCGCGATCTTCGAGTACTCGTAAGCCTGCTCGGGGTCCTCGTCGATCAGCTTGGCGACCATCACCAGGTTCTTGGCGACGTCCTCGGCCAGGCCCTTCGGCAGGCTCTGGAGCTCCTGCCGCACGTCCTTGTCGATCTCGTCGCCGGTGACGTCCTCGGGGATCGGCAGCCGACGGATGGGCTCGCGGTCGCGGTCACGCTCGTCGCGGTAGCGCCCGCCACCACGGCGGTCGTCGCCCCCACGGTCGTCACGCCCACGGAAGCCGCCGGGACGCCCACCACGGTCGTCGCGGCGCGGCCCACGGTCGCGGTCGTCACGCGGCCGGTACCCACCACCGCGGCTGTCATCGCGCCGGAAGCCACCACCGCGGCTGTCATCACGACGGTCATCACGCCGGTCGTCGCGACGGAAGCCGCCACCACGGCTGTCGTCGCGGCGGTCGTCACGACGGTCATCGCGCCGGTCATCGCGCCGGTCGTCACGGGGACGGAACCCACCGCGGTCGGTGTCGCGACGCTCGTCACGTCGGAAGGCGGGGCGATCGCCACCGGGACGGTCGCCATCACGACGCGGTCCACGGTCACGGTCGTCACGCGGACGGAAACCGCCACCACGGCTGTCACCACCGCGGTCATCACGACGGTCGTCACGGCGGAACCCACCACCACGGTTGTCGCCACCACGGTCGTCACGTCGGAAGGCGGGGCGATCGCCACCGGGACGGTCGCCATCACGACGCGGTCCACGGTCACGGTCGTCACGCGGACGGAAACCGCCACCGCCACGGTTGTCGCCACCACGGCTGTCGTCACGGCGGAAACCGCCACCACGGTTGTCACCGCCACGGTCGTCACGGCGGAAACCGCCGCCGCCACGGTTGTCGCCACCGCGGCTGTCGTCACGACGGAAACCGCCACCACGGTTGTCACCACCGCGGTCATCGCGGCGGAATCCGCCGCCACGGTTGTCATCGCGGCGGTCGTCACGACGGTCCTCGCGGGGACGGTATCCGCCGCGGTCGCTGTCACGACGGTCGTCTCGCCGGTTGTCGTCACGGCGGTCATCGCGACGGAAGGGGGGACGGTCGCCGTCACGACGGGGACCACGGTCGCGGTCGTCGCGCGGGCGGTAACCGCCACCTCCACGGTTGTCGCCACCGCGGTCGTCGCGACGGAAGCCGCCGCCACGGTTGTCGCCACCGCGGCTGTCGTCACGACGGAAACCGCCACCACGGTTGTCGCCACCGCGGTCATCGCGACGGAAGGGGGGACGGTCGCCGTCACGACGGGGACCACGGTCGCGATCGCCGCCACGGTCCCGGTCGCCGCCGCGATCGCGGTCGTCCCGGCGGGGCGCGGAGCCGCCACGGTCGTTGTCGCGTCGCGGTCCGCCTCGGTATCCGCCCCGGTCCCGGTCACCACTGTCCCGGCGTCGCTGGTCGCGTTCCGGTCGCTCGTCCGGAGAGTTGGTGGACATGGGTGACTCCTGTCTTCGGTACCGCAGTCATTCTCGCGCAGCCGGGTAGCCGGCGCGCCTCGACAAAACAAAAAGGACCCCTGGTCCCAGCGTGTGTGCTGGGACCAGGGGTCCTCTAAAAATTGTTCGGCGGCGTCCTACTCTCCCACAGGGTCCCCCCTGCAGTACCATCGGCGCTTTGAGGCTTAGCTTCCGGGTTCGGAATGTAACCGGGCGTTTCCCTCACGCTATGACCACCGAAACCCTATCAGTGTCCCGTTTCAAGGAAACGGGTTCCCGAACAAGGCAGCGAACAAGCACACTCTTCAATTAAGTAGTGCAGCCGTTCAGCCGACACAACTGTTCGTTATCTGAGAACAAACACAGTGGACGCGAGCAACTGAGGACAAGCCCTCGGCCTATTAGTACCAGTCACCTCCACCCGTTACCGGGCTTCCAGATCTGGCCTATCAACCCAGTCGTCTACTGGGAGCCTTAACCCCTCAAGGGGGTGGGAATACTCATCTCGAAGCAGGCTTCCCGCTTAGATGCTTTCAGCGGTTATCCTTTCCGAACGTAGCCAACCAGCCATGCCCTTGGCAGGACAACTGGCACACCAGAGGTTCGTCCGTCCCGGTCCTCTCGTACTAGGGACAGCCCTTCTCAATATTCCTACGCGCACAGCGGATAGGGACCGAACTGTCTCACGACGTTCTAAACCCAGCTCGCGTACCGCTTTAATGGGCGAACAGCCCAACCCTTGGGACCGACTCCAGCCCCAGGATGCGACGAGCCGACATCGAGGTGCCAAACCATCCCGTCGATATGGACTCTTGGGGAAGATCAGCCTGTTATCCCCGGGGTACCTTTTATCCGTTGAGCGACGGCGCTTCCACAAGCCACCGCCGGATCACTAGTCCCGACTTTCGTCCCTGCTCGACCCGTCGGTCTCACAGTCAAGCTCCCTTGTGCACTTACACTCAACACCTGATTACCAACCAGGCTGAGGGAACCTTTGGGCGCCTCCGTTACTCTTTAGGAGGCAACCGCCCCAGTTAAACTACCCATCAGACACTGTCCCTGATCCGGATCACGGACCCAGGTTAGACATCCAGCACGACCAGAGTGGTATTTCAACGACGACTCCACAACCACTGGCGTGGCCGCTTCAAAGTCTCCCACCTATCCTACACAAGCCGAACCGAACACCAATATCAAACTGTAGTAAAGGTCCCGGGGTCTTTCCGTCCTGCTGCGCGAAACGAGCATCTTTACTCGTAGTGCAATTTCACCGGGCCTATGGTTGAGACAGTCGAGAAGTCGTTACGCCATTCGTGCAGGTCGGAACTTACCCGACAAGGAATTTCGCTACCTTAGGATGGTTATAGTTACCACCGCCGTTTACTGGCGCTTAAGTTCTCAGCTTCGCACACCCGAAAGTGCACTAACCGGTCCCCTTAACGTTCCAGCACCGGGCAGGCGTCAGTCCGTATACATCGCCTTACGGCTTCGCACGGACCTGTGTTTTTAGTAAACAGTCGCTTCTCGCTGGTCTCTGCGGCCACCCCCAGCTCGGAGAGCAAGTCTCCTCACCAGTGATGGCCCCCTTCTCCCGAAGTTACGGGGGCATTTTGCCGAGTTCCTTAACCATAGTTCACCCGAACGCCTCGGTATTCTCTACCTGACCACCTGAGTCGGTTTAGGGTACGGGCCGCCATGAAACTCGCTAGAGGCTTTTCTCGACAGCATAGGATCATCCACTTCACCACAATCGGCTCGGCATCAGGTCTCAGCCTTAATGTGTGACGGATTTACCTATCACACGGCCTACACCCTTACCCCGGGACAACCACCGCCCGGGCTGGACTACCTTCCTGCGTCACCCCATCACTCACCTACTACAAGTCTGGTCCGTCGGCTCCACCACTTTCCTTTCCCCGAAGGGTCCGGAACGGCTTCACGGACTTAGCATCGCCTGATTCAATGTTTGACGCTTCACAGCGGGTACCGGAATATCAACCGGTTATCCATCGACTACGCCTGTCGGCCTCGCCTTAGGTCCCGACTTACCCTGGGCAGATCAGCTTGACCCAGGAACCCTTAGTCAATCGGCGCACACGTTTCTCACGTGTGTATCGCTACTCATGCCTGCATTCTCACTCGTGAACCGTCCACAACTCGCTTCCGCGGCTGCTTCACCCGGCACACGACGCTCCCCTACCCATCACGATCCCCGTTGGGGGTATATATCGCAATGACACGACTTCGGCGGTACGCTTGAGCCCCGCTACATTGTCGGCGCGGAATCACTAGACCAGTGAGCTATTACGCACTCTTTCAAGGGTGGCTGCTTCTAAGCCAACCTCCTGGTTGTCTGTGCGACTCCACATCCTTTCCCACTTAGCGTACGCTTAGGGGCCTTAGTCGATGCTCTGGGCTGTTTCCCTCTCGACCATGGAGCTTATCCCCCACAGTCTCACTGCCGTGCTCTCACTTACCGGCATTCGGAGTTTGGCTAAGGTCAGTAACCCGGTAGGGCCCATCGCCTATCCAGTGCTCTACCTCCGGCAAGAAACACACGACGCTGCACCTAAATGCATTTCGGGGAGAACCAGCTATCACGGAGTTTGATTGGCCTTTCACCCCTAACCACAGGTCATCCCCCAGGTTTTCAACCCTGGTGGGTTCGGTCCTCCACGAAGTCTTACCTCCGCTTCAACCTGCCCATGGCTAGATCACTCCGCTTCGGGTCTTGAGCGCGCTACTGAATCGCCCTATTCGGACTCGCTTTCGCTACGGCTTCCCCACACGGGTTAACCTCGCAACGCACCGCAAACTCGCAGGCTCATTCTTCAAAAGGCACGCAGTCACGACTGCATGTGCAAGCACATACAGCGACGCTCCCACGGCTTGTAGGCACACGGTTTCAGGTACTATTTCACTCCGCTCCCGCGGTACTTTTCACCATTCCCTCACGGTACTATCCGCTATCGGTCACCAGGGAATATTTAGGCTTAGCGGGTGGTCCCGCCAGATTCACACGGGATTTCTCGGGCCCCGTGCTACTTGGGTGTCTCTCAAACGAGCCGCTGATGTTTCGACTACGGGGGTCTTACCCTCTACGCCGGACCTTTCGCATGTCCTTCGCCTACATCAACGGTTTCTGACTCGTCCTGTCGCCGGCAGACGACAGAAGAGAGATCCCACAACCCCACATGCGCAACCCCTGCCGGGTATCACACGCATATGGTTTGGCCTCATCCAGTTTCGCTCGCCACTACTCCCGGAATCACGGTTGTTTTCTCTTCCTGCGGGTACTGAGATGTTTCACTTCCCCGCGTTCCCTCCACACTGCCTATGTGTTCAGCAGCGGGTGACAGCCCATGACGACTGCCGGGTTTCCCCATTCGGAAACCCCCGGATCAAAGCCTGGTTGACGGCTCCCCGGGGACTATCGTGGCCTCCCACGTCCTTCATCGGTTCCTGGTGCCAAGGCATCCACCGTGCGCCCTTAAAAACTTGGCCACAGATGCTCGCGTCCACTGTGCAGTTCTCAAACAACGACCAACCACCCGTCACAACCCACCGAAGCAGATTTTTACCGGGGTCGGCATCGAAGGACAGGCTTCACAGCCCGTACCTTCAGACACCCAACAGCGTGCCCGACACCCTCGCCACTTCCTCCTCTTTTCCACGCCCGAAGGCAGTACTAGGAGAAGAAACATGATCGAGTGCGCCGAATAGTCAACGTTCCACCCTTGAGCAACCACCGCCGGACGTTTGCCGACGAAATGGCTCTTGGACCACCAGGCAGAACCCGGCAGCCAAAGTGCTCCTTAGAAAGGAGGTGATCCAGCCGCACCTTCCGGTACGGCTACCTTGTTACGACTTCGTCCCAATCGCCAGTCCCACCTTCGACAGCTCCCTCCCCACAAGGGGGTTGGGCCACCGGCTTCGGGTGTTACCGACTTTCGTGACGTGACGGGCGGTGTGTACAAGGCCCGGGAACGTATTCACCGCAGCAATGCTGATCTGCGATTACTAGCAACTCCGACTTCATGGGGTCGAGTTGCAGACCCCAATCCGAACTGAGACAGGCTTTTTGAGATTCGCTCCGCCTCGCGGCATCGCAGCTCATTGTACCTGCCATTGTAGCACGTGTGCAGCCCAAGACATAAGGGGCATGATGACTTGACGTCGTCCCCACCTTCCTCCGAGTTGACCCCGGCAGTCTCCTGTGAGTCCCCATCACCCCGAAGGGCATGCTGGCAACACAGAACAAGGGTTGCGCTCGTTGCGGGACTTAACCCAACATCTCACGACACGAGCTGACGACAGCCATGCACCACCTGTATACCGACCACAAGGGGGGCACCATCTCTGATGCTTTCCGGTATATGTCAAGCCTTGGTAAGGTTCTTCGCGTTGCGTCGAATTAAGCCACATGCTCCGCTGCTTGTGCGGGCCCCCGTCAATTCCTTTGAGTTTTAGCCTTGCGGCCGTACTCCCCAGGCGGGGAACTTAATGCGTTAGCTGCGGCACCGACGACGTGGAATGTCGCCAACACCTAGTTCCCACCGTTTACGGCGTGGACTACCAGGGTATCTAATCCTGTTCGCTCCCCACGCTTTCGCTCCTCAGCGTCAGTAATGGCCCAGAGATCCGCCTTCGCCACCGGTGTTCCTCCTGATATCTGCGCATTTCACCGCTACACCAGGAATTCCGATCTCCCCTACCACACTCTAGCCTGCCCGTATCGACTGCAGACCCGGGGTTAAGCCCCGGGCTTTCACAACCGACGTGACAAGCCGCCTACGAGCTCTTTACGCCCAATAATTCCGGACAACGCTTGCGCCCTACGTATTACCGCGGCTGCTGGCACGTAGTTAGCCGGCGCTTCTTCTGCAGGTACCGTCACTTTCGCTTCTTCCCTGCTGAAAGAGGTTTACAACCCGAAGGCCGTCATCCCTCACGCGGCGTCGCTGCATCAGGCTTTCGCCCATTGTGCAATATTCCCCACTGCTGCCTCCCGTAGGAGTCTGGGCCGTGTCTCAGTCCCAGTGTGGCCGGTCGCCCTCTCAGGCCGGCTACCCGTCGTCGCCTTGGTGAGCTTCTACCTCACCAACAAGCTGATAGGCCGCGGGCTCATCCTGCACCGCCGGAGCTTTCAACCCCCTCCCATGCGAGAGGGGGTGTTATCCGGTATTAGACCCCGTTTCCAGGGCTTGTCCCAGAGTGCAGGGCAGATTGCCCACGTGTTACTCACCCGTTCGCCACTAATCCACCCCGAAGGGCTTCATCGTTCGACTTGCATGTGTTAAGCACGCCGCCAGCGTTCGTCCTGAGCCAGGATCAAACTCTCCGTGAATGTTTTCCCGTAATCGGGACTACACCACGAGAGCGGAACCGTCGGGAGGAATAATCCCCACGATTCACTGCGTCCTCGCTAGTGCGCCTCACCCCGGTGTGGGAGTGAGGACTTTTTCAAAGGAACCTCCAACCCACCAAAGGTGGGCCGGGGTTGTCAATCTGGCGTTGACTTTTGGCACGCTGTTGAGTTCTCAAGGAACGGACGCTTCCTTTGTACTCACCCGAGAGAATCTCTCAGGCTTTCCTCCGGGCAGTTTCCCTTCGGTCTTGCGTTTCCAACTCTACCAGATCCGATTTCCGTTCCGTTTCCGGTTCGGTATTCATTTCCGGTGGCCGTTGGGGGCCTTTGCCTTTCGGCTGCCTTTCGGCGTGTCCACTACGTTAGCGGATTTCCCTTGAGGCTCATAATCGAGTCCCGCGGATTCGAATTCGGGCGTGCAGGCACGCCGAATAAGCCCCCGCTGAGGGGAAGTCGTAGGTAGTGGTTTGGCCGCCTTCGGCTGCTGGCAGATTGCCGTAACCGGGTCAAGCGGCTCGGGCTACATTACGGATCCCTCAGGGGCGAGTCAAGTTGAACGGCGGCGTGGCGCATGCGGCCGATATGGGCTCACCGTCGGGTCGTTGACGGTCCAGTAGCGCCAGGGATGGACGCCTCCCTCGCCGGCCACGCCCGTGCGGGGACCGTTCCGTACCTGGTCGCGTGGCGTGGGGGTGCCGGCGAGGATCGCGAGGGGGGAGTCCGGAGAGGCGCAGACGTCTGTGCCGTTCAGCGCGCGGTCCACGTCCAGGGCCGTGGCCAGGCGTGCCGGGCCTTTGGCCAGTTCCTTGTCGTTGCGGGCCGATAGTCGACGTTTGCGCGTGAGGTCGGCGCCCTTCGTGATCTCGCCGGCGCGGAGCAGGACTCCGCTCGCGGTGCCTTCCGGGCCGCACACCAGGTTGAGGCAGTGCCACATGCCGTAGGTGAAGTAGACGTAGGCGTGTCCTGGCGGACCGAACATCACGTCGTTGCGGGCGGTGCGGGAGCGGTACGCGTGGGAGCCGGGGTCGTTCGGGCCGTCGTAGGCCTCCACCTCTGTGAGGCGTAGCTCTATCGGGCCTTCCGCGGTGTTGCGGACGAGGACGCGCCCGAGGAGATCGGGAGCGACCTCCAGTACGGGCCGGTCGAAGAACTCCCGTGGGAGGGGCGTACGGTCAGGGGCCGCGATCATGGCGGACGAGCGTAGTCCAACGGAGAAGTGACCGAGAAGTGCGGCGAATCGGCGTGGACGGGTAGCCCTAGGGCTTCGTTGCTTGCCAGGGTGAACCGCGCGGAACCGGTCACCGGTCTATCGCGTTGGTAGAGATCAAGGATCGCGACAGGAAGACACGGGCCACGGGTGTGGCACGGGGAGGAGTGGAGTCATGGGGTTCAAGCGGCTGCTGGCGAGTCTCGGTGCGGGCGGTGCGTCGGTCGAGACGGTGCTGACCGAGGTCAATGTGGTGCCGGGTGGCGTCGTCCAGGGTGAGGTGCGGATCCAGGGCGGGTCCGTGGACCAGGACATCGAGGGTCTGTCGGTCGGTCTGCAGGCGCGCGTCGAGGTCGAGGGCGCCGACCAGGAGACCAAGCAGGACATCGAGTTCACGAAGCTGCGCCTCGGCGGGGCGTTCCAGCTGCAGGCGAACGCGGTGCACGCGGTGCCGTTCGGGCTCGAGATCCCGTGGGAGACGCCGGTCACCACGATCGACGGGCAGCAGCTGCGCGGCATGAACATCGGTGTGACGACGGAGCTGGAGATCGCGCGCGCCGTGGACTCCGGTGACCTCGACCCGATCAACGTGCACCCGCTGCCGTCGCAGCAGGCGATCCTGGACGCGTTCATCGGGCTGGGCTTCCGGTTCAAGAACGCCGACATGGAGCGCGGGCACATCCGGGGGACGCGGCAGAAGCTGCCGTTCTACCAGGAGGTCGAGTTCTTCCCGCCGCAGCAGTACCGCGGGCTCAACCAGGTCGAGCTGAGCTTCGTGGCGGACGACCGCGAGATGGACGTCGTCCTGGAGATGGACAAGAAGCCGGGGCTCTTCAGCGAGAGCAGTGACACGTTCCGGTCGTTCGTCGTCGGGCACAACGACTTCCAGGGGACGGACTGGTCGGCGTATCTGCACCAGTGGCTGTCCGAGGTCGGCAGCAAGCGCAACTGGTTCTGACCCCTGTGCGGCGGCCGGTGGCGGCGCCGTCCGCCGCCGGCCGGGCAGGGCATAGGCTCGGCACCGAGAGTTTTCGCCGATCAGGAGGTGCCGACGTGACCGACCTCAAGAGGCCGCCGCTTCCCCATGATTTCCATCCGCAGGTGCCGTCGTTCACGGTGGCGAGCGAGGACTTCGAGCCGGGCGCGGTACTCAAGGACGCTCAGGTCTACGCGGCCGGGAACACCTCGCCGCAGCTGCGGTGGGAGGGCTTCCCCGCCGAGACGAAGAGCTTCGCGGTGACGTGTTTCGACCCGGACGCCCCTACGGGCAGTGGTTTCTGGCACTGGACCGTGTTCGACATCCCGGTTGCGGTGACCGAGCTGGCGGCCGGCGCGGGCAGCGGCAAGTTCGAGGGGCTGCCCGCCGGTGCGGTGCAGGTGCGCAACGACTACGGGACGAAGGACTTCGGGGGCGCCGCGCCGCCGCCCGGTGACCCGGCCCACCGTTACGTCTTCACCGTGTACGCGGTGGATCAGGAGAAGCTGGGTCCCGACTCGGACGCCTCGCCGGCTGTCGTCGGGTTCAACCTGCGCTTTCACACGCTGGCGCGTGCGCAGGTGATCGCTGAGTACGCGGCTTCCGCGGATAGCTAGCGTTCATCGTCTGTTTGCCCGTCCCCGGTCATGGAAGTGATCGGGGACGGGCATTTTTATTGCGTTGTCCATCTCGGCGCGCCCGGCCAGAGTTGATCCAAGCCCGCCACGGGGGTGGGCCGGGGACGTACGGGAGGTGGGCGAGATGCGGGACACGCTGGTACTGAACGCCAGCTTCGAGCCGTTGTCGACGGTGACGCTCAACCGGGCCGTCGTGCTGGTGCTGCAGGACAAGGCCGTCGTCGAGCAGGCCCACCCCGGACTCCGTGTGCGTGCGGCCGCCGTGGACATACCGGTGCCGCAGGTGATCAGGCTCTGCAGGTATGTACGGGTGCCTTTCCGAAGACAGGCTCCGTGGTCGAGGCGGGGTGTGCTGGTGCGTGACCAGCACCGGTGCGCGTACTGCGGGCGGCGGGCGACGACTGTGGACCACGTGGTGCCGCGGTCGCGGGGTGGTGCGGACTCCTGGCTGAATACGGTCGCCTCGTGCGCGGAGGACAACCACCGCAAGGCGGACCGGACTCCGGAGCAGGCGGGGATGCCGCTGCTGCGGGAGCCGTTCGAGCCCACGCCGGCCGACGCGATGCTGCTGACACTCGGGCAGTCCGAGCGGGACGCGCTGCCGGCTTGGCTGGCGCGTACGGCGGCGTAGCCCGGGACGCGGTGACGCACGGAAAAGCCCGCCTCCGGGGTGCCGGGGCGGGCTTCTTCATGTGCGGGGCGGGTCAGTCGATGGGCGGCTGTTCGCGGCGCTCGGCACCCGCGGGGGCCGAACCGCCGCCCATCGGGCCGAAGTTGCCCATGGCGCCGGAGAGTCCCTTGAGTGCGTCGCCGATCTCGCTGGGCACGATCCAGAGCTTGTTGGCGTCGCCCTCGGCGATCTTCGGGAGCATCTGGAGGTACTGGTAGGCGAGGAGCTTCTGGTCGGCGTCGCCGGCGTGGATGGACTCGAAGACCGTACGGATGGCCTGGGCCTCGCCCTCTGCGCGCAGGGCGGCGGCCTTGGCCTCACCTTCGGCACGCAGGATCGCGGACTGCTTCTCACCTTCGGCGGTGAGGATCTGCGACTGGCGGATACCTTCGGCGGTGAGGATCGCGGCGCGCTTGTCGCGGTCGGCGCGCATCTGCTTCTCCATCGAGTCCTGGATGGAGGTGGGCGGCTCGATCGCCTTGAGCTCGACTCGGTTGACGCGGATGCCCCACTTGCCGGTGGCCTCGTCGAGGACGCCGCGCAGGGCCGCGTTGATCTCTTCGCGGGAGGTCAGGGTCCGCTCAAGGTCCATGCCGCCGATGATGTTGCGCAGGGTGGTGACGGTGAGCTGCTCGATGGCCTGGATGTAGCTGGCGACCTCGTAGGTCGCGGCGCGGGCATCGGTCACCTGGTAATAGATGACGGTGTCGATGTTCACGACCAGGTTGTCCTGGGTGATCACCGGCTGGGGCGGGAAGGGCACGACCTGTTCGCGCAGGTCGATGCGGTTACGGATCGAGTCGATGAACGGGACGACGATGTTCAGGCCCGCGTTCAGTGTGCGGGTGTAGCGGCCGAAGCGTTCGACGATCGCAGCGCTTGCCTGCGGGATGACTTGAATGGTCTTGATCAGGGCGATGAAGACCAGCACCACCAGAATGATCAGGACGATGATGATCGCTGACATCGCGTCTCCCGTGCCCTTCGTGCCGTCGTCGTTCCGGCGGGTCCCGCCGGAAGATCTTGAGGATCTTGCTGGTCGAGTCTGTCAGAACGGGCCCTGCAGCGTGGGGAGTTCGTGCCACCTCCCCGATCAAGTCACCATGATCACACAACGATCGCGGTGGCTCCCTCGATGTCGACGACGTCGACCTGACGGCCCGGCTCGTAGCTCTCGGAATCGTCGAGTGAGCGGGCGGACCAGATCTCTCCGGCCAGCTTGATGCGGCCACCACTGCCGTCGACGCGTTCGACGACGACGGCCTGTTTGCCCTTCAGGGCCTCGATTCCGGTGGCGAGCACGGGCCGCCCGGCGCTGTGGCGGGCCGCGATGGGCCGTACGACGGCGATGAGCGCGACCGAGACCGCGGCGAAGACAAGAACCTGCATCACCATCCCGCCGCCGAGGCCGGCGGTCACGGCGCCCGCGACGGCGCCGGCGGAGAGCATGCCGAATTCGGGCATCGCGGTGATGACGAGGGGGATTCCGAGCGCGGCCGCCCCGATCAGCCACCACACCCATGCGTCGATGTCTGCCACATGGTCATGGTAGGACCGGGGTCACCTCCGGGGACAGGGTGCCGTGGGGGCGGCCCGCGCCGGGTCAGCCGAGCGGGAGGCCCTGCGCGCTCCAGCGCTCGCCTCGCTGCTCGACGACGAGCGGGAGGCCGAAGCAGAGGGAGAGGTTGCGGGAGGTCAGCTCCAGCTCCAGCGGGCCCGCGGCGAGGACCTTGCCCTGGCGGATCATGAGGACGTGCGTGAAGCCGGGGGCGATCTCCTCGACATGGTGCGTGACCATGATCATCGAGGGGGCGATCGGGTCGCGGGCGAGGCGGCCGAGGCGGCGTACGAGGTCCTCGCGGCCGCCGAGGTCGAGACCGGCGGCGGGCTCGTCGAGGAGGAGGAGCTCGGGGTCGGTCATCAGGGCGCGGGCGATCAGGGTGCGCTTGCGCTCGCCCTCGGAGAGCGTGCCGAACTTGCGGTCCAGGAAGTCGCTCATGCCGAGGCGGTCGAGGAACGCGCGGGCGCGCTGCTCGTCGATGTCCTCGTAGTCCTCGTGCCAGCCGGCGGTCATGCCGTACGCGGCGGTGAGGACCGTCTGCAGGACCGTCTGGCGCTTGGGGAGCTTCTCGGCGAGCGCGATGCCGGCGACGCCGATGCGCGGACGCAGCTCGAAGACGTCGGTGCCGGGCTTGCCGAGGGTCTCGCCGAGGATCGTGGCGGTGCCCTGGCTGGGGAAGAGGTAGCTGGAGGCGACGTTCAGGAGGGTCGTCTTGCCGGCGCCGTTCGGGCCGAGGATGACCCAGCGCTCACCTTCCTTGACCGACCAGGAGACCTGGTCCACCAGAGCCCGGCCCTCGCGGACCACGGATACGTCCACCAGCTCCAGTACATCGCTCATGAGCGCGTTGTCTCCCATTGCAGTCTCGGCAGTCGCGTGCGTCTTGTGGACGCATCCCCATGGGAAAACCTACGCCACCGGTCGACCGGTCCAATCCATCGGCCGGTCTTTAGGGTGGAGCCCATGCTTTCGGAACCACGTTCAGGTCGGCTGGCCTCATGGGGAAATTCCCTTTTGGCCGGGTTTGTTGCTCCTGATGACGCTGCGCTCGCCATAGTCGGTGAGGATGCGGTGCACCGGGTGGAGGGGCTGCCGGGCGAGTCGGCGCCGGTGGGGCTGACGCTCGCCCTGGGGCGGCTGCGCACGCTGGGGGCGACGGGGCTGCGGGTGGCGCTGCCCGCGCCCGGCCATCCGCTGGGCCTGAGCGGTCCTCCCGAGTTCAACGCGCGCGCCCTCGACGCGGAGGAGGCCGTCGTGTGCCAGGGGGCCGCGCTCGGGCTCGTGCCCGAGGTGTACGAGGCCGGGCCCGCCGGCGACGTCCATGTCGACGTCCTGTGGCACTGCCTTCCCGTGCGGGAGGCGCCCCCTGCGGATGTGCCCTCGCTCGGTGAGGCCGAGCGGGAGCTCGCGGAGGCGCTGCGGGACGCCACGGCTGTGCTCTCGCGGCTCGACGTGGCCGGGTCGGGGCCGGTGGCCGAGGCGGCGGTGGACGCGTACCGGGCGCGGGCGGAGCGGGGGCGCGAGGTCCTCGCGCCGGGTTATCCGCCGCGCGCGGTAAGGGTGTTGGAGCTGGCACAGCGCGTCGGGCTGCTGATCTCGGTGGCGTACGAGAGCGGGCACGGCGGGGCCATGAGTGCCTCGGAGATGGCGGCGCGGTCGGAGGCGCTGCGTCCGGTGGAGCGGACGGCCCGTCGGGCGCAGGTCGCGGCGTACAACGCGTTCGTGGAGGAGCGGGAGCGCGGGGGGCGGTGAGGTGCGGGTGTGCGTTGGGACGGGGCGCAGAGCGTCGGTGCGCGGGAGCGAGATGCGCGCCGGAGCGCCGGAGCCGGGGACGCCGGAGCGCCGGAGCTCGGTAGCGGCGTAACACGAGCCTGAGTTGGGGGCCCCGCGGCTCAGGCCGCTCCGGAGTCGCGTAACTCGCCGGAAAGGCCCCGCGGATCCGTGTCCGTGGGGCCCTTCCTGGGGGTGTGTCAGCTGTTCTCGGAGGCGTTGCCGAACGTCGGATTCAGCAGGCCGATCACGTTGACGCTGTTTCCGGTGGCGTTGACCGGGACCTGGACCGGGTTGCCCGAGCCCACACCCGGGGAGTTGGCTGCCTGGCCGTCGGCGTCCGCGTCCGCGAAAGCGGCTCCGACACAAGCGCCCGCGGCGAGACTCTCGACGGCGAAGGTCGGGGCGGCCTTCTTGGCGATGTTCGTGAGAAGCATTCCTCCAGCCACGGCGGTGCGCACGTACGGATCAGCTGGCCCCCGGCGGGCCGGAAACGGGACCGGCCCCCGGGGATACCCGGGGGCCGGTGGTCACTGGTGGACCTGAGGCGTACGTCAGTGGTTGACGCCGAGGTTGCCGAAGGCCGGGTTGAGCACACCGATGACGTTCACGGTGTTGCCGACGACGTTGACCGGGACGTGGACCGGAGCCTGGATCACGTTCCCGGAGACGACGCCCGGCGAGTGCACAGCCTGGCCGTCCGCGTGCGCGTCGGTGGCGGAGGCCATACCGGCACCGGCGGCGACGAGCCCACCGGCAACCATCGATACGGCCGCGACCCTCTTCAGCTTCTTCACTTCTTGACCCTCCTAGGCGATCACTGCGACGAGCCGCCGCAGCACGCACTGGAGAACGCCGGAGCCTCGCGCAGGATGCGCCATCCGGGGGACATACACACGACAGTATGAATCTCGGCCCGGAGCGGAACCATCCGAATTGCCGTCCCCTCTCGTCCGGCCCGGCGGAGCCGCACACCGTCCCGCAGCCGCGGCACGGTTCAGCCGGCCGCCCCATGGCGTACGGCCCACAGGGCGGCCTGGGTGCGGTCCGCCAGGTCGAGCTTCATCAGGATGTTGGACACATGGGTCTTGACCGTCTTCTCGGAGAGGACGAGGGCGCGGGCGATCTCGCGGTTCGAGCGGCCGTCCGCGATCAGGCCGAGCACCTCGCGCTCCCGCTCGGTCAGGGAATTTCCTCTCCCCTGCCCGCCATTGGCCTCCTCCTGCGAGAGCAGGGCGCCGGCCACCTCCGGCTGGAGCAGCACATGTCCGGCGTGCACCGAGCGGATGGCGCCGGCCAGGGCGTCCGGGTCGATGTCCTTGTAGACATACCCGGCGGCGCCCGCGCGCAGGGCGGGGACCACGGTGCGCTGCTCGGTGAAGCTGGTGACGATGAGCACGCGCGCGGGGTTGGCGAGCTCGCGCAGCTTGCGCAGGGCCTCCACGCCGTCCATGACGGGCATCTTGACGTCCATCAGGACGACGTCGGGCTTCAGCTCCTCGGTGAGGGCGACGCCCTCGGCGCCGTCGGACGCCTCCCCCACGACCTCGATGTCGTCCTGGACCTCGAGGAACGTGCGCAGCCCCCGGCGGACGACCTGGTGGTCGTCGACCAGCAGCACCCGGATCCTGTTGTCAGCCACCGGGGACCTCCATCTCGATCGTGGTGCCCTTGCCGGGCTCCGATTCCACCGTCAGACGGCCGCCGACGCCACTGGACCGGTCGCGCATCGAGACCAGGCCGAGGTGGCGTCCCGCGTGCCGGACTGCCTTGGGTTCGAAGCCGCTGCCGTCGTCGGTGACGCGCAGGACGGCTCCGGGGCCTCGCTTGTCGAGCGTCACGCGGACGTGCTCGGCTCCCGAGTGGCGCAGCGCGTTGTGCAGCGCCTCCTGGGCGACGCGGAGCATGGCCTCCTCCTGGGCGGCGGGCAGGGCACGGATGCCGCCGCAGTCGAAGGTGACATGGGCCGAGTGGGCGCGGTCGAGGACCTGGATCTGCGTGCGCAGCGTGGCGATCAGGCCGTCCTCGTCGAGCGCTGCGGGGCGCAACTCGACCACCGCGGCGCGCAGTTCGTCCGCGGCTTCGGCGGCCAGCTCGGCCACATGCTGCAACTCGCCCTTGGCGCGGGACGGGTCGCGGTCGACGAGGGCCGCGGCGGCCTGGGCGGTCAGGCGCAGGGAGAAGAGCTTCTGGCTTACGGCGTCGTGCAGTTCATGGGCGAGGCGCGAGCGCTCCTCGGCGATGGTGAGCTCGCGGCTGCGCTCGTACAGACGGGCGTTCGTCAGGGCGATGGCCGCGTGCTGGGCGAGGATCGTCAGCAACTCCTCGTCCTCCAGGGTGAAGCCGCAACCCCCTTGCGGCTTCGGGCACTTCTTGTTGGCGAGGAAGAGGGCGCCGATGACCTCGTCCCCGTCCCGGATGGGCAGGCCGAGGAAGTCCGACATGTCGGGGTGCGCGGACGGCCAGCCCTCGAAGCGCGGGTCCTCGCGCACGTCGCCCAGGCGCTCGGTCTTCGCGTCGCGCAGCATCGCGGCGAGGATGCCGTGCTGGCGCGGGAGCGGGCCGATGGCCTTCCACTGCGCGTCGCTCACACCGTCGACGACGAACTGGGCGAAGCCTCCGTGGTCGTCCGGCACTCCGAGGGCCGCGTACTCGGCGTCGAGCAGCTCGCGGGCCGACGCGACGATCGTCTTGAGGACGTCGCGCACCTCGAGGTGTCTGCTCATGGCCAGCAGCGCGGAACTCACCGCGGAGAGGCCGGATCGTGGGCCGTGACTCATGACCTCAAGGTACCGGCGGGGTGTGACAGTGCGTATCGGGCCTGTGGCGGCCGCCTTCTGGTCCGGTGGACGTAGGGCGAAGGGCCCTCGTGAGGTGCGGCCCGCGGACGAGGCGCCGGGGGCAGGTCGGTTCCTACGTTGGAGGCGGATCGAAGCACGTAGGCAATAGGGCGGCCCGACGGGCCCGAGGGGACGGATGTCATGCCGGTGGCGATCATCACGGGGGCTTCGAAGGGGTTCGGTCGCGCGCTCGCCGTGGCTCTCGCGCGGCGCGGCTGGGATCTGGTGCTCGACGCCAGGTCCGGGGCGGTGCTGCGGGAGGCGGCGGACGAGGCGGGGAGGTACGGGACGAGGGTGGAGGCGCTGCCCGGGGATGTCACGGATACGGCGCACCGCGCGGAGCTGGTGGCCGCGGCGCGCGGTCTCGGGGGTCTCGATCTGGTGGTGAACAACGCGAGCGCGCTGGGGGCCGAGCCGCTGGTGCGTCTTGATGCCCTGCCGGTGGAGGGGCTGCGGCGTGCCCTTGAGGTCAATGTCGTGGCGGCGCTCGGCCTGGTGCAGGAGGCGCTGCCGCTGCTGCGCGGGTCTGCCGGGGGCGCGGTCGTGTCGGTGAGCTCGGACGCGTCGGCGGAGGCGTACGAGACGTGGGGCGGTTACGGCGCTTCGAAGGCCGCGCTCGACCAGCTGTCGGCGGTCCTCGCGGTGGAGGAGCCGGGGCTGCGGGTGTGGGCGGTGGATCCGGGCGATATGCGCACGGATCTCTATCGGGCGGCGGCGCCCCTCGACGACGACTCGGACCGGCCGCTGCCGGAGACGGTGGTGCCGGCGTTCCTGCGGCTGCTCGACGAGCGGCCGGACAGCGGGCGGTATGCCGCCCCCTCTCTTCTTCTGGAGGCACGATGACGGTCGCGGTGCGGGTGCCGGCGGAGCTTTCGGCCCGGGTGCCGGCGGAGCAGCGTGGGCCCGGCCTGGACCGGGACGCGGTGCGGCTGCTCGTCTCGCGCGGCACGGACGTCACGCACCGGGACTTCGCCGAGCTTCCGGGTGAGCTGCGGGCCGGGGATCTGCTCGTGGTCAATACGTCACCGACGCTGGCCGCGGCGGTCGACGGGCGGATCGGGCACGCGCGCGTGGTGGTGCACTTCTCCACGCGTGGCGATGACGGTCGCTGGGCCGTCGAGTTGCGGGACCCGGACGGGCATGGCACCACGCGCCCGCGTGCGGGCGGTCCGGAGGGGACGGTGGCTGTGCTCCCCGGGGGCGTACGTCTCATCTGGGAGGAGCCGCCGGCGGGCGGCGGGGCGCGGTTGTGGTGGGTGCGGGTCGCGGGGGACGTGCCCGCGCTGCTGCGGCGCCACGGCAGACCCATCCGCTACTCCTATACGGAGCGCGATCAGCCGCTCTCCGTCTATCAGACGGTGTTCGCGCTGCCGTACGCCGACGGGGCGGGCAGTGCGGAGATGCCGAGTGCGGCGCGTCCGTTCACGGCGCGGCTCGTGGCGGAGCTCGTCAGCAGGGGGGTGCAGTTCGCGCCGATCACGCTGCATACGGGGGTGGCGTCGGCGGAGTCGCACGAGCCGCCGTATCCGGAGCGGTTCGAGGTGCCGGAGGCGTCGGCACGGCTGATCAACGCGGCGAGGGCCGGGGGCGGGCGGGTGGTGGCGGTCGGTACGACGGCCGTACGGGCCGTGGAGTCGGCCGCGGGGTCCGACGGGGTGGTGCGGGCGGCCTCGGGCTGGACGGACCTCGTGGTGACGCCCGAGCGGGGGGTGCGGGTGGTGGACGGCCTCCTGACCGGGCTGCACGAGCCGGAGGCATCGCACGTGCTGATGCTGGAGGCCGTAGCAGGAGCCGAGGCAATTACCAGCACATATGCGGAAGCATTGGGACATTTTTACCTGTGGCATGAGTTCGGGGACGTCCACCTGATACTTCCTGACGAATCCGGTCACACAGTGCGTTGCAATGGCAACGCTAGGTGAGTTTGCTGCGTGCCCGATGTGAGCCCGCGCATAGGACGCACGTCACGTACGAAGGCGGCTAGGAATGAGCTGTGGGCGGCGACGCCGGGGCAGGAGGGGCGAAACGGACCTCGACGGGGGGCCTGATCCACTACCTGGCTTCGTACGTCACATCGTTGCGACGGGATTTTGCGGCCGCTAACAATGGCTCTCGTTGCTCGACAGCGTGGGCCTGTACCCACAGCGTTCATGACCGAAACATGAGCGGTCCTGCTTTGGACCGGTGAGCGACTTCCCCGATTCGAAGAGGTCCTCCATGTCCAAGCTCAGCTTCTCCGGTCATAGTCCCCTGACGAAGACCCACAAGTACTCGATCGCCGGTATCGCCACGCTCGGCGCCGCTGCCCTCGCGTTCACGCTGGTGCCGGGCAATTCCAACGCGGAGGCCGAGACGATTTCGGCGGCTCCGGTCGCCTTCGAGGTGGCCGCCGGCAAGCCCCAGATCAAGGACGTGCACGCCAGCGTCACCAACCAGCTGGCCACCGCCGACCAGCAGGCCAAGAACGCGGCCGCGAAGCTGAAGGCCGCGCAGAGCGCCGCGGCCAAGGTCGACGCAGCCGCAAAGGCCGAGGCCAAGGCAAAGACCGAGAAGTACCGTGCGGTCAAGGAGGCCGCCAGCCGCGCCGCCGCCCGCAAGCCCGTCTACGCGAACAACCTGGACGGCTGGATCCGCCAGTCCCTGGACATCATGAAGTCCAAGGGCATACCCGGCTCCTACGAGGGTCTGCACCGCAACATCATCCGCGAGTCCTCCGGCAACCCGAAGGCGATCAACAACTGGGACATCAACGCGATCAACGGCATCCCCTCGAAGGGTCTGCTGCAGGTCATCCCGCCGACCTTCACCGCGTACCACGTCCCCGGTACCTCGTGGAACATCTACGACCCGGTCGCCAACATCACCGCTGCCGCGAACTACGCCGCGGACAAGTACGGCTCGATGGACAACGTGAACAGCGCTTACTGAGACTCTCCCTGGACCTCAGGGTCTCTGTGAACGCCGAAGGGCGGCACCCCGTGCGGGGTGCCGCCCTTCATCCGTGCGCGGGTCACGCTACTTGCGCATGACCTCGGGCTCGTGGCGGCGCAGCAGGCGCGCGACCGCGAAGCCGCAGATGACACCGAGCGCGATCAGGATCGCGAGGTTGATGCCCCACTGACTCACCGAGTGCTCCCACAGCGGGTCCAGGTCGTTCGGGTGCGCCTGGTCCCACGGCGGCATGAGGTGCGCGAGGTCCAGCGTCGAACCGGCGCCGGCGATGGCCCAGCGCGACGGCATCAGCCACGCGAACTGCTCCAGGCCCGGCGAGCCGTACACCTGGAACAGGATGCCGGTGAAGACGACCTGGACGATCGCGAACATGACCAGGAGCGGCATCGTCTTCTCGGCGGTCTTCACCAGCGAGGAGATGACCAGGCCGAACATCATCGACGTGAAGCCCAGCGCGATGATCACGATGCACAGCTCGACGGCCGGCGGCATCATCAGGCCCTCGGCGGGCAGGTCGCGCGGGAAGAAGCCGATGGCGCAGATGATCACGCCCTGGATGGCCGTGACGACGCCGAGGACGATCACCTTCGACATCAGGTACGCCGAGCGGGAGAGGCCGGTGGCCCGCTCCCGTTCGTAGATGACGCGTTCCTTGATCAGCTCACGTACGGAGTTGGCCGCGCCCGAGAAGCACATGCCGACCGCGAGGATCAGCATGATCGTGCCGGCGTCGCCGTTGAACCGGGACGGCGGCTTGGGTGGGGCCAGGCCGAAGTCGGCCGGGATCACCGTGCTGACCACGCCGAGGACCGCCGGCAGGATCACCATCAGGCCCAGGAAGCCCTTGTCGGACGCGATCACCGACGTGTAGCGGCGGATCAGGGTCCACAGCTGCGAGCCCCAGCCCTGCGGCTTGGGCGGCTTCATCGCCTGCGGTGGCGGCATGTGTACGGACTGTGCGGCGACGGCGTCGATGTCCGCGGCGTACATCTGGTAGTGCTGCGAGCCCTTCCAGCGGCCCGCCCAGTCGTAGTCGCGGTAGTTCTCGAAGGCGGAGAAGACGTCGGCCCAGGTGCTGTAGCCGAAGAAGTTCAGGGCCTCCTCGGGCGGACCGAAGTACGCCACCGAACCGCCGGGCGCCATCACCAGGAGCTTGTCGCAGATCGCCAGCTCGGCGACCGAGTGCGTGACGACGAGGACCGTGCGGCCGTCGTCGGCGAGGCCGCGCAGGAGCTGCATGACGTCGCGGTCCATGCCCGGGTCGAGACCGGAGGTCGGCTCGTCCAGGAAGATCAGCGACGGCTTGGTGAGCAGCTCCAGGGCGACGGAGACGCGCTTGCGCTGGCCACCGGAGAGGGAGGTGACCTTCTTCTCCTTGTGGATGTCCAGCTTGAGCTCGCGCAGTACCTCGTCGATGCGCTGCTCGCGCTCCTGCTCGCTGGTGTCCGAGGGGAAGCGCAGCTTGGCCGCGTACTTGAGGGCCTTCTTGACGGTCAGTTCTTTGTGCAGGATGTCGTCCTGCGGGACCAGACCGATGCGCTGGCGCAGCTCGGCGAACTGCTTGTACAGGTTCCGGTTGTCGTAGAGCACGTCGCCCTTGTTGGCGGGCCGGTAGCCGGTGAGCGCCTTGAGCAGGGTGGACTTGCCGGAACCCGAGGGGCCGATGACCGCGATGAGCGACTTCTCCGGGACGCCGAAGGAGACGTCCTTGAGGATGTCCTTGCCGCCGTCGACCGTCACCGTCAGATGACGGGCGGAGAAGGAGACCTCACCGGTGTCGACGAACTCCTCGAGGCGGTCGCCGACGAGGCGGAACGTCGAGTGGCCGACGCCGACGATGTCGTTCGGGCCGAGCAGCCCGGAGCCGCCCTTGGCGATCGGCATACCGTTGACGTACGTGCCGTTGTGCGAGCCGAGGTCGCGGATCTCGTAGCGGCCGTCGGGCGTCGCGTGGAACTCGGCGTGCAGGCGCGAGACCTGGAGGTCGGAGACCACCAGTTCGTTCTCGAGCGCACGGCCGATCCGCATCACACGGCCGAGGGCCAGCTGGTGGAACGTGGTGGGGCTGCGGTCGCCGTAGACCGGCGGAGCCCCCGCGACACCGCCGGGCCCCTGCTGGGGCGGGATGTTCTGCGCCTGCTGCGGCTGCTGCCAGCTCTGCTGGGCGGGCACCTGCTGCTGCGGCGGCGCGTTGTGCGCCCAGCCGGGGTCACCGCCCTGCTGCTTCTGGACCGGTGCCTGCTGCGGGTGGGCCTGCTGCTGGGCCTGCTGGGCCGCGGGCACGGCCGCGCCGGAGGCGCTGCCCGAGAGGTTGACCCGCGGACCGTCCGTCGCGTTGCCGAGGTGCAGCGTCGAGCCCGGGCCGATCTCCATCTGATGGATCCGCTGGCCCTGCACGAACGTGCCGTTGGTGGAGCCGTGGTCCTCGATGACCCAACTCCGGCCGCCCCAGCTGATCGTGGCGTGTCGCCAGGACACCCTGGCATCGTCGATCGCGACGTCCCCCTGCGGATCACGTCCGAGGGTGTATGGCCTGGACGGGTCGAGCGTCCAGGTCCTTCCATTCAATTCCAGTACGAGTTCCGGCACTCCATGCCCCACTGAGTTGTCCCCCGAGCTAGCCCCCATCTTGGGGAGTCTAGGGATGTCGAACTTCGTGGGGAACTATTTCAGGCGGAGCCCCCTGACCGAAAGTCGGGCCTTGCGGCGGGCCTTGTGAAGACTGTCTACGCGCCCTCGCGCCCGCCCCGTTGACGGCGCAGAAACAGCCCCGGAGAGTAGTAAGCACCCACAAGTGCCTACGGATCATGCGCGAATGGGACATCCGATACATCACCGTACGGATCGGGGGCCCTGATGGAGACCGTTGTGCGGCGGAGCGGGCGCGAGGGCGTGCGCTGGGGCGACGTACTGCTCTCCGCGGTCGCCTCCGTGAGCTGGGCGTTCATCGGGATGGCGGCGGTCGCCGCGGCCGGCCTCCATCTGCTCGGTGCGGATTCCGCGGGCCCGCTCGGCCCGATGACGGCCGCTGTGGTGGTACTTGGGGCAGGTGGGAAAGTCACGCCGTCGGGAGACGTCTCAGCCTTTGGACTGGAGGGCGCACAGGCCCCACACCGCGATCGATATCGCGCCGCTCGGCGTGGCTCTCACGGGCGCGCTGCTGCTCAGCCGGCTCTTCCTGCGTTCCCTGCGTGGGGCGGGAGTTGAGGTCACGCCGGCCGAACTCGCGGCGCGCGTGGGGAGCGTGGTCGCGCTGTTTCTGGCGATGCTCGCAGGGCTCGCCTGGGCTGGTCACGACCTCATCACGATTGACGGCGGGAAGCTCGGGCTCGACCGGATACCGGACGGGGATCTGCCGGGCGGCATCAAGGACAAGCTGCCGGGCGGCCTCGACCTCGGAGGGCTCCTGCCGGACCACATCGGCGGCCTCGTGGACGCGAAGGCGACCGTCGGGTTCACCGTCGAGACCGGGGCCTCACTGCTGGGCGGCGCCGCGTGGGTGATCGGCGTCCTGCTGATCGCGCTGCTCGCGTCGCGACGTACTCCGCTCCCGCGCTCCCTGGACGCGGTGCACCGGGTGGTCCGTCCCGCTGCTTCGTCGCTGGTCACGGTGTTACTGGTGGCTGTCGCCGCAGGGCTCGCGGCGGCGGCGTACGCGGTGATCGGCGACGACCATCCGCGGCGGATCGTGGGCGCCGCGCTGCTCGGGGCGCCCAACGGGGTGTGGCTGGGCATTCCCCTCGGCCTCTTCGTCCCCTGGGACGGCAAGGCGACGGGCGCACTCGCGCAGGCCCTTCCCCATCCGGTCGACGAACTGCTGCGGATGCGCGCGAACGAGCCGGTGACTCTGAGCCGTCTTGCCGAACTGGACGGCAGGGTATGGCTGTTGGCCTTCGCGATGGTTCTGATGATGGTGCTCGCGGGCGTGCTGACCGCCGTGCGGACACCTGCGGTGACCGGCGGGCCCGGGTCGCCGCCGATGGGGGTCGTCGGCTTCGCCGGGAGGTGCGCGCTGCGGCTCGGGGCCGTCACGGCGCTCGGCCTGCCGCTGCTCGTGCGGCTGACGGACGTATCGGCGGACGCCTCGCTGTCCGTACTCGGCTTCGACGCCTTCGGGGCCGGGATCGAGCTGCACGGACATCTCGGCATGGCACTGCTGCTCGGGGCCGCTTGGGGGGCGGGGGCGGGAGCGGTGGGGGCGCTGCTCGCTCACGGGGCGGGGGCGGCGGGGCGGCGAGCCGCTCCGGCTGCGCTGGGCGGGGGCGGCGTGGAGCCGGAGGGGCGGGTGGAGGGCGGGGCGCCGGTGGGCGGTGCCGTCCGGCCCGTCCCGCCTCAGGAGGCAGGGCCGTATCGGCCGAGTACTCCGTACCGGGGGGCGCCGGACGGGACCAACCCTTATCTGAAGCCGTCGGACGAACGGGCGGGCGATCGGCCGGATGATCTGCCGGACGATTTGTACGGGGCGCCGACGATGGTGGGGCCGGTCAGGCCCCCGGTGCCGCCTCGTCCGCGGGGGCGGCCCGGGTCCGGGTCCGGCAAGGGCGGATGGCCCGTGCCGCCACCGCCTCCTCCCCCACCACCACTTCCGCACGCGCCGTCGCCGTCGCCGTCGTCGCCATCGCCGCCGGAGGAAGAAGGGCCGCCGCCACCGCGCAGGGGCCCGCGCCGCTGAGCCGAGTGCGGGCGGTGGACGGCGAACCGGCCGGTCGGAGTGCGCGTCGCACATGTCCGCCACGCGGACCACCGCCGCGCCGCGCGACGCGGGCCGGATAACGTGGGACCACCATGAGTGCTTCGCAGCCCCGCCACCCCGCTGATGTCCCGGTCGCAGTTCCGGACGACGTCCCGACGCTCCTCGTCAAGATATTCGGCAAGGACCGCCCCGGCATCACCGCCGGGCTCTTCGACACCCTCGCCGCCTACTCCGTCGATGTCGTCGACATCGAGCAGGTCGTCACCCGGGGACGCATCGTGCTGTGCGCCCTGGTGACGGAGCCGCCCCCCGGTCTCGAGGGCGATCTGCGGTCCACCGTCCACAGCTGGGCGGAGTCCATGCGGATGCAGGCCGAGATCATCTCGGGCATCGGCGACAACCGTCCGCGCGGGCTCGGCCGCTCCCTCGTCACCGTGCTCGGCCACCCGCTGACCGCGGAGACGACGGCCGCCATCGCCGCCAGGATCACCGGCACCGGCGGCAACATCGACCGTATCTTCCGGCTCGCGAAGTACCCCGTCACCGCAGTCGAGTTCGCCGTTTCCGGCGCCGAGACCGAGCCCCTGCGCACCGCGCTCGCGACGGAGTCGGCGGCGCTCGGCGTCGATGTCGCGGTCGTCGCGGCCGGGCTGCACCGGCGCGCCCAGCGCCTCGTCGTGATGGACGTCGACTCGACCCTCATCCAGGACGAGGTCATCGAGCTCTTCGCGGCGCACGCGGGCTGCGAGGACAAGGTCGCCGAGGTCACCGCGTCGGCGATGCGCGGCGAGCTGGACTTCGAGCAGTCGCTGCACGCGCGGGTCGCGCTGCTCGCCGGGCTCGACGCGTCGGTCGTCGACAAGGTCCGCACCGAGGTGCGGCTCACGCCCGGCGCGCGGACCCTGATCCGCACGCTGAAGCGGCTCGGCTATCAAGTGGGCGTCGTCTCGGGCGGGTTCACCCAGGTCACGGACGATCTGCAGGACCGGCTCGGGCTCGACTTCGCCCAGGCCAACACCCTGGAGATCGTCGACGGCAAGCTGACCGGCCGGGTCACCGGCGAGATCGTGGACCGCGCGGGCAAGGCGCGGCTGCTGCGCCGGTTCGCCGCGGAGGCCGGGGTGCCGCTCGCGCAGACCGTGGCGATCGGTGACGGCGCCAACGATCTGGACATGCTGAACGCGGCGGGGCTCGGCGTGGCCTTCAACGCGAAGCCCGTGGTCCGCGAGGCCGCGCACACCGCGGTGAACGTGCCGTTCCTCGACACCGTTCTCTACCTCCTCGGCATCACCCGTGAAGAGGTCGAGGCGGCGGACGCCCACGACGACTGACTCCGGTCGACGCGGACAGTTACGGATGCGGCGGCGGGCCCCGGTACCCATGCGGTACCGGGGCCCGTCGGCGTATCAGGGTCCGGCCGCCGGCCGACGGGTCACTTGGACGGTGCCCAGTAGTCGATGAGGGTGGCGGTGCCCGGTTCGAGGGACTTCCAGGAGCCGGTGAAGGACAGGACCGCGAAGGCGGAGGTCGGGAAGCCGCGCCGGGCCATCCGCTCCCCCGCGTCGCCCTCGACCTGCCCGGAGAGGATCTCGGCGAGGCCCTGGATCCCGGGGTTGTGGCCGACCAGCACCGCGCTCCGCACGTCGTCCGGGGTCTCGTTCAGCACGGCGATGAGCTCACCGGGCGAGGCCTCGTAGATCCGCTCCTCGTACACCGTCCTGGGCCGGTGGGGCAGCTCGTGGACGGCGAGCTTCCACGTCTCGCGGGTCCTCGCGGCGGTCGAGCACAGGGCCAGGTCCAGGTCGATACCGGAGTCGGCGAGCTTGCGGCCGGCGACGGGGGCGTCCTTTCGGCCCCTCTCGGCGAGCGGCCTCTCGTGGTCGGAGACCTGGGGCCAGTCCGCCTTCGCATGCCGGAAAAGGACAATCCTGCGGGGTTCTGCGACGCTCATGGGTCCCAGCTTCGCATGAAACCGGCCACGGGGCGCAGGGAGTTGACGGGCTCGACCGGCACGGGTGACGCGCCGTGCGGCCTGCTCACGGGGCTGTGTGCAGCACCGCCTGCTGGATGCGGTCGAGGAGCTGGCCGACCGCCGGGTCGCCGGTCGCGGCGTGGGCGTCGGCCGGGTTGATGATCAGGAGCAGGAGCACGGCGAAGGTGATCGCGGGCAGGGCGATCGCCCACCACGGGAGCCTGACGTCGACGCCGCCCGCTGGGGCCGGGTGGGGCCTGGTGTGCGTAGGGGCCGACATGACGCCTCCGGGGTCCTCGAGATGCTCGGTGCCGTGGTCCGCGGTGCTCGCGGTCACATCTCGAATTTACGGAAGGTCGGGCCCTCAACCCATCCGGTGATCCACCCAGTTGACCCTGACACTGACCCCCTAGGGGTTGGGGGTGCTAGCACCACCGACCCCGGCCGCGAACAGGCCGGGGACCGCTGTCACGGTGAGGCGACAACCACGATGGCGGCCATGGTCACGGTGAGGCGATCGAGGCGATGACCGCGATGATCACGGTGATGGCCAGCATCGAGCCGAGCACGATGAGGAGCTTCTTCTGGCCGTTCTGGGGGTTCGGGTCGAGCACAGGCGACATGCGGTCAGTCTCGCACCCTTTGCCCCGGCTCGCGGAGCCGGGGTGGGCCATGGGCCGATGTCAGACCGCCGCTGCCGGAGCGGCCTCGTCCTCGACCGTACGGTTGCGTCCCGCGATGACGCCCACCACGATCTGCGGCACCATCAGCGCCGCCATGAGCGCGATCGGGACGCCCCAGCCGCCGCTGTGCTGGTAGAGCACACCGACGAGCAGCGGGCCGGGGATCGAGATCAGATAGCCGGTGCTCTGGGCGAAGGCGGAGAGCTTGGCGACGCCCGTCCCGGTCCGCGCCCGCATGCCGACCATCGTCAGGGCGAGCGGGAAGGCGCAGTTGGAGATGCCGAGGAGGACGGCCCACGCCCAGGCGCCGCCGGACGGGGCGAAGTAGAGGCCCGCGTAACCGGCGAGACCGCACACGCCGAGGGCGATCACGATGGGGCCCTGGCTGGGCAGGCGCGTGGCGAGGCGCGGGATGACGAAGGCGAGCGGTACGCCCATCGCCATGGTGACGGCGAGCAGCACGCCCGCGGTGCCCGCGGAGACGCCGGCGTCGCGGAAGATCTGCGCCATCCAGCCCATGGTGATGTAGGCCGCGGTGGCCTGGAGGCCGAAGAAGACGGCGAGCGCCCAGGCGGTGCGGCTGCGGGTGATGCGCAGGCCGTCGTCCCGCTGCGGAGTGCCGGCGGTGTTGCCGCCCTCGGTGCTCCGTTCGCGTGCGAGCGGGACCCACGGGACGACGGCGGCCACGGCGAGCGCGGCCCAGAGGGCGAGTCCGGTCTTCCAGCTGCCGCCGAGCGCGTCAGTCATGGGCACGGTCACGGCCGCCGCGAGGGAGGTGCCGAGCGCGAGGGCCATCGAGTAGAGGCCGGTCATGGAGCCCACGCGGTCGGGGAACCAGCGCTTGACGATCACCGGCATGAGGACGTTGCTGACCGCGATGCCCATGAGGGCGAGGGCGCTGGCGACGAGGAAGCCGACGGTGCTGCCGGTGAACGGGCGGATGACCAGACCGGCGGCGATCGCGGCCATGCCGGCGCACACCACGGCGCCGGGACCGAAGCGGCGGGCGAGCCGGGGCGCCATCACTCCGAAGATCGCGAAACAGAGCGGGGGTACGGAGGTGAGGAGGCCGGCGACGCTGCCGCTCATGCCGAGCCCGTCGCGCACCTCTTCGAGGAGGGCGCCGAGGCTGGTGATGGCGGGGCGCAGGTTCAGAGCCGCGAGGACGATGCCCACGATCATCAGGCGCACGGCCCACGCGCGCGTGGGGGCTGTTTTCGCTTCGGGTGCGCTCTCAGTACGTATCGGGGTCTGCGTCATCGTCGGGGTTTCCTCACTGGCCATGACCCCATCTTAGAATCATGGGATGATTGGCTGTCCAATCGGTTTGCGTCACACTTGGCGCGACGCACCGCCCGCGCCCGTTCCCCGCCCGCCCCAGTCATCGAACCAAGGACCGTCATGCCGCTGACCTCCCCCAGGCGCTCGGCTCTCTCCGAACAGGTCATCGCCGGGCTGCGCGCCCAGATCTCGTCGGGCGAGTGGCCGGTGGGCTCCCGCATCCCGACCGAGCCCGAGCTGGTCGAGCAGCTCGGCGTCGCGCGCAACACGGTGCGCGAGGCCGTGCGCGCGCTCGCCCACAACGGCCTGCTCGACATCCGGCAGGGCTCGGGCACCTACGTCGTCGCCACCAGCGAGCTGGCGGGCGTGATGCAGCGCAGGTTCGCCGACGCCGACCCCCGGCACATCGCAGAGCTGCGTTCGACCCTGGAGTCCAGCGCCGCGAGCCTCGCCGCACAACGCCGTACGGAGCGCGATCTCAAGCAGCTCGACGCGCTGATGGTGCGCCGGGAGGACACGTGGGCGTCGGGCGACGCGGAGGCGTTCGTGGCCGCCGACGCGACCTTCCACCTGGCGGTCGTGGCCGCGTCCCACAACGACGTCATGACAGCGATGTACGCGGACCTCGGCGAGGTCCTGCGGGACGTCCTGCGCGTGGACGTGGGCGATGAGCTGAGGCCCGAGAACCACATGGACCACGCGGGTCTGCTCGACGCGATCCGCGTGGGTGACGCGGAGGCCGCCGCGGCGGAGGCGGCACGCTATCCGTTCCTGTGCCTGCCGGGCCGGCCCGGCAGGCACTGAGGAGAAACCCGAGCCGGGGCCCAGCGCTCAGCTGTCGACCTTGGCGTGGCTGATCCAGGCCGAGCGGACCTCTTTCCAGCACCGGCCGGTGAGCCGCACGGTCTCGGCTGCCTCGGCCGGGACCTGCCCGCCGTCGCTGTCTATGTCCCACCAGCGGTCGCACTCGACGTGGAGGCTGACCGCGTCGGTCGCCGGATACGGGTTGTGGCAGTACGCCGTCACGTCCGAACCGGCGACAGTCACCCGGCAGTCCGCTCCGAAGGGTTCGGTCCTGCGGTCGTCCCCGCTGTCCGGCACGCGCGCGTGGGGCGCGGTCCGGACGGGGTGGGAAGCGGCGTCGTACGGCACCGCGAAGAGGAGTACGAGGGCTGCGAGTACCGGGGTACCGCGCTGGGAAAGGCGCACAAGGGGACCTCCTCGGCCGTACGGGAGAGGGGGAACGAACGCCTTCTCAGCCTGCGCGCTCACCCGTCGCGCCCGCCCGGCCAGTGGGCCGAACGGGTGACGCCCCGCCCCCCGCGCGCTGCGGGGAACGGGGCGTCGGCCACGTACGGGTGATCAGGCGCCGATCGCGTGCAGACCGCCGTCGACGTGGATGATCTCGCCGGTGGTCTTCGGGAACCAGTCGCTCAGGAGGGCGACGATGCCCTTGCCGGCCGGCTCCGGGTCCTTGAGGTCCCACTCCAGCGGGGAGCGGCTGTCCCAGACGGCGGCCAGGTCGCTGAAGCCCGGGATGGACTTGGCGGCCATGGAGCCGAGCGGGCCCGCCGAGATCAGGTTGCAGCGGATGTCCTGCTTGCCCAGGTCACGCGCCATGTAGCGGCTGGTGGCCTCCAGCGCGGCCTTGGCCGGGCCCATCCAGTCGTACTGCGGCCAGGCGAACTGCGCGTCGAAGGTGAGGCCGACGACGGAACCGCCCTCGGTCATCAGCGGCAGCAGCGCGGTGGTCAGCGACTTCAGGGAGAAGGCGGAGACGTGCATGGCGGTGGCCACGGACTCGAACGGCGTGTTCAGGAAGTTGCCGCCGAGCGCGTCCTGCGGCGCGAAACCGATGGAGTGCACGACGCCGTCGAGCCGGTCGCCGAGGTGCTCACGGACCTGGCCCTCCAGGCGCGCGAGGTGCTCGTCGTTCGAGACGTCGAGCTCCAGGACCTTGACCTTGTCGGGCTGGGGCAGCTTCTTGGCGATGCGCTCGGTGAGCGTCGGCCGCGGCCACGCGGTGAGGATGATCTCCGCGCCCTGCTCCTGGGCCAGCTTCGCGGTGTGGAAGGCGATGGAGGACTCCATCAGCACACCGGTGATGAGGATCTTCTTGCCCTCGAGGATTCCAGCCATGGTGTTCAGTGACCCATTCCCAGTCCGCCGTCAACGGGAATGACGGCTCCAGTGATGTACGAGGCGTCGTCCGAGGCGAGGAACCGCACCGTCGCGGCGATCTCCTCCGGCTGCGCGTAACGGCCCAGCGGCACCTGCTTCACGATGCCCTCGCGCTGCTCGTCGGTGAGCGCCTTGGTCATGTCGGTGTCGACGAAACCGGGCGCGACGACGTTGAAAGTGAGGTTGCGCGACCCGAGCTCACGGGCGAGGGAGCGCGCGAAACCGACCAGACCCGCCTTCGACGCGGCGTAGTTCGCCTGTCCCGCGGAGCCGAGGAGGCCGACCACGGAGGAGATCAGCACGACGCGGCCCTTCTTGGCTCGCAGCATGCCGCGGTTGGCACGCTTCACGACGCGGAAGGTGCCGGTGAGGTTGGTGTCGAGGACCGACGTGAAGTCGTCCTCGGACATGCGCATGAGGAGCTGGTCCTTGGTGACGCCGGCGTTGGCCACGAGGACCTCGACGGGACCGTGCTTCTCCTCGATCTCCTTGTAGGCCTGCTCCACCTGCTCACTGTCGGTGATGTCGCACTTGACGGCGAGGAAGCCGGCCTTCTCCAGCTCGGCCGCGTCGCCCGAGCGGTATGTGATCGCGACCTTGTCGCCGGCGTCGGCGAATGCACGGGCGATGGCGAGGCCGATGCCCCGGTTTCCTCCGGTGACGAGAACCGAGCGGCTCAACGGATCACCCTTTCCATAGCGGTCTGGTACCTCGAAAACCTATCGGTACCGCCCTGGATACGGAGAATCGACCACCGACAGTGGCGCAGGAGAGTCGCTGTCGGGTCCCTACAGAAAGGTGTGGCCGCGGGGCCGCCGACGCGACATGATCGGGGCTGGCTCGTGCCCGCACCCGGGAGCGGCCGGTGCCCGAGGCTCCTGACAGCGCTGACGACAGCGTCTCCGACAGCAGGGAGAACATCCGTGCCCCATTCGATCGATGAAGCCTTCACGGCGCTGCCGCTGCGGGCCCTCGCCGATGCCGCGCTGGCCCGCGCGCGGGCTCTCGGCGCCGACCACGCGGACTTCCGCCTGGAGCGGGTGCGCAGCGCGGAACGGCGGCTGCGGGACGCGCGGCCCGCGGGCTCGTCGGACACCACGGACCTGGGGTACGCGGTGCGCGTCGTGCACGGCGGCACATGGGGCTTCGCATCGGGCGTGGATCTGACGATGGACGCGGCCGCGAAGGTGGCGTCGCAGGCCGTCGCGATGGCGAAGCTGTCTGCTCAGGTGATCAAGGCCGCGGGTTCGGACGAGAGAGTGGAGCTGGCCGCCGAGCCGGTGCACGAGGACCGGACGTGGGTGTCCTCGTACGAGATCGATCCGTTCCGCGTGCCGGACGAGGAGAAGGCGGGGCTGCTCGCCGACTGGAGTGCGCGGCTGCTCGGGGCGGACGGCGTCGACCATGTGGACGCCTCACTCCTCACCGTGCACGAGAACAAGTTCTACGCCGACACGGCGGGGACGGTGACGACGCAGCAGCGCGTCCGGCTGCATCCGCAGCTGACGGCCGTCGCCGTGGACGGGACGAGCGGCGAGTTCGACTCGATGCGGACCCTTGCGCCGCCGGTGGGCCGCGGCTGGGAGTACCTCACCGGGACCGGCTGGGACTGGGACCGCGAGCTGGCCGAGATCCCGGAGCTGCTCGCCGAGAAGATGCGGGCGCCCAGCGTCGAGGCCGGCCTGTACGACCTCGTGGTCGACCCGTCCAACCTGTGGCTGACCATCCACGAGTCGATCGGCCACGCGACCGAGCTGGACCGTGCGCTCGGCTACGAGGCGGCGTACGCGGGCACTTCCTTCGCCACGTTCGACCAGCTCGGGAAGCTCAAGTACGGCTCCGAGATCATGAACGTGACGGGTGACCGCACCGCCGAGCACGGCCTCGCGACCATCGGGTACGACGACGAGGGCGTGGCCGGGCAGTCCTGGGACCTGGTCAGGGACGGGACGCTCGTCGGCTATCAGCTGGACCGCCGTATCGCGAAGCTGACGGGCTTCGACCGGTCGAACGGGTGCGCCTACGCGGACTCCCCCGGCCATGTGCCCGTCCAGCGCATGGCGAACGTGTCGCTGCAGCCGGACCCGGGCGGCCTGTCGACCGAGGACCTGATCGGGGGCGTCGACCGCGGGATCTACGTCGTCGGCGACCGGTCCTGGTCGATCGACATGCAGCGCTACAACTTCCAGTTCACGGGGCAGCGGTTCTACCGCATCGAGAACGGACGGCTCGCCGGACAGCTGCGCGATGTCGCCTACCAGGCCACGACCACCGACTTCTGGGGTTCGATGGCGGCGGTCGGCGGCCCGCAGACGTACGTGCTGGGCGGTGCGTTCAACTGCGGAAAGGCCCAGCCGGGGCAGGTCGCGGCGGTGTCGCACGGCTGCCCGTCCGCCCTGTTCAAGGGCGTGAACATTCTGAACACCACGCAGGAGGCCGGTCGATGAGCCCTCGGACGAACAAGCCGCACGAGATCGTCGAGCGTGCCCTCGCGCTGTCCTCGGCGGACGGCTGCGTGGTCATCGCCGACGAGACGTCCACCGCGAATCTGCGCTGGGCGGGCAACGCGCTCACGACGAACGGTGTGACGCGCGGGCGCACCCTCACCGTCATCGCGACGGTCGACGGCAAGGAGGGCACGGCCTCGGGAGTCGTCTCGCGGTCGGGAGTGACCGCGGCCGACCTCGAACCCCTGGTGCGGGCCGCCGAGGCCGCGGCTCGGGACGCGGCGCCCGCGGAGGACGCCGGGCCGCTGGTGTCCGGAGTGCCGCACTCCGGCGACTTCACGGACGCGCCCGCCGAAACCTCGTCGGCCGTCTTCGCGGACTTCGCGCCCGCCCTCGGCGAGTCGTTCGCCCGCGCCCGGGCCGGCGGCCGCGAGTTGTACGGCTTCGCCAACCACGAGCTCGTATCCAGCTATCTCGGTACGTCGACGGGCCTGCGCCTGCGGCACGACCAGCCGAACGGGACGCTGGAGATGAACGCGAAGTCGCCGGACCGGACGCGTTCCGCGTGGGCCGGACGCTCGACGCGCGACTTCAAGGACGTCGACCCGGGCGCGCTGGACGCCGAGCTGGCGCAGCGCCTCGACTGGGCGCGCCGCCGCATCGAGCTGCCCGCCGGCCGCTACGAGACGCTGCTGCCGCCGACCGCGGTCGCCGATCTGCTGATCTACCAACTGTGGTCGGCCGCGGCCCGGGACGCCGCCGAGGGCCGGACCGTCTTCAGCAAGCCCGGCGGCGGCACGCGCGTCGGCGAGCGGCTGACGGAGCTGCCGCTGACGCTGCGCAGCGACCCGAACGAGCCGGGCCTGGAGTCGGCGCCGTTCGTCCTCGCCCATGCCTCGGGCGACAGCGCCTCCGTCTTCGACAACGGTCTTCCGCTGACGGCGACGGACTGGGTGCGCGAGGGCGAGCTGGCCCATCTGACGACGACCCGGCACAGCGCGGGCCTCACCGGCCTCCCGGTGGCGCCGGCGATCGACAACCTGATCCTGGACGGGGGCGAGGACCGCTCCCTGGACGAGATGGTCGCGGCCACCGGGCGCGGGCTGCTCCTGACCTGCCTCTGGTACATCCGCGAGGTCGATCCGGCGACACTTCTCCTGACCGGTCTGACCCGGGACGGGGTGTACCTCGTGGAGGACGGCGAGGTGGTGGGCGAGGTGAACAACTTCCGGTTCAACGAGTCGCCCGTCGACCTGCTGGGGCGCGCGGTGGAGGCCGGGCGGACGGAAAAAACGCTGCCCAGGGAGTGGGGCGACTGGTTCACCAGGGCGGCCATGCCGGCCCTGCGGGTGCCGGACTTCAACATGAGCTCGGTCAGCCAGGGCGTCTGACCCCCATAGACTCGCCCATACACTGGCGAGTACTCACCAGCACTGTTTGACCCATCAGCACTGTTCAAGGAGACACACGACCGTGACGGACATCGTCGACGAGCTGAAGTGGCGGGGACTCTTCTCCCTGTCCACCGACGAAGATGCACTGCGCAAGGCGCTCGCGGACGGTCCCGTCACGTTCTATTGCGGCTTCGACCCGACCGCGGCCTCCCTGCACGTCGGCCACCTGGTCCAGGTGCTCACCGTCCGCAGGCTCCAGCAGGCGGGTCACCGTCCGCTGGCGCTCGTGGGCGGGGCCACCGGCCAGATCGGTGACCCCCGGCCGACCGCCGAGCGGACGCTGAACGACCCGGAGACCGTCGCGAACTGGGTGTCCCGGCTGCGCTCCCAGATCGAGCCGTTCCTGTCCTTCGAGGGCGAGAACGCCGCGACGATGGTGAACAACCTGGACTGGACCGCGGGCCTGTCCGCGATCGAGTTCCTGCGTGACATCGGCAAGCACTTCCGCGTCAACAAGATGCTCACCAAGGACTCCGTGGCCCGCCGCCTGGAGTCCCAGGAGGGCATCAGCTACACGGAGTTCAGCTACCAGCTCCTGCAGGGCATGGACTTCCTGGAGCTGTACCGGCGTTACGGCTGCACGCTCCAGCAGGGCGGCAGCGACCAGTGGGGCAACCTCACCGCGGGCATCGACCTGATCCACCGCATGGAGCCGGACGCCGTGGTGCACGCGCTGGCGACGCCTCTGATGGTGAAGGCGGACGGCACCAAGTTCGGCAAGTCCGAGAGCGGCGCCGTCTGGCTGGACCCGGAGATGACGACGCCGTACGCGTTCTACCAGTTCTGGCTGAACGTGGACGACCGGGACATCTCGACGTACATGCGGATCCTGTCCTTCAAGTCCCGCGAGGAGCTGGAGGAGCTGGAGAAGGTCACCGAGGAGCGGCCGCAGGCGCGCGCCGCTCAGCGGGCCCTCGCCGAGGAGCTGACGACGCTGGTGCACGGCGCCGACCAGTGCGCCGCCGTCATCGCCGCGTCCAAGGCGCTGTTCGGGCAGGGCGACCTGGGTGAGCTGGACGAGGCGACCCTCGCGGCCGCGCTCTCCGAGCTGCCGCACGCGAAGGTCGACACGCTCGGCCCGGTCGTGGACCTGCTCGCCGAGGTCGGCCTCGTGGCGAGCAAGTCGGCCGCCCGGCGCACGGTGAAGGAGGGCGGCGCGTACGTGAACAACGTGAAGGTCGCCGCCGAGGACGCGGTGCCGACCGCGGACGAGCTGCTGCACGGGCGCTGGCTCGTGCTGCGCCGCGGCAAGAAGAACCTGGCGGCGATCGAGGTCGTCGGCACCTGAGCGCGCAGGACTGAAATCACAGCCGGAAGGGCGGCCCCGCACCTGGTGCGGGGCCGCCCTTCCGGCTGTGTCAGGCTCGCTGTTTGTTGCCTCGCATGGCCACCCAGGCCATGTCTCCCAGCCACACGATGACCACGGCTCCGGCCAGTTGGAGCAGGTGCCGGGTCCAGTCGATTCCCTTGGTGTCGTTGACGCCGATCCAGGTGGCGACCGAGTTGCCCAAGACGCTGCCGATGATCCCGAAGACCACCGTCAGCCACAGAGGGATCTGCTGCTTGCCCGGAAGGATCGCCTTCGCGATCAGTCCGAGCACCAGACCCACGATGATCGCCCACAACCAGCTCATGTCGTCGCCTCCTCTGTGGCGCTCTGTGCGCATCTGCGCCCAGTCTCGGCTTGTCCGCCATACGGCGCATGTCGGGCGCATCCATACGCGGTACGGCGCAGCAAGTACGCGCAGGACGGGCCCGCCCCGGTCTCGAACACGGAGGAAGCCGGGCGTACCGTGGAGGCAGTCCGGACCGGGGAGAGTCCGGCATGGCAGGCAGGCGGTGGAATGTGATGCGGAAGCAGAGCAGCAGTGAGGTCTTCCGGATCACCGGGGCGAGGCAGGGCCTCGCCGACGACGTCCGCGGCAGGCAGCGCCGCTATGTCATCTCGATGTCGGTCCGCACTCTCGCCGTGATCCTCGGCGCGGCCCTGTGGAACGTGGAACGCCCGGTCGCGATCGTGGCCCTGGTGCTCGGTCTGCTGCTCCCCTACGTCGCCGTGGTCATCGCCAACGCGGGCCGGGAGAACGTCCCTTCACTGCCGTCGACGTTCGTCACCGCGCCGATGCGGCCGATGCTCGCACCGCCCGCCGCCACCGCCCCCGCGGAATCCGTTCCGAAGGACAACACCGGTGCGCACGACGAGGAGCGGCGCGAGCACTTGGGTGACCGCGGCTGACCACCGGCGATCCGCAAAGCTCAAGAAAAGCTCAGATCAATCATGTAGTTCCGGTGCCGGGCGGCCGGTCCCCCATGACATACTTCGTACGCGCTCCGCATCCCCCGTCGGAGCGACGGACCGACGCCGGGCAGCTCCCCCCGTGGCTGCTCGGCGTCGCCTTTGTTTGGGCGCGTAAGTGTTTGGGGCGGTACCTGTGAGTGACGAAAACCCGATCTGTTCCGCCAAGGGCTGCCGTATCGACGCGGTCT
The DNA here is from genome assembly GCF_035918235.1 of Streptomyces sp. NBC_01445. Classification (NCBI taxonomy): domain Bacteria; kingdom Bacillati; phylum Actinomycetota; class Actinomycetes; order Kitasatosporales; family Streptomycetaceae; genus Streptomyces; species Streptomyces sp. NBC_01445. Next base: position 7,631,634 of record NZ_CP109485.1, on the reverse strand, counting down.
GGGTGCTCGCCTGGAACAACCCGAAGCTGCACACGCCGGAGCGGCGCAAGACGTGGCTCGCGTGCGACGAACACCGCGAGCACCTCTCCCAGTTCCTCGGTGTGCGCGGCTTCCTGAAGGACGTCGTCGCGCTGAAGGACTGGGAGTCCGGGGACCGCGAGGGCTGAGCGCCCCGGGTCAGCCGCCGATCGCGGACATCGGGCGCTCGGGCTGGAGGAACTTCGGGTCGTCCAGGCCCGAGCCGGCCTTCTTGCCCCACATGGCGAGCTTCCATATGCGGGCGATCTCCTCGTCCCCGCTGTCCGAGCGCAGGGCCGCGCGCAGGTCCGTCTCCTCACTGGCGAACAGGCAGGTGCGCACCTGTCCGTCGGCGGTGAGCCGGGTGCGGTCACAGGCCGAGCAGAACGGGCGGGTGACGGAGGCGATGACGCCGACACGCTGCGGTCCGCCGTCCACGAGCCAGCGCTCTGCAGGGGCGGAACCTCGCTCGTCGGAGCCCTCGGCCGTGAGGTCGAAGCGCGTGCGCAGGGACGCGAGGATGTCACCGGCGGTGATCATGCCGTCGCGCTTCCAGCCGTGCTGGGCGTCCAGCGGCATCTGCTCGATGAAGCGCAGCTCGTAGTCGTGCTCGACGGCCCAGGCGAGGAGGTCGGGTGCCTCGTCGTCGTTCAGCCCCGGCATCAGTACGGAGTTGACCTTGACGGGGGTGAGTCCGGCTTCGCTTGCGGCTTCGAGGCCGGCGATGACGTCCTTGTGGCGGTCACGCCGGGTGAGCGTCTTGAAGACGTCGGGGCGCAGGGTGTCCAGCGAGACGTTGACCCGGTCGAGGCCGGCCTGCTTGAGGGCGGCGGCGGTGCGCTTGAGTCCGATCCCGTTCGTCGTCAGGGACATCTGGGGGCGGGGCTCCAGCTGGGCCACCTGCTCCACGATGCCGACGAGGCCGGGGCGCAGCAGGGGCTCGCCGCCGGTGAACCTGACCTCCGTGATGCCGAGCTGGGTGACGGCGATCCGGATGAGCCGGACGATCTCGTCGTCCGTGAGCAGGTCGGGCTTGGCCAGCCACTGAAGGCCCTCTTCGGGCATGCAGTACGTACACCGGAGATTGCACCGGTCGGTCAGCGAGACGCGGAGGTCGGTGGCCACTCGGCCATAAGTGTCGATCAGCACGTGGGCCCCCTCTCCGATGCGGATCTGATAGTGCGAGCCTACGTGATGGGCCTGACATCAGCGGGCTCCCGATCCCACGGGAGCGGGACGGCCGCATCGTAGATCCATACGAGGATCTGCGACGCGGCCGTCCGAATCCCGAGGTCAGTGGGCTCCCGTACCGGTGAGGGAGCGGACTTCGAGCTCCGCGTATTTGCCGGCGTCCGCCTTCTCCTTGGACAGGACGGTGCCGAGCCAGCCGAGCATGAAGCCGACCGGGATCGAGATGATGCCCGGGTTCTCCAGCGGGAACCAGTGGAAGTCGACGCCCTTGAACATGGACGTCTTCGGGTTGCCGGAGACGACCGGCGAGAACAGCACCAGGAAGACCGCCGTGAAGAGGCCTCCGTAGATCGACCAGAGCGCGCCCTGCGTGGTGAACCGCTTCCAGAAGAGGCTGTAGAGGATCGTCGGCAGGTTGGCGGAGGCGGCGACCGCGAAGGCGAGGGCGACCAGGCCGGCCACGTTCAGGTCGCGGGCGAGTGCGCCGAGCCCGATGGAGACGATGCCGATGAAGACGGTCGCCCAGCGGGCCGCCTTCATCTCCTGCTTCTCGGAGGCCTTGCCCTTCTTGATGACGTTCGCGTAGATGTCGTGCGCGAACGAGGAGGACGAGGCGAGGGTCAGGCCCGCGACGACCGCGAGGATCGTGGCGAAGGCGACCGCCGAGATGGTCGCGAGGAGGATCGCGCCCCACGACGAGTCGACCCCGCCGAGGTGCAGCGCGAGCAGCGGCGCCGCGGTGTTGCCCGCCGGGTTGGACGCGATGATCTCGTCCGGCTTGATGAGGGCAGCGGCGCCGAAGCCGAGCGCGATCGTCATCAGGTAGAACGCGCCGATGATGCCGATCGCCCAGTTCACGGACTTACGGGCGGCCTTGGCGGTGGGGACCGTGTAGAAGCGGATCAGGATGTGCGGCAGTCCGGCGGTGCCGAGGACGAGCGCGATGCCGAGCGAGATGAAGTCGATCTTCGACGTCGACGTGGCGCCGTACTTGAGTCCGGGCTCCAGGAACGCGGCGCTCTTTCCGCTGTTGGTGGCCGCCTTGCCGAGCAGGTCGGAGACGTTGAAGTTGAACTTCAGGAGGACCAGGAAGGTGAGCAGTATCGTGCCCGCTATCAGGAGCACCGCCTTGACCATCTGGACCCAGGTGGTGCCCTTCATGCCGCCGATGGTGACGTACACGATCATCAGGACGCCGACGAGAGCGACGATGCCGACCTTGCCCGCGTCGGACGTGATGCCGAGGAGCAGCGAGACGAGGACGCCCGCGCCCGCCATCTGCGCGAGCAGGTAGAAGATCGAGACGACGATCGTGGAGGTGCCGGCGGCGGTGCGGACCGGGCGCTGGCGCATCCGGTACGCGAGGACGTCGCCCATCGTGTAGCGGCCGGAGTTGCGCAGCGGCTCGGCGACCAGGAGCAGGGCGACGAGCCAGGCGACGAGGAAGCCGATGGAGTAGAGGAATCCGTCGTAGCCGAAGAGCGCGATGGCTCCGGCGATGCCGAGGAACGAGGCCGCGGACATGTAGTCGCCGGAGACCGCGAGTCCGTTCTGGAAGCCGGTGAACTGGCGCCCGCCCGCGTAGAAGTCGGAGGCGCTCCTCGTCTGGCGGCCCGCCCAGACGGTGATCACCAGGGTGGCGAGGACGAACACCGCGAACAGGGAGATGATCAGCGGCCGGTGCTCGCTCGCCTCACCCGCGGCGATTACCTGCGTGACTGCGGAGCTCATGCGCCGCCCTCCATCCGGGACTTGATCGCCTCGGCCTTGGGGTCGAGCTTGGTGGCGGCGTGGCGGGAGTACCACCAGGCGATGAGGAACGTGGTCAGGAACTGAGCGAGGCCGAGGACCAGCGCGACATTGATGTTGCCGAAGAGCTTGGTGCCCATGAAGTCGCCCGCGTAGTTCGACAGCAGTACGTACAGCAGGTACCAGGCGATGAAGGCGACGGTCAGGGGAAAGGCGAACGAGCGGTGCGCGTGGCGCAGTTCGGCGAACTCCGCGCTCTCCTGCTCCGCGATGAACTCCTCCGTGGAGGGCGGTGCGGGTTGGTTGCGGGAGCCGCTTTTCTGCGGTGGCGGTGCATCGGTGGCCACGGAGTCTCCTCGCGGTGCGGGTGCGGCGGGTGAAACGGACATGTGGTTCTCAGACCTCACAGTGATCTGGATCACCTGGGCCGGGAGGCGATGGTAGGGCCACCCGGCGTGATCCGACAGGGGGCGGGGATCGTGCGCATGCCCCCTGCTCAACGTCACGGGGGACCGTGCGCACCGGTTCAACTGCGTTGCCCAGTCATGCGTTTTCTTTGGGATTTCATTGCTGGCCTGCGAGGACCCGGGATACGTTCACCCGAGCACCACGCGTCATGTACCTGCCCGGGCACCAACTGTGTTCGGGCTTTTCCATATACGACGGATGATGTGGAGATCCCATGGCTCATCTGCGCTCCAGACGCCGGCTGGCGCTCACCCTGCCGCTCGGCCTCGCGCTCACCGCGTCCCTCGGCTTCCTGCCCGGCGCCGCGTCGGCCGCACCCGCCGACTCCCGCGCCGCCACGGCCGGTTCGGCCACCGCCGACGCCGGGGCACTCGCGTACGTCGTGAACACCAGGACGGACCACCGCACCCTCGCGTCCGTGAAGAGGGCGATCACCGAGGCCGGCGGGACCGTCGTCGCCTCGTACGACCGGATCGGCGTGATCGTCGTCCACGCGTCCACCCCGGACTTCGGCAAGCGGATCCGCGCCGTCAAGGGCGTGCAGTCGGCAGGCGCCACGCGTACGTCACCGCTGGTCGCCGCCGGCACCACGGACGAGGGCGGCGCCCAGGTCCTGTCGAAGGCACAGGCCAAGTCCCTTGCTACCCAGGCCACTTCGGGCACCGAGCCGCTCGAGGCCGACCAGTGGGACCTGCGGGCGATCGGCGCCGACCAGGCCGCGAGGATCAATCCGGGCAGCCGCAACGTCACGGTCGGTGTCATCGACACCGGCGTGGACGACACCCACCCGGACCTCGCCCCCAACTTCTCCGCGTCGCAGTCCGCGAACTGTGTCGGCGGCAAGGCGGACACCTCGCCCGGCGCCTGGCGCCCCTACGACCCGGCCGAGGACTACCACGGCACGCACGTCGCCGGTGAGATAGCCGCGGCCCGCAACGGCATAGGCGTCGCCGGGGTCGCTCCCGGTGTGAAGGTCGCGGGCATCAAGGTCAGCGACCCCAACGACGGCCTGTTCTACCCGGAGAACGTGGTCTGCGCCTTCGTGTTCGCCGCCGACCACGGCGTCGAGGTCACCAACAACAGCTATTACGTGGACCCCTGGCTCTACAACTGCATGGACGACCCGGACCAGAAGGCCATCGTCGACGCGGTCAACCGGGCCCAGCTGTACGCCCAGAAGAAGGGCACGCTCAACCTGGCGTCGGCCGGTAACTCCAACGACGACCTGGACTCGGACGCGCTCGTCGACGACTCCAGCCCCGACGACTCGACGCCGGTCCACCGCACGATCGACCCGCACAAGTGCTTCGACATCCCGACGCAGCTGCCGGGCGTCGTCACCGTCAGCGCTTCGGGCCCGACGGGCGCCAAGTCGTACTACTCCAGCTACGGCAAGGGTGTCATCGACATCGCGGCGCCGGGCGGCGACAAGTTCCAGTTCCCGGACACCCCGTCGAAGAACGGCCGCATCCTCTCGACGATGCCGGGCGGCCAGTACGGCTTCCTCCAGGGCACGTCGATGGCGTCGCCGCACGCCGCCGGTGTCGCCGCGCTGCTCAAGTCGGCCCACCCGAGGGCCACTCCGGCCCAGCTCCAGGCGCTCCTCAAGGCCGAGGCCGACAACCCGGGCTGCCCGTCGGACCCGTACGACGGGGACGGCGACGGTGTCGTCGACGCCACCTGCGAGGGCGGGAAGCGCGTCAACGGCTTCTACGGCTTCGGCATCGTCGACGCGCTCGACGCCGTCAAGAAGTGACGGGGACGCGAACCGTCAAGCAGCCCTGCATCAGAGGCACTTGGGGTGGCTACGGCTGCCTGCCGCTCCACGCATCCCGAACGCAACGACCCCAGGAGACATCATGACGGCGCCCCTCGCGCGCTCCCGCTCCATCCGCCGTTCGATAGCCGTCCCGGCCGGGATGGCCATGGCCACGGCTCTCGCGTTCCTGCCGAACGTCACCGCGTCGGCCGCAGGACAGGCCCCGCAGGCCCCTCAGACGCCGGTCGCCACGGACGGCCCGTCGCTCAGCTATGTCGTCAACGTGCGCTCGGGACACGGCGCTTCGGGCGCCGTCCAGAAGGAGATCACCAAGGCCGGCGGCACCGTCGTCGTCGCGTACGACAAGATCGGTGTCATCGTCGCGCACTCCTCGAACCCGGACTTCGCGAAGACGATCCGCAAGGCCCGCGGGGTCGACTCGGCGGGTGCCACGCGCACCGCTCCGCTGCCCGCCCAGTCCACGGCCGACCTCGGCACCCCGAAGGCGCTGACCGCCGCCCAGCTGGCCGCCACGGCCGGCCAGGCAGCCGCCGGACAGGACCCGCTGGAGCCGTTGCAGTGGGACCTGCCCGCCATCAAGGCGGACAAGGCGCACGAGAAGTCGCTCGGCAGCAGCAAGGTCACCGTCGCCGTGATCGACACCGGCGTCGACGACACCCACCCGGACATCGCGCCGAACTTCGACCGCGGCGCGTCCGCGAACTGTGTGTCGGGCAAGCCGGACACGACAGACGGCTCGTGGCGTCCCAGCGCCTCGGAGAGCCCGCACGGCACGCATGTCGCGGGTGAGATCGCGGGCGCCAAGAACGGCCTCGGCATCACGGGTGTCGCGCCCGGTGTGAAGGTCTCGGGCATCAAGGTGGGCAACCCGGACGGATTCTTCTACACGGAGGCCGTGGTGTGCGGCTTCGTGTTCGCGGCCGAGCACGGCGTGGACGTCACCAACAACAGCTATTACACCGACCCGTGGTACTTCAACTGCACCGACGACCCGGACCAGAAGGCCCTGGTGAAGGCCGTCGCGCGGGCCTCGCAGTACGCGGAGAAGAAGGGCGCCGTGAACGTCGCGGCGGCGGGCAACGAGCGCTACGACCTGGCGTCCGACGAGATCACCGACCCGTCGAGCCCGAACGACACGACGCCGGGCGACCGGGTCGTCGACCCGTCCAAGTGCTTCGACATCCCGACGCAGCTGCCGGGTGTCGTCACGACCGCGGCGACCGGGGCCAAGGGCCTCAAGTCGTCGTTCTCCAACTACGGCCGGGGCATCATCGACATCGCGGCCCCGGGCGGCGACTCGACGGCGTACCAGACGCCGGCGCCGCCCGCCACGAGCGGCCTGATCCTCGGCCCGCTGCCCGGCGGCAAGTGGGGCTACATGGCCGGTACGTCGATGGCGTCCCCGCACGTCGCCGGTGTCGCCGCGCTGATCAAGTCGACGCACCCGCACGCGTCCGCGGCTGCCGTGAAGGCGCTCCTGTACGCGCAGGCCGACGCCACGCCGTGCACCGACCCGTACGACATCGACGGCGACGGCAAGGTCGACGCGGTGTGCGAGGGCGGCAAGAACAAGAACGGCTTCTACGGGCACGGCATCGCCGACGCCCTGGACGCGGTGACCAAGTAACCGCGTAAGCAGAGCAGTTCAGGTGGGCCGGGCGGCTGCGTCCGGCCCACCTGTTTCGTTCCGCGGACCGTGCGCGATAGTGCCTGCATGACACATGCACCGGTGGGTGAGGGAACGCGGACGGCCTGGGCGGCTCTCGGCGGCGACCCGGCCCTGACCTCGAACATCGCGTCCGTCGTACGCGAAGGGGCACTGCCCGCGAGGCTGCCCGTGATCGACCTGGCGCGCGCGTGCGTGGGCGCGTGCTCGCTGGCCGCGGCCGAGCTGGCCGCGCGGCGCGCCGGGCGGCCACTGCCGCGCGTGGTTCTCGACGACGGGGCACTGGCCACCGCGTTCGTCAGCGAGCGGCATCTGCTGATCGACGGGCGCGCGACGGTCAACTTCGCGCCGCTGTCCCGGTTCTGGCGCACGGCGGACGGATGGCTGCGCACCCACGCCAACTATCCGCACCACCGCGCGCGCCTGCTGGCCGCGCTCGGGCTCGGCGACGACGCGTCCGTGGAGCGGGTCGCCGCGCTGTTCGCGGAGCGGTCGGCCGCCGAGATAGAGGAGACCGTGTATGCCGCCGGTGGCCTGGCCGTCGCCCTGCGGACCATGGAGGAGTGGGCCGCGCACCCGCAAGGGGAGGCGGTCGCCGGACGGCCGCTGCTCGACCGGGAACGGCTCGACGACGCGGCGCCGCGGTCGCTGTCCCCGCTCACGGGAGACCCGCTGCTGCCCGCGTCCGGGCTGCGCGTCCTCGACCTGACGCGGGTCACCGGCGGTCCCGTCGCCACCCGCACCCTCGCGCTGTTCGGCGCGGACGTGCTGCGCGTCGACGCCCCGCAGCTGCCGGAGGATCCGGAGGCCCACGCGGACACCGGATTCGGGAAGCGGTCCACGCGGCTCGATCTGACGGGTGCGGCGGACCGGCGCGCCTTCGACGACCTCCTCGCGGGCGCGGACGTCGTCGTGACCGGCTACCGGCCCGGCGCGCTCGACCGGTTCGGCCTCGCTCCCGGGGCGCTGGCCTCCCGCAGGCCCGGGCTCGTGGTGGCGCAGCTGTCCGCGTGGGGCGCGTACGGGCCGTGGGGCGAGCGGCGCGGCTTCGACAGCGTGGTGCAGGTGGCCACGGGCATCGCGGCCGTCGAGGGGTCCGGGGGGCGGCCGGGGGCGCTGCCCGCGCAGGCACTGGACCACGGCACGGGCTATCTCCTCGCGGCGGCCGTCCTGCGCGCCGTCACCGAGCAGCTGGACGAGGGCGGCACGCGCGCGTTGCGGCTGGCGCTCGCCCGGACCGCGCACTGGCTGACGCGGGAGCTCCAGCACGGGGCCACCGCGGCCACGGAGACGTACGACGCCGAGGACCCGGCGCGCTGGCTCACGGAGACCGACAGTCCCGCGGGGCGGCTGCGCCACGCGCTGCCGCCGGCCGGTTTCGCCGGAGGGCCCGTCAACTGGGCCCGCCCGTCCGGGCTTTGGGGTACCGACTCGCCCGAGTGGCGCCATGGCTGAAGCCGGCCGCTCAGGCGGAATGCCACTGCGCCAGTTGTTTTCCCGGCCTTGCCCGGATCTGTCACAGCTGGTGAAGATCTCGAAGTGAGTTCCATACGACCGACCACCGAGGCACCCGGTCCCGGCGGGGACGACACCGCCCCTCACGCCCGACGGCCCGCCACCGGGCGGGCCGTCGCCGTGCTCGTCCTCGTGGCCGCCGCCGCGGTGATCCCCCTGCTCGGGCCCTCCGCCGTCCTCGACGGCACGGGTGAGGCGGCGGCGCCCGGGGTCACCGGCGTGGCGCTCCTTCGAACGCTCCTGTTCGCCGCCCTCTGTGTGCAGCTGGGCGAGGTGTTCGCGGCGCGGCTCACCCGGCGGGTGCCCGGGGCGCCGCCCGGGGACGGACCGCGCAGCTGGTCGGCGTACGCGCCCTGGGCGGGGTTCCTGGCCGCGCTGGGACTCGCGTCGATCGTGGCGAACGGCAACCTCGTGCCGCATGCGCTCTCCGACCTGGACATCGCCGGGCTCTACGGGACCAGGGACGGCACCCTCGCCCTCCTTGAGGTCAACGCCTTCGTGGTGGCGGCCCTGTGCGCCCGCTCACGCCGCCCGGCGACCGCACTCGCGCCACTGGCCGCCGTCGTGGTGGGCGAGGCGCTGCGCACCCACCCGCCGGCCGAGCACACGGCGTACCTGGGCTCGGCCCTGACCCTGGTCCATCTGACGTGTGCCGCGCTGTGGGTGGGCGGTCTGCTGCACGTCCTGCGGACGCTGCGCCGCTGGCGTACGACGGCTCCTGAGGCGGGGGCCGCGCTGCTGGGGCTCTACGTGCGTGTGGCGGCCGTTCTGCTCGCCGCCATCACCGCTACGGGCGTGTGCAGCACGCTGCGGCGGATGCCGGTGAGCACGGTCCTCGATCAGCTGGTGACGACGGCCTACGGGCGCGCCCTGCTGGCGAAAGTGATCCTCGTGGCCGTCGTCTCCGTGCTCGCCCTGGTCGCGCGGGGCCGCCAGCGCGATGGCGGCCTGGGGGCCGCGTACGCGCCCGCGCGCGCGGAGGTGGCAATCCTGGGCGTGGTGGTCGCGGTGTCGGCCGTCCTGACCGCGCTGCCGCTCCCGATCCGCTGGTCGTGAACCCCCGCGCGCGGGGCGTCAGTTGGTGACGAGCACCTTGAGCGCGGTGCGCTGGTCCATCGCCTTGTAGCCGTCCGGGACACCTTCGAGGCCGACGGTCAGGTCGAAGACGGGCGACGGGTCGATCTTGCCGTCGAGAATGTCGGGCAGCAGCTGCGGGATGTACGTGCGCACGGGCGCGACGCCGCCCCGCAGGGCGATGTTCCGGTCGAACATGACGCTGAGGTCGAGACCGGTGCCGCTGCCGTGCGGCACGCCGACGAAGCCGATGGCGCCGCCGTCACGGGTGATGTTCACGGCCGTGCTCATGGACTGCTCGGTGCCGACGGCCTCGATCACGGCGTGGGCGCCCTGACCGCGGGTCAGCTCACGGACGGCCTCGATCGCCGCGTCCCCGCGCTCGGCGACGACGTCGGTGGCGCCGAAGCGGCGCGCGATGTCGGTACGGACCTGGTGGCGGCCGAGCGCGATGATCCGCTCGGCGCCGAGCCGCTTGGCCGCGAGGACGGCGCACAGGCCGACGGCGCCGTCACCGACGACGGCGACCGTGGCGCCCGCGCGCGCACCGGCGCCGAGCGCGGCGTGGTGGCCGGTGCCCATGACGTCGGAGAGCGTGAGCAGCGCGGTCAGGAGGTGGTCGTCGGAGGCGGCGTCGGCGGGCAGCTGGACGAGGGTGCCGTCGGCGTACGGGACGCGGACCGCTTCGCCCTGGCCGCCGTCGTAACCGACCGCGCCCCAGAAGCCGCCGTGCTCGCAGGAGGTGGTGAGGCCCTCGGTGCAGTAGTCGCAGACACCGTCCGACCACATGAAGGGGGCTACGACCAGGTCGCCGCGCCGGACGCCGGTCACCTCGGAGCCGGTGTCCTCGACGACGCCGAGGAACTCGTGTCCGATGCGCTGGCCGGGCTGGCGCGCCGCCTCGCCGCGGTACGCCCACAGGTCGCTGCCGCAGATGCAGGCCCGCAGGACCCTGACGACGGCGTCGGTGGGGAGCTGGACGACGGGTTCCGGCACGTCCTCCACGCGCATGTCGAACGGGGCATGGATGGTGGTGGCGCGCATGACTGGGGGTCCTTCGTGCTGGTCACAGGCGCCGCTGACGGATCGCGTGCGGGGCGCCTCAGGAGGTGGTCGTACGCCTTTCACGGTACGCCGCCGCCGGTGTCGCCCGCGCATCGAGGGGGTGTCCGAGCACGCCGCGCGCCAGCAGGTACTGGGCGGCCACGTAGGTGAGCATCACCCAGAAGTCGGGCCGCGGGAGCTGCGGCCAGTCGGCGACGCCCGTCGCGATGAGCGTGTCCGACAGCAGGAAGAGCGCGCCGCCCCACCCCGCCGTGCGGCCCATGCGCGAGGAGCCGTACGCCATGGCGGTCAGGAGCAGGCTGTAACCGGCGACGGGCCCGCGCATGTCGGCCGGCAGGTCGGGCCACAGGAGCGCCACGGTCGTCACGAGCGCGATGCCGTACGCGGCCGCGAGCAGCCCGCCACGCGCGCGTGGCGTGCCCGCGCGCTTGAAGAGCACGAGGTAGCAGACGTGCCCGGCGGCGAAGGACCCCATGCCCGCGAGGAACGCGACATCGGCGTCGAAGAGCAGCAGCAGGTCGCCGCCCCACCCGAACAGCAGCGCGGCGGTCAGGAGCCGCGGGCCGCCGCGCACGACGACGGACGCGGCGAGCAGCGGCATGAGGAGCGGTTTGGCGACGGTGTGTAGGAGGCCGGTCCCGGCGAGCAGGGCGATCAGGTCGACGGCGGTCGCCACCGCGAAGGCAGCGAGCAGGAGGCGGGCCGCGCGGTCACGAGCGGGTGCCGGCACCTCCCCAGGCGCCGGGGCCGGAGTCGGCGTCACGCGGCGCCCTCAGTGGCCTTCTCCGTGGTCTGGCCCGCGGTGGGGGCCAGGGTCGGCACGGTCCCGTCCTTCGGCTGCCACCCCGGCCCGCCGAACACCCTGCCGCCCCGCTCGCGCCAGCTGCCGGCCGCCTTCAGGTCCCTGGCGATGGCCGCGTACTCGTGCGTGGCGACCCGCAGCGGGTTGTACGTGCTGATGTTCTTGGTCAGGCCGAACACCGGGCGCTCGACCTCGGCCACGAACGACCCGAAGAGGCGGTCCCAGACGATCAGGATGCCGCCGAAGTTACGGTCCAGGTAGCCGCCCTGGGAAGCGTGGTGGACGCGGTGGTGGGAGGGCGTGTTGAGGACGAACTCGAAGGGGCGCGGCAGCTTGTCGATGCGCTCGGTGTGGATCCAGAACTGGTAGACGAGGTTCACCGAAGAGCAGAACGCGAGCGCGGCCGGGTGCACGCCGCACGCGATGAGCGGCAGGTAGAACGGCCACACCGTCAGGCTCGTCCACGGCTGGCGCAGCGCGGTCGACAGGTTGAACTTGCGGCTGGAGTGGTGCACGACGTGGCAGGCCCACAGGATGCGGATGACATGGTGTCCGCGGTGCGACCAGTAGTAGAAGAAGTCCTGCGCGAGGAGCATCAGCGGGATCGTCCACCACAGGATCGGCACGCGCAGCGGCGTCAGCTCGTAGACCGCCGTGTAGATCGCGACGATCGGGATCTTCCACAGGAAGTCGAAGACGAGGCTGCCGAGTCCCATGCCGATGCTCGTCGCGGCGTCCTTGGTCTCGTAGCCTGCGGCGTCGTCATCGGGATGGATGCGCACGCTCACGATCTCGACGACGGTGAGCAGCACGAAGGCCGGGATCGACCAGAGCACGACATCGGGCAGGTTCGGCGACATGCCTGCACCGTAGAGCCACGGACGGGCCACGGCTAGACGTTGTTACCGACAAGTATTACTGGTGGTAAGACTCTCGTTGTTGGTGCCTTCCCCCATTGATCTCCGCCGGTTCCCGCGCGTTCGCTCAGACCCCGGCCGCCCCCAGCAGCGACCCCGCCCCGTACGTCACGGCCATCGCGAGCGCCCCGCCCGCCATGTTCCGCCACACCGCGGGCCGCACCGCCGCCGACCCCGTCCGGGCGCTGCTCCAGCCGGTGAGGGCGAGCGCCGCGAGCACGGAGACCACGGTGACGGGCAGCCGCCATGCGCTGGGCGGCAGGACGATCGCGAGCAGCGGGAGCAGCGCGCCCACGGTGAAGGCGAGGAAGCTCGCCCAGGCGGCGTGCCACGGGTTGGTGAGGTCGTCGGGGTCGATGCCGAGCTCCACGCGCGCGTGCGCCCGCAGCGCGTCACGCGAGGTGAGCTGCTCCGCGGCCTCCCGCGCCACTTCGGGGCTGAGCCCTCGGTCCTCGAGCAGCCCCGTCAGCTCCACGAGCTCGGCTTCCGGGTACTCGCGGAGCTCCCGCCTCTCCTGCGCGAGCGCCGCCTTCTCCGAGTCGCGCTGCGTGGACACGGAGACGTACTCCCCCGCGGCCATCGACATGGAGCCGGCGAGCAGCCCGGCGAGGCCCGCCGTCAGGAGCGTGCTGCGGTCCTCGGTGGCGCCGGCCACGCCGACGACCAGCCCGGCGGTGGACACCACTCCGTCGTTGGCGCCGAGCACGGCGGCGCGCAGCCAGTTGAGCCGCGCTCCGAGCGCGCCGCCGTGGGACTCCTCGTGCGGTGCGTCCTGCACATCGTCAGTCACCCGACGAGCATCGCACCTGGGTCACCAGATCCGGACCGACCCTCCCCGGGCGAACACCGGACTTGTCGCGTCCTTCGGCGCCTCGTCGAGGGGTTCGCCCAGTTCCTGGACGGTCGGTCCGACGCGGGCCGCGATCGGGTCGAGCAGACCGAGGTCGAAGCCGTAGACACGGGCCGTGTTGCCGCCGACCATCGCGGCGATCTCGTCGCGCGGCAGCCCCGCGTACGCGATCCGCAGCCCTTCGCGCGTGTACGGGTACGTGCCCTCGTCGTGCGGGTAGTCGCTGCCCCACATGATCTTGTCGAGGCCGATGCGGTCGCGCAGGGGCACCTCGTGCGGGCGCATGAAGCTGGCCCCCACGTAGCAGTTCTCACGCCACACCTCGGACGGCCCCTTGCCCATCGAATCGGCCAGCCCCGCACCGAACTTGGACTCCGCCGTGTTCGCCCGCGTCGCCGCCGCCACGAGTCGCCCGTGGTAGTAGTCCAGCATGTCCAGGACCCCGGGGATCCAGCCCGAGCCCTGCTCGGTGAGGACCAGCTTCAGGCCGGGGTGGCGGCGGAACGCGCCGCCGAACACCAGGTGCCACAGGGCCCGGTGCGAGAACCACGTCGTCTCCACCATGAACACGGCGCGCGCCGCCGGTTCGTCGCCGAGCGGCGGGGACGCCGAGCCCGCGTGGTGGTTGACCGGCACACCGAGCTCGGCGCAGGTGGCCCAGATCGGGTCGTACGCTGCCGAGTACAGCTCGGGAAGGCCCGAGCCCGGCGGTGTGCCGGGCAGCAGCAGGCCGCCCTTGAGCCCGGCGGCAGCCGCCCACCTGATCTCCTTGACGGCCTCGTCGACGTCGTTGAGGAGGATCTGGAAGACGCCCGCCCTGCGCCCCGGAGCGGCGGCGCAGAAGTCGGCGAGCCAGCGGTTGTGGGCACGCAGCCCCGCCCAGCGCCGCGTGAACTCCTCGCGGGTCGGGGCCGGGGCCATCAGGGACGCGGACGGGAAGAACGGCGGGATCGTGTTCGGGAAGACGACCTCCGCGACGATCCCGTCCTGTTCGAGCTCGGCGATGCGCCGGTCCGAGTTCCAGTTGCGGTCGGCGGTGTCCGCGAGCAGGTCGGCGTACGGATTGACGTAGCTCGCCGCCCACGCGTCGAACGCGTCGTGGTGGCGGGACTCCAAGTAGGGCCGGTAGTCGAGGAGATCGGCTCCCGCGTGGCAGTCCGCGGAGATCACGGTGTAGCGCTCGCTCATGAGTTCACCCCCAGGGTGGGGAAGTCGTGGTCGGTCAGCCAGTGACGGCCCACCTCGCGCGAGCGCGCCCAGGAGGCCTCGACGGCCGACTGGTCGGTGTCCTGGCCGAGTTCGGCGGGGGTCGGGCCGATGCGGGCGGCCAGCGGGGCCAGCTTCCCGGTGTCGAAGCCGAAGACCTCGGCGGCGGCGAGGCCCAGCATGCGCCGGGTCTCCGACACCGGGATGTCGTGGAAGGTCTTCTTCAGCCACGTGCGCGTGTCGGGCCAGGTGCCCTCGGGGTGCGGGAAGTCGCTGCCCCAGAGGATGTTGTCGACGCCGATCTCGTAGCGCTGGGCGAGTTCGCGGCGCTTGGTGTTGGTGGCGCAGATGAACACCTGGCGGTCCAGGTACTCGTGCGGGGAGCGCTTGAGCTCGGCGAACGGCGAGAGCTTCTTGCCGCCGTGCGCGCCCAGGTAGAGGCGGTCCATGAACCACAGCAGGTTGGGCAGCCACCAGCAGCCCGACTCGGCGACGCCGAACTTCAGGCCCGGGTGGCGCTCGAAGACGCCCGACCAGAGCATGAACCACAGTGGTCGCGCCGGCCACCACGTCACTTCGGAGACGTAGATCCCGAGGTGGTCGCCGTACTCGTGGCGGGGCGCCGCCCCGGAGTGCGTGACCACAGGCATCGCACACTCCGCCGCCGCGGCCCACACGGGGTCGTAACGCCGGTCGTGGTAGGGCGCCTTGTCGACCCACATGGAGGGAATCATCAGCGCGCCGAGCCCGGACTCCTTGGCGCGGTGGACCTCCGCGACGACGCGCTCGACCTCGCCGGTGATGGGCAACAGGGCGACGCCGCAGTGCCGTTCGGGGTGTTCGGACACGAAGTCGGCGAGCCAGCGGTTGTGCGCCTGGGCGCCCGCCATGCCGAGCTCGGGATCCTGGTCACCCGAGAGCCCGAGCCCGACGCCGAAAGGCGCCGCCGTCCGGCTGTCCACGGCGTCCGCGTCGGGGAAGACGACCTCGGCGGCCACTCCGTCGCCGTCCAGCTCCTTGAGGCGCTGCGCGGAGTCCCAACCGCCGCGCAGACCTTCTGAGTTGTCGGCGAACCATTTGGCTGCGAACGCGTCGTTGCGGATGCCGAGCCGCGTCGCCTCCTCCTGGCGGGCGCCCCGCTCGCCGAGGAACTCGTCGAAGGCGCGGTGGAAGCGGCTGTCCAGATAGGGCCGGTACTCCTCGGTGGGCAGCCCGGCGTGGCAGTCGGAGGAGATGATCAGGTAGGGATCCTGGTCGGTCATCACATGCCCTTCAGTCCAGAATGAAGCTCTCCAGGTACGCCGGGTTCGCGCGCTCCAGCATCGAGGCGGACCTGGCCTTGATCTGCCGGTCGCTGTGCTCGCTCTCGGGCAGCAGCCAGAAGCGGCCGGCCGCGATGCCCTCGGCGACGAAGTCCGCGACCTCCTCGACCGGCGTGAACGCCACCTCCTGGCCCGCTTCCTTCATCGCGGACTCCCACTGGCCGAGGCTGCGGTACGGGGTCCTGCGCGGCCTCTCCTTGGCGTACCGCTCGGGCCGGTTGCGGTGCGACTCCCACAGCCCGGTGCGCAGCATGTGGGGTCCGGGGAAGAGCACGGAGGCGCCCACGCGCGCGTGCTCCGCCTTCAGGTGCGCGTACAGGGACTCGGTCATCGTCACGACGGCCGCCTTGGTGACCGCGTACACGGAGGCGGTGGGCAGCGGGGCGATGCCGCCGTCGCCGGAGGACGTGTTGACGACGTGGCCGGGCGCGCCTCCCTCGATCATGCGCGGCACGAAGGCCTGGATGCCGTGGAAGACGCCCCACACGTTGACCGCGAAGGCCCACTTCCAGTCGTTCGGTTCGTGCTCCCACATGCGGCCCTCGGCGCCCGAGCCGACGCCCGCGTTGTTGCACAGGACATGGACGGCGCCGAACCTCTCGTACGCCGCGTCCGCGAGGGCGAAGACCTGGCCGCGGTCCCCGACGTCGACCACGCGCGCGTGCACGGTGGCGCCGTCCTCACGCAGGCCGGCGGCGGCCTTCTCCAGGGCGGACTCCTCGACGTCCGCGAGCACGACCTTCAGGCCGTCGGCCGCGAACCGCCGTGCCATGGCAAGGCCGATGCCGCTCGCGGCGCCCGTGACGACGGCGACCTGTCCCGGCTCCAGCCGCATCAGACGCTCCCCTCGGGTGGCCCGTCGAGGATCTGCTGCGGGTCGTCGTAGCGCTGGTGGATGTACGGCAGCAGGGCCTGCGCGCTGACGCGTTCGACGACCCGGCCCTTCTGGTCGGTGGTCTTCTCGCCGATGGTGAGCTCGACGAGGGCACGCACCGGCAGGTCGGCGACCGGGTCGTACATCGACTCCCGCAGGACCACGTCCCCGATGATCCGCTCCAGCTTGCGGACCTTCTCGTTGCGCTGGCAGTGCACGAGCACCGGCTCCACGTCGAAGCCCGAACCATCCACCGCGGGAAGGAACTTGAAGTAGAAATCCGTCTTCAGCGCCGGCTCGGGCAGCGGCAGCGCGCCACTCACCGCGCCGCGCACCTCCACGAAGGCGATGCCGTGCCGGGCGAGCACCGCGCGCACCACGAGGCCGTCGCGCTCGACGCTCACCTCGCCGAGCTTCTTGGGCTCGCCGAAGACCTCACGGCCGCCGACCAGGGCGCGCTCGTGCGTCATCGGCATGACGAGCGGATACCAGCCCTCGACGCCGCCGTGCTCGGCGGCGACGGCGACGGAGCCGGCGCCCAGGGGGTAGCCGGGCAGGTCGACCTTGCTGATGTTGGCCCGCACCAGCGGGCGTTCGGTGGGCTTGAGCGGGGGCGGAAGTACCGCGGCGACCGCGTCCGGGTCGCTCTCCCAGACGGCCACCACCCCCGTGGACCAGATGTCGGGGAGCTTCGAGCTCGCGGTGCGCGCGGCGGAGATCTCCGCCTCCGTGCGTGCTCCGTATCGAATGCGTGCCATGTCGTACCACCCTTCGTCGGCGCGGACTTGCGTGGACGGGCGTGCACTTGCGGATGCTCTGTAACACAGTTACAACAGCTTCCGTGAAGGGTAAAGACACGCGCACACATCTCGACCGGGAACAGGTCCTCGCCGCCGCCTCGAAGCTGGTGAAACAGCAGGGCCCGCAGTCCCTGACGATGCGCAAGCTCGCCGCCGAGCTCGGTACCGCCGTCACCTCCATCTACTGGCACGTCGGCAACCGCGAGTCGCTGCTCGAAGCCCTCGTCGAGCGCACCGTCGCCGACCTCGGCGAGATCCGCCCCCGCGGCGCCACACCGCAGGCGCGTGTCGTCTCCGTCGCCCGCGCCCTGCGCCGGCAGCTGCGCGACCATCCCTACCTCGTCGCGATGGTCCACGAACGCGGCCTGACCGAACGGATGTTCCTGCCCGCACAACAGGTCCTCGTGCGCGAGGTGCACGCCGCGGGCCTGCGCGGGACCCGCGCCGCCGGGGTCGTACGGGCGGTGCAGTTCCACGTCGTCGGCCATGTCCTGGTGGAGCGTCAACGCGAGCGCGCGCCCGTGCAGCGGCCCGGCGAGGAGGAGCTGTGGGGCGCACGGACGGCGGAGGGCGACGCCACTCTGGCCCGCGCGCTCAGCCTTCCGGCCGACCCGGAGAAGGTGTTCGACGTCTCCGTCAGAGCTCTGGTGTCAGGCCTGTTGCGGACATAACGGACGCAGCCGCGGGGCCGGGCGACGGAGGTGTCAGTCGTGGCCCGTATCCTCATGGACCATGCTCGAAGACCAGACGACCGCCGCGTCCGCCGCTCCGTGGCCGGCCACGTATCCGCAGGGATACGCGGTCGTCGACGTGGAGACCACCGGCCTTTCCCGGGACGACCGGATAATCTCCGCAGCCGTCTACCGGCTCGACGCGCGGGGCGAAGTCGAGGACCACTGGTACACGCTGGTCAACCCCGAGCGCGACCCGGGACCCGTCTGGATCCACGGCCTGACGAACGACGCGCTCGAAGGCGCACCCCTCTTCAAGGACATCGCCGAGGAGTTCGCGACCCGGCTCGACGGCCGCGTCCTCGTCGCGCACAACGCGGTCTTCGACTGGTCGATGATCGCCCGCGAGTACGCCCGCGCGGAGAGCACCGCCCCCGTCCGCCAGCGCCTGTGCACCATCGCGCTGTCCAAGGAGCTCGGACTCCCCCTGCCCAACCACAAGCTGGAGTCCCTCGCCGCACACTTCGGCGTCGTCCAGCGCAACGCGCACCACGCCCTCGACGACGCGCGCGTGCTCGCCGAGGCGTTCCGGCCGAGCCTGCGGGCCGCCGCGAGCGGCGGGGTGCGTCTGCCCCTGCTCGAGTGCAGGCCGCTCACGGAGTGGACGGACGGCGCGGCACGGATCGGCCGCCAGGGCTCGGCCCCGTCGTCGTCCTCGTACGGGGGCGGCGGGACGTGGCGCCCCTCGCGCAAGCGGCAGCCGTGCCCGTACCCGAACCCCGGACGGTACGAACCGGGCAAACAGCTCAAGCAGGGCATGCGGGTGGCGTTCTCCGGAGACACCTCGGTGGACCGCGAACTCCTGGAGGACCGCGCCGTCGAGGCCGGACTGCATATCGCGACCAGCCTGTCCCGGCTCACCAGCGTCCTCGTCACGAACGACCCCGACTCCTACACGTCGAAGGCCGTCAAGGCGAAGCAGTACGGGACACCGGTCATCGACGAGGCGGCTTTCGGTCAGCTCCTGCGGGACGTGGCCCCGGCGTCAGACGGGTGATTGCGCGGCGACTCGCCCGCCCACCGCTCGCCCCGCGCGACCGCGACGCCCACCCTGTGGCGCATGGCACGTTGTGAGGTCTGCGGAAACGACTACGGAATGTCCTTCGAGGTGCACGCGCAGGGCGCGGTGCACGTCTTCGACTGTTTCTCCTGCGCCATCCACCGCATGGCACCGATCTGCGAGCACTGCCGGTGCCGCATCGTCGGGCAGGGAGTAGAGGTCGACGGGCACTGGTACTGCGGGGCGCACTGCTCCCGCGCGGAGGGGAAGGTGGGGATCGTCGACAAGGTCTGACCCACCGGGCACACCCCCGTGATGTCGCCCCACGACCGAGTTGTACGGTCGTGGGGTGTACCGCTTCCTGTTGTCCCGGCAGTGGGTGATCCTCACCCTCATCACCCTTCTCCTCATCCCCACGATGATCGAGCTGGGCTTCTGGCAGCTGCACCGTCACGAGCACCGCGTCGCGCAGAACGACCAGATCGGTGCCGCGCTCGCCGCGAAGCCGCTGCCCGCCGAGCAGCTCACCTCCCCCGGGAAGCCCGTTCCCAAGGCCGAGATCCACCGCAGGGTCTCCGCGAAGGGGACGTTCGACACCGCGCACGAGGTCGTCGTGCGGCGCCGTACGAACACCGACGACGAGGTCGGCTTCCATGTCCTGACCCCGTTCGTCCTCGACGACGGCAAGGTGCTCCTGGTCAACCGCGGCTGGATCCCGGCCGACGGCGCGCAGACCGCGTTCCCGAAGATCCCGGCGCCCGCGCGCGGCGAGATCACCGTCACCGGCCGCCTCATGGCCGACGAGACGACCGCCGCGAGCGGCATCAAGGACATCAAGGGCCTGCCGGACCGTCAGATCATGCTGATCAGCAGCGGCCAGCAGGCCAAGGCGCTCGGCAAGCAGGTCCTCGGCGGCTTCATCGAGCAGACGTCGCCCCAGCCGAAGCACAACACCCCCCAGCTGATTCCGACGCCCAACCACAGCGACATCGGGCCACACATGGCGTACGCGGTCCAGTGGTGGCTGTTCGCCGCGGCCGTGCCCGTCGGCTTCGTCGTCCTTGTCCGGCGCGAGCGCCGCGACCGCGCCGAGGCGGCGACGGCGGAAGAGACCCCGGCGGGCCCCGAGCCCGCCACCGTGTAGGCCCGGGCCACCACCGCACGCGCATTCGCCCTCACCCGCCCGGCCCCCGGTGGGATTGGCGGCCCCGTCCGCCGGGAACCCGGCTCACGTGCACCGACCCCTTGAGGACTACGCGCTCATCGGCGACCAGCAGACGGCCGCCCTCATCTCCCGTGCCGGCTCCGTCGACTGGCTCTGCCTCCCGCGCTTCGACTCGGCGGCGTGTTTCGCGGCGCTCGTGGGCAAGGAGGACAACGGCCACTGGCAGCTCGGCCCGAAGGACGGGGGCGACTGCAGGCGCCGCTCCTACCGCCCCGGCACCCTGATCCTCGACTCGGAATGGGACACCGACGAGGGCAGTGTCCGGGTCACCGACCTGATGCCGCAGCGCGACAAGGCCCCCGACCTCGTACGCCTCGTCGAGGGACTCAGAGGCCGCGTCACGATGCGCAGCACGCTGCGTCTGCGCTTCGACTACGGGTCGATCGTGCCGTGGGTGCGCAGGTCCGACGGCCACCGCGTGGCCGTCGCGGGGCCCGACTCGATGTGGCTGCGCAGCGAACCCCCCGTGCACACTTGGGGCAAGGACCTCACCACGCACTCCGAGTTCACCGTCGAGGAGGGTGAGTCCGTCGCGTTCGTGCTGACCTGGCACCCGTCGCACGAGCCGCGCCCGGGCCTCATCGACCCGTTCGAGTCCCTGCGCCGCTCCCAGGAGGAGTGGGAGGAGTGGTCGGCGCAGTGCCGCTACGAGGGCCCGCACAAGGACGCGGTCCTGCGCTCCCTGCTCACCCTGAAGGCGCTCACGTTCGAGCCGACCGGCGGGGTCGTCGCCGCGCCGACGACATCGCTGCCGGAGGAGCTCGGTGGCGTGCGCAACTGGGACTACCGCTACTGCTGGCTGCGCGACTCGACGCTCACGCTGGGCGCGCTCGTGTCGGCGGGCTATCTGGACGAGGCCGAGGCGTGGCGTGACTGGCTGCTGCGCGCGGTCGCGGGCGATCCCGCGGACCTGCAGATCATGTACGGACTCTCGGGCGAGCGCCGGCTGCCCGAGATCGAACTCCCGTGGCTGGCCGGATACAGCCACTCCGTCCCCGTACGCTCGGGCAACGACGCCGCGCACCAGCTCCAGCTCGACGTGTACGGGGAAGTGATCGACTCGCTCGCCCTGGCGCGGAAAGCGGGCATGCCGTCCGAACCGCACGCATGGCGGCTGCAGCTGGCCCTCGTGGGGTTTCTGAGCACCGCGTGGCGCCAGCCCGACCAGGGAATCTGGGAGGTCCGCGGCCCGCGCCGGCACTTCGTGCACTCCAAGGTGATGGCATGGGTGGCCGCCGACCGTATCGTCAGCGCCCTGGAGGACGAGCCCGGTCTTTTGGGCGATCTCGACGCCATAAGGCGGCTGCGCGACGACATCCACCGTGACGTGCTGGCGCGCGGATACGACCCGGAACGCAACACGTTCACCCAGTACTACGGCTCGACCTCGCTCGACGCCTCGCTGCTGCTCATTCCCCGCGTCGGCTTCCTGCCGCCCGACGACCCGCGCGTCGTCGGCACCGTCAAGGCGGTCCGCGACGAGCTCTCCCACGACGGCTTCGTGCGCCGCTACAGCGCCGAGGCGAGCGGCCTCGACGGCCTCCCCGGCCGCGAGGGCACGTTCCTCGTCTGCTCGTTCTGGCTCGCCGACGCGCTGCATCTGACGGGCCGTACGCAGGAGGCCCGCGAGCTGTTCGACAAGCTCTGCGGGGTCGGCAACGACCTGGGGCTGCTCGCCGAGGAGTACGACCCCCTGTCGGGGCGCCAGCTCGGGAACTTCCCGCAGGCGTTCAGCCATATCGGCCTGGTGGGGACCGCCCTCACGCTGTTCGGGACCGGCGAGGCAGGATAGGACCCATGGATCTTGGACTGAAGGACCGTGTCTACGTCGTCACCGGAGCCACCCGTGGCCTGGGCAACGCCGCCGCGCGTGAGCTCGTCGCCGACGGCGCGAAGGTGATCATCACCGGGCGGGACGAGAAGCGGGTGGCCGAGGCCGCCGAAGCGCTCGGCGAGAACGCCGTGGGCGTCGCCGCCGACAACGCCGACCCCGACGTCGCGCGGCGCCTGATCGAGGCCGCGCGCGAGAACTTCGGCGGCTTCGACGGCGTACTGATCAGCGTCGGCGGGCCGGCCCCCGGCTTCCTGGCGGACAACACCGACGAGCAGTGGGAGTCGGCTTTCGAGTCGGTCTTCCTCGGCGCCGTGCGGCTCGCCCGCTCGGCCGCGGCCGAGCTCGGTGAGGGCGGTGTCATCGGCTTCGTGCTCTCCGGCTCCGTACACGAGCCGATCCCCGGCCTGACCATCTCCAACGGTCTGCGGCCCGGGCTCGCCGGCTTCGCGAAGTCCCTCGCGGACGAGCTGGGTCCGCGCGGCATCCGCGTCGTCGGGCTGCTCCCGGCACGCATCGACACGGACCGGGTCCGCGAGCTCGACGGCCTGTCCGCCGACCCGGAGGCGACCCGCGCCGCCAACGAGGCGCGCATCCCGCTGCGCCGTTACGGCCGGCCGGAGGAGTTCGGCCGCGCCGCCGCGTTCTTCCTCTCGCCCGCCGCGTCGTACCTCACGGGCGTGATGCTCCCGGTGGATGGCGGCTCCCGACACGGCTTCTGAGCAGTCGGGCTCTGAGTCACGGGGTCTGAGTCACGGGCTCTGAGTCACGGGGTCAGCTCACGCGCTCCGCGCGGTGCTTCACCGCGCGGAGCCGCACCTCGGCCGGCAGGGCGGCGAGCCCGGCGGAGTCCCGCGCGTGCCCCAGGGCCTCCTCGCTGATCTGCTGGAGCGCCGCTCCCGGCTCCGCGTGCGGTTCGAGGAGCAGGCCCATGCGTACCTGGGGTGAAGAGCGCCGCCCGGTCAGCACGACCCCGGCGCGCTCCACGCCGTCGAGCGACTCCGCCTCACTGGCGAGGACCCCTTCGAGCGCGCGGCCGCGCAGCAGCGCACCCTCGCCGTCCCCGGTGTCGACGAGGACCTCGGTGAGCCGGCGCCGGCGCAGCTGGGCGACCAGCCACCACAGGGCGAGCAGCACGCAGACGGCGAGCGCGGCGATGACGACCGGCCACCACCAGCCGTCGTCGCGCCACCGGTAGCGGTCCGCCTTGCTCAGCAGCACGTCGTGCCGGCCGTCGTAGATCCACCAGGACGGCGGGGGCGCGCCGAGTCCGACGGCGAGTACGGACCCTCCGATCACGACGAGGATCAGTCCGGCGAGGCCGACGACGACCCGGTTCACGGTCCTGAGCACGGGGCTCATCCCTTCTTTCCGGGCCGCGCCACGTGCACGGAGAGGCCGGGCGTGGAGGTGAGACCGAGACCCTTGACGGCCTCGCCGATCACGGTGTCCAAGTCGGCGCGCACGTCGTCGAGTTGACGGAAGTGCGAGAGGGCCCGCACCTCGACCTTGGAGCGCTTCATCCGGACGCGTACGGACTGCACACCCGCCACCTCCATGGCCCGGTCGCGCAGGACCATGGCGGCCGCGTCGCGGTGCAGTCCGGCGCGTACGTCGGTGTGGGTGCGGCGCATCGGCAGGACGGCGCGAAGGCCGGGCGTCGCGGCGAGCACGATCAGCCACAGCCCGAGCGCGACGGCCACCCCGGCGCCGACCAGCACCCACACGTTGTCCAGGGGCCGCTCGGCGAGCTCACGGGCGAGGGCGCGCCGCCAGTGCATCGCGGAGTGACCGGCGCGCACGGCGGCGATGTCGTACAGCAGAATCCCGGCGGCACCGAGGAGGACGACCGCGACCAGTGCGGCGGGGATACGGCGCGGCGACCAGAAGCGGCCGTTGCCGTGCCCGCCCTCCGGCGTGGGCAGCGCCTTGTACGTGGCCGCAGACCCCGACTGGCCGAACTGGTCGAGCTCGCCCTGCCCGCGTTCGACGACGGGCAGGGGCTGTGTGGGCTCGCTCATCGGATCCTCCGCTGTGCCGCGCCGCGATCGTGCTCCGAGTGCAGCCGCTCCACCTGGACGGCCACCTCGGGCACCTCCATCCCCGCCAACGCCTTTACCCGCTCAGCGACTTGGCGACGCACGGCACCGCACTGCGTCCCGATGTCGCCGGGGTAGTCCAGCTCGAGACTGATGCGCACATGGGCGATGTCGTGGCGCACGGAGACGGTGGCGTGCGGGGCGCTGCCGCCCGTGGGAACGGCGGGGAGCGCCTCACGCGCCGCCTGTGCGGCGATCTTCGCGACGACCCGGTCGGCGATCCGGGTCGCGCCGCGCTCGGCGGGCGCGACCTGCGTCGCCACCGGTCACCGCCGCCGGTCGCCGCGCGTGCGGAAGAAGTCGCCGGGTTCCAGGTCCCCCTCGAGGAACCGGCCGGCGACGAAGCCGACGGCGCCGAGCGCCGCCACCAGCAGGAAGGCCCCGAAGCCGCCGAAGTATCCGGCGAATCCGAGAGCCATTCCGGCGATCATGCCGATCACGGCCAGGTTCATCGAGCGCTCCTCCTCAAGGGCAAGCTCGCGAGCGGATGGTTACTGAAGCCGGGACTCCGGCTCCTCGTCCTCTTCGTCGGGCAGCTTCACATCGCTCACCGCGATGTTGACCTCGACGACCTCGAGGCCGGTCATGCGCTCGACGGCCGCGACCACGTTCTCGCGCACGTCGCGGGCGACGTCGGCGATCGACACCCCGTACTCCACGACGATTTCCAGGTCGAGCGCCGTCTGTACCTCGCCGACCTCGGCCTTCACCCCGCGCGACACGGATTTGGTGCCGCCGGGCACCCGGTCGCGTACGGCTCCGAAGGTGCGGGACAGGCCGCTGCCCATCGCGTGCACGCCCATGACGTCCCGCGCCGCGAGGCCGGCGATCTTCTCCACCACACCGTCGGCGATGGTGGTGCGCCCTCGCGCCCCGGCGGATCCCCCGCCCCGCTTGGTCACACTGGTCCTGCCCCCGGTCGCTTCGCCCGGCTTCTCTACGGTGTCGCTCATCGCGGGTCGTCCCTTTCGAAGAGGTTCTCTCAGGCCGTTCTCTGGGAGTCACTGCTCTTTCGCCCACACTAAGTGCGGTTGCCCGGTCGCGCGCCAGGGATACGGCAGGCTGGGGCAATGAGCGCTGACCGATGGACGCAGGCAGTACGGCACCAGCTCGGACTCGGCAGGCTGGTACCGCTCGGAGGGCCGCGAGACGGGTGCTGGCTGGCCGAGTCGGCGGCGCGGTCGGCGTTGCGCCAGGCAGTCCAATCGGTGCACGGGGTGCGGCTGGGAAGCCTGCGCGTCGAGCTCGCCGACCCCGACGGTTCTTACGAGTCCGCGGTGCCCGCGCCGCCGAGTGCCCTGCCGCCGGGGCCGCTGAGGATTGTCGCGGAGTGTGCGGCGGCGCCGGACGAACCGCTGCCCACGGCCGCGTCCCGGCTGCGGGCGGCTCTGAGCGGCGCGGCGTCCGACGGGCTCGGGCTCGCGGTGGCGGAGGTGGACCTGCGGGTGACGGCGCTGCTCGACGACGGCCCGGAAGCCGAGGCCGCCCCAGGACATTCAGAGCCAGATATCGCGGACGGCGGGCAGGCGAAGGCCGACAGTGACGAGGAACGGGCCGGACAGGCCGCGCTCTCCGTGCCGGGGGTGGCGCGGCTGACCGGTTCGCTGGGCGGCCTGGGGCGCGCGGTGCACATCGGGGAGCGTCCCGAGGGTGCGGCCACGCTGCCGCGCCGCCATGTGCGGATCGAACTGGCCGTGTCGGGCGGGCGGCGGGTGCTCGATGTGGCGCGGGACGTGCGGACGGCGGTCACCGAGGCCCTGGCGGATGATCCGTCAGTGGCCGTTCTGGTGACCGCCGTGAGCTGAGGGCCGTCCGGCCCGGGGCATGCGTGGGTCGCGTCAGTCGCCGAGGCCCGCGAGGTCCCGGAGCCGGCGTCCCTGTGCGGCGCGCTCGGCGGTGCGCTGCTCCTCGTACGAGCGTCCGGAGACGCCCTGGAGCAGGGCCTTGGTCTCGATGACGGCGTCGCGGGGCGCGGCGACGAGTGCGCCGGCGAGGTCGTGCGCGGCGGCGTCGAGCTGGTCGGCGGGCACGACGAGGTTGGCCAGGCCGATGCGGCCGGCCTCGTCGGCGTGGACGTAGCGGCCGGTGACGCAGATCTCCAGGGCGCGCGCGTATCCCACGAGGGAGACGAGGGGGTGCGTGCCGGTGAGGTCGGGCACCAGACCGAGGCTGGTTTCGCGCATGGAGAACTGCACGTCCTCGGCCGCGATCCGCAGATCGCAGGCGAGGGCGAGCTGGAAGCCGGCACCGATCGCGTGTCCCTGCACCGCGGCGACCGTGATGAGGTCGCTGCGCCGCCACCAGGTGAACGCCTCCTGGTACTCGGCGATGGTGTCGTCGAGCACGTCGTCGGAGCCGCGCGCCAGGTCGATGAAGGACGGCTCGCCGTCGAAACCCTCGGGCGTGAACGCCTGACGGTCGAGGCCCGCGGAGAACGAGAGTCCCTCCGCGCGCAGTACGACGACGCGCACGCTGCCCGGCAGGGACTTCCCGGCGTCGGCCAACGCCCGCCACAGAGCGGGACTTTGGGCGTTGCGCTTGTCCGGGTTGGTCAGCGTCACCGTGGCGATGGAGCCGTCGACGGTGAGGCGGACCCCGTCCTTGTCGAGTACCGGCGCGAGCGAGCCGGATCCGCTGTCGGGCGAAGCCATGTGTGCCTCCGATGGTGTGCGCAGTCGGTCGAGGACGTTTCGACGCCCTCGAAACTACTGCACAGTAACCAACCGGCCGGTCGGCGGACCGACCGGGTGGTCACCATCGAAGCCTGTGCACTGCCCGGGTCAGCCGGCCGCGGTCGCCTTCTTGCCGCGTGTAGCCCCGCCGCGACCTCGCAGCGTGACTCCCGACTCACTGAGCATCCGGTGCACGAACCCATACGAGCGGCCGGTTTCCTCGGCCAGCGCTCGGATGCTCGCACCGGAGTCGTACTTCTTCTTCAGGTCTGCCGCGAGCTTGTCGCGCGCGGCGCCGGTTACCCGGCTGCCCTTCTTCAGAGTCTCGGCCACCCGTGCCTCCTCATGGGAAGTGCGCTCTGGACTTCTCATGATCACCCCTCCCGGGCTTCCTGGCCACCCATTCGGCAAGGTCCGTACGACGAGCTTGTGCGGTCGGGAAGCGGCCGACACGAGTGGAACGGAAGGTTCCGGGCGCACCCGGGCGGGGCCGGAAACGGGGTTCCCCGCGAAGGGCCAGGTCAGCGCCTTGCCAGGCGGCACAAGGACCCCGGCGGGGGTGCGGCGACAAAATGCGTGTAGGACACACCGCGGTACGAGGAGATCTCACTCAGATGATGGATCACGGATCGGCCGAATGATCCATACCGAGTGGATCAGGCTTTCGATCAAGCCGTGCTGACGGCCGACCGTGATCGTGCGCGCCCGGAAGGGGGCGCAGAAGCGGACGCGGGCGGGTCAGGCGAGGCTGACCAGATCCGCGTAGTCCTGGCCCCAGAGGTCCTCGACGCCGTCGGGCAGCAGGATGATCCGCTCCGGCTGGAGCGCGTCCACGGCGCCCTCGTCGTGGGTGACGAGGACGACGGCGCCCTTGTAGGTGCGCAGCGCGCCGAGGATCTCCTCGCGGCTGGCCGGGTCGAGGTTGTTGGTGGGCTCGTCGAGGAGCAGCACGTTCGCGGAGGACACGACGAGCGTCGCGAGCGCGAGGCGGGTCTTCTCGCCGCCGGACAGGACACCGGCCGGCTTGTCGACGTCGTCCCCGGAGAACAGGAACGAGCCCAGCGTCTTGCGCACCTCGACCAGGTCCAGGTCGGGGGCGGCGGAGCGCATGTTCTCCAGGACCGTGCGCTCGGGGTCGAGGGTCTCGTGCTCCTGCGCGTAGTAGCCGAGCTTGAGGCCGTGGCCCTCGATGATCTCGCCGGTGTCCGGCTTCTCGGCGCCGCCGAGCAGCTTGAGCAGGGTGGTCTTGCCGGCGCCGTTGAGGCCGAGGATGACGACGCGCGAGCCCTTGTCGATGGCCAGGTCGACGTCGGTGAAGATCTCCAGGGAGCCGTACGACTTCGACAGGCCCTCGGCCATCAGCGGTGTCTTGCCGCACGGGGAGGGCTCGGGGAAGCGCAGCTTGGCGACCTTGTCGGAGACGCGGACCGCGTCGAGCCCGGCGAGCAGCCGGTCGGCGCGCTTGGCCATGTTCTGCGCGGCGACGGTCTTGGTCGCCTTGGCGCGCATCTTGTCGGCCTGGGAGTTGAGGGCCGCGGCCTTCTTCTCGGCGTTCTGGCGCTCGCGCTTGCGGCGCTTCTCGTCGGCCTCGCGCTGCTGCTGGTAGAGCTTCCAGCCCATGTTGTAGACGTCGATCTGGGAGCGGTTCGCGTCCAGGTAGAACACCTTGTTGACGACCGTCTCGACGAGGTCGACGTCATGGGAGATCACGATGAAGCCGCCGCGGTACGTCCTGAGGTAGTCGCGCAGCCAGACGATGGAGTCGGCGTCGAGGTGGTTCGTGGGCTCGTCGAGGAGCAGGGTGTCGGCGTCCGAGAAGAGGATGCGGGCCAGCTCGATACGGCGGCGCTGACCGCCGGAGAGCGTGTGCAGGGGCTGTCCGAGCACGCGGTCGGGCAGGTTGAGCGCGGCGGCGATGGTGGCGGCCTCGGCCTCGGCGGCGTATCCGCCCTTGGTGAGGAACTCCGTCTCCTGGCGCTCGTACTGCTTGAGGGCCTTCGCGCGCGTGGCGCCCGTGCCGTTGGCGATGCGCTGCTCGTTGTCCCGCATCTTCTGGATCAGCGTGTCCAGGCCGCGCGCGGACAGGATGCGGTCGCGGGCCAGGACGTCGAGGTCGCCGGTGCGGGGATCCTGCGGGAGGTAGCCGACCTCTCCGGAGCGGGCGATCGTGCCGCCGGCCGGGGTGCCCTCACCGGCGAGGCACTTGGTGAGGGTCGTCTTGCCAGCGCCGTTGCGTCCGACCAGGCCGATGCGGTCGCCCTTGGCGATACGGAAGGTGGCGTTCTCGATGAGGATGCGAGCGCCGGCGCGCAACTCGATGGCCGAAGCGGTGATCACGGACAGACTCCTGAGCAGGGAATGGACGGCGGAAGGGCTACTGAGGGCGATGAGCCGTCTAGTGCGTGCGGAGAATGGCCATGGGCCAAGTCTAACGGGACGATGCAAACAGGTTTCCGCCGTGCTGTTCCGGGGCCGAGGGGCAGACCGCCACGAAGTGTCTGATAGTGGGCGTTGGGCGGCGGCCGCCGCCCCTGACGTGCGGCAGAGGGCGGTGCGGCCATGCAGTTCGACGACGACGCCGACCTGGACACCTCCGAGGTCCAGGACAGGCGCCGGGTCCCCGGCGGCCGGCGGACCATCGGCGGCGGCCTCGCGGGGCTGCTCGCCCTTCTGGTCGGCCTCTTCTTCGGCACCGACGAATTCGGCCTGTCCTCCGGCGGCGGCGAACCCGACACCACCGTCTCGTCCGCGGCCCAGGTGAGCCAGGACTGCCGTACGGGCCAGGACGCGAACAGCAAGGAGGACTGCCGCATCGTGGCGGTCGTCAACAGCGTCCAGGACTACTGGCGTCAGGAGTTCCGCGACCGCAGGGGCACCTACTCCCCCGCGCAGACCGTGTTCTTCACCGGCCAGGTCCAGACGGCGTGCGGCACGGCGACCTCGGCGGTCGGGCCGTTCTACTGCCCGGGCGACCGCAAGGTCTATCTGGACCTGGGCTTCTTCAACGACCTGCGCACCAAGTTCGGCTCCAGCGGCGGACCCTTCGCGCAGGCGTACGTGGTGGCGCACGAGTACGGACACCACGTCCAGAACCTGATGGGGACGCTCCAGCGCTCCC
This sequence comes from Streptomyces sp. NBC_01445, assembly GCF_035918235.1. NCBI lineage: Bacteria > Bacillati > Actinomycetota > Actinomycetes > Kitasatosporales > Streptomycetaceae > Streptomyces > Streptomyces sp. NBC_01445. The sequence goes on along the minus strand of NZ_CP109485.1, from coordinate 7,601,661 downwards.
AGGACGGGCGTACGGGCCAGAACAGCAACGCGGTGCGGGTCGAGCTCCAGGCGGACTGCTACGCAGGGGTGTGGGCGCACCACGCGACGACGACGCCCGACGACAAGACGGGCAAGCCGCTGATCACGAACCTCACCGACGCGGACATCCGCGACGGCCTGGACGCGGCGGCCGCCGTCGGCGACGACCGGATCCAGGAGAAGTTCCAGGGCCGGGTGACGCCCGAGTCCTGGACGCACGGCTCGGCCCAGCAGCGCCAGGAGTGGTTCTACGAGGGCTACCGCACCGGCGACATGGCGCGGTGCAACACGTTCCGGTGAGCGCGGCCGGCTCGCCGGGCGGATTGTCAGTGCCGGGTGCCAGTCTGGATTCGGCAGCACAGTCCCGACCGGCGAAGAAGGAGTGAGCACAGTGAGCGGTACGAAGGGGGAGGGGCGCGCGAGTTTCTACCCGTCCTTGCTGTACGCCGACGCGAAGGCCGCGATCGAGCAGCTGACCTCGGCGTTCGGCTTCACCGCCGCGGCCGTGCACGAGGGCGAGGGCGGCTCGGTGATGCACGCCGAGCTGACCTACGGGAACGGCGCGGTGATGCTCGGCTCGAAGGGCCGCGGCGGCCGCTTCGACGAGGCCATGAAGGGCGCGGGCCCGACCGGGATCTATGTCGTCGTGGACGACGTCGACGCCCATCACCGCCGGGCCGTCGAGCACGGCGTGGAGATCCTGATGCCCCCGACGGACCAGGACTACGGCTCCCGGGACTACATGGCCAAGGACGCCGAGGGCAACGTGTGGAGCTTCGGGACGTACGCGCCGCAGATACCGGCCTGATCGCAGGGGCGCGGCGTCACGCGCCTCCGGTGTGCACCTGGAAGGCGGCCCGGCGGACGGCCTTGGCGAGCGCCGGGTCCGGGTGCGCGGCGGCCAGCGCGACGAGGACCTGGACAGTGCGCGGGTGCCCGGCCGCCCGGACCTCGTCGAGGAGGGCCGGCACGGTGGGCTGCACGGCGGACTCCAGGTGGCGTACGAGGAGCTGGGCCTCGCCGTGGTCCGCGACGGCCGCCGCGGTGTCCACCCACAGCCAGGTCGTCTCCTCGCGGGTCAGCACCATGTGGACGTCCTCGGGATCGGCTCCCTCGTACTCGGCGAGCCACAGCAGCGCGTAGGGGCGCAGGGGCGGCTCGTCGGCGACGGCCCGGACGACGGGCTCGGCGGGGGCTCCGACGACGCGCAGGGCCTCGAATGCGAGCCCGCGCAGCAGGGCGTCCTCGCCGCGGGCGGCGGCGATCAGCTCGGTGACGGCGCTGCCGACGGGGCGGGCGGCGAGCCAGGCGCGGTATTCGGCGCGGGCCGCGTTCGGGCGCAGCCGTGCGCAGCCTCTGAGCATGGCATCGGCGGACTGCTCGATGTTGCCCGCCGGGGACTGGGCGGCCACGCAGATCTGCTCCAGCTTGACCCAGACCGCCCAGCTGCCGAGCGGCGTGAGGGTGGCCTGGCTGTCGGCGTAGGTGAGGGCACCGACGGCGGCGAGGCCGTGCAGGGCCCAGTCGAGGAGCGGGGGGAGGGTGGTGCCGGTGGTGGCGGTCGCGGTGTCGGTGGGCTCGGGCTGCGGGCCGTAGGGGATCTCGCAGCGTTCCGTGCGCAGTTCCTCGACGCGCTGGCCGAGCAGATCGAGGAGCTGCGGTACGGGGACCGGGCCGGCCGAGAGCTGGAGGAGGGAGAGCACCTGGGGCATCGCCTCGACGACCTCGGCGACCGCGGCGGCCTCCAGGCTCTTGTCGGCGGGGTGGGCCAGGGACCAGGCGTCGAAGAGCGCGACCCAGCCGCGCAGCACGGCGGTGTCGTCACGGTCCCAGGCGCGCAGGCGCCAGCCGGGGCGCGCGCTGTCGCCGTGCACCTCGACGAGGCCCGCGAGGCGTGCGGTGTCCCAGTCCGCGCGGACCTGTCGCGGGGTCAGGTCCAGGTCGGCCGCCGCGCGTTCGGCGGTGGGTGGGGACAGGGCGCCCCTGCCGTCGGGGGTGCCGTGGCCGCTGCCGGGGCTGAGGACGGCGTCGGCCCAGCGGGCCACGCGGACGGCGTCGGCGAGGCCGCGGCGGGCCATGCGGGCCAGTTCCGCCGGGGGTGGGGTGCCCTCCGGCGGGCGGGGCGCCGGGCGGGGCGGGCGTGCCTGGGTCACCACTCCGTCGGTCCGCACGGGGGCGGCGGCGAGGGTGCGCGGGCGGACGAGTCGGAGCCTGGAGTCGCGCGGGATACGGGACGTCACGGGGGCAGTCTTCCGGTTGACGGTCCGAAAACCCAAACGGAATCGTTTCGGGGCTCTTTGCGGGCGCCGCGGGAGGGTCCGCGGACCGGCGTGCGCCGGGGGTCTACGCGGGCCTTCCTGCACATCTGTCCCGTGCGTATGACGGAGCCGTGCGGAGCTACATGAGGGGGGTGAGGAAGCGGCGGAGCGTCTCCTCGTACGTCTGCGGGTCGGCGTTCCACATGGCTCCGTGCGGGGCGTTGTCCACCGTGTGCAGCGAGACCAAGTCGGGGCGCCGGGCGGCCAGTTCGCGGGACAGGGCCCAGGGGGCGATCTCGTCGTCGGGGCCGTGCATCAGGAGCGTGGGCACCTTGAGCGCCTCGGGGTGGGCGGCGGTGTCGAGGCGGTCGCCGTGCAGCCCGGTGCGGCCCTGGGCGGCGCGGACCGCGAGGGGGAGCAGGGGCCGGGGGATGCGGCGGGCCTCGGCGAGGGCACGCAGCGTCACGTCCCAGGCGAGGACGGGTGAGTCGAGGACGAGCCCGGAGATGCGGTCCCGCAAAGCGGAATGGGCCGCCGCGTGCAGGGCCATGGCGGCGCCGGTCGACCAGCCGTGCACGATGACGCGTTGCGCGCCGTAGCGCACGGCATAGCGGATCGCGGCGTCCAGGTCGCGCCACTCCGTCTCGCCGAGGTGGCCGAGGCCGTCCGGGGAGCGGGGGGCGCCGAGGTCGCCGCGGTAGGCGAGGTCCAGCACGGGGAAGCGGTGGCGGTGCAGGAAGTCCATGAGGACCATGGGGTGCTCGCGCGTGGTGCCCAGGCCGTGGACGGTGATGATCCAGGTGTCGCGGGCGCCGGGGACGAACCAGGCGGGGAGCGCACCCAGTTCGCCGGGGATGTCGATGTCGGCGTGGTCGAGGCCGAGTGCCGCCTTGGGGTCGCCGATGTGGACCTGGGGGGTGAGCCATGCCTTGGCGCCGGGTTCGAGGGAGCCGTGGGTGACGCGCTCCAGGCGGCGTACGACGGCGTCCGCCGCGTGCGGGGCGGACTCGAGTACGGGCCCGACCACGGCGTGGAATCCGTCGCCGCTCAGGCCGTACGTGCCCGGGCGCAGGGAGGCCAGGTCGCGGGTGAGCGTGATCTGGCCCGCGGCGGTGGCGTGGACGGTCAGGCGTGGCTCGGTGGGCAGGGGCCTGCCCGCGGGCGCCTTGAGGGCGGCATCGCTGGCGAACCGGCCGGCCGCGATCGCGGCCGCGCCGGCACCGATGACTGCGGTGACGGCAGCGGCCGTCGCTCTGGCGGTGCGCACCGTCCCAGTGTCCGCGCCCGGGCTCCGACCGGCCAGTGGGGCGAGGCCGGGGGCCGCCGGATGCCGGTTCAGCCCGGCTGCCCGTACCCCCGCAGCTTCTCCTCCACCTCGCGCACCTGGTCGCGGGTGAGGAGCGTCGGCGTGTGGTGGGGATGGGCGCTCGCGGTGAGCCAGACGCGGCACAGCCATTCGAGCTGGGCCGTGCGGTCGTAGGCGGCGGCGAGGGTGTCGCCGTAGGTGAGGGTGCCGTGGTTCTGGAGCAGGCAGCCTGTCCGCCCCTTGAGAGCGTCGAGCACGTTCTCGGCCAACCGCTCGGTGCCGTACGTCGCATAGGGGGCAACCCGGACGGGTCCGCCGAGGGCCGCGGCCATGTAGTGGATGAGCGGGAGCTCGGGCACGAGGGTGGAGACGGCGGTGGCGTGGACCGCGTGGGTGTGGACGACGGCACGGGCGGGCGTCGCGCGGTAGACCGCCAGATGCATCGGGAGTTCGCTGGTCGGGGTCAGGGTTCCGGCACGCTGCCCGCCGTCGAGGCCGACGGCGACGAGGTCGTCCGGGGCGAGCTCGTCGTAGGGGACCCCGCTGGGCGTGACGAGGACGGTGTCGCCGATGCGCACCGAGACGTTTCCCGAGGTCCCGACGACGAGTCCGTCGGTGACGGTGCGCCGGGCCGTCGCCACGAGCGCGCTCCACGCCTGCGCGAGTCCGTCCGCGCCCTGCCCTGCCTCGCCCGGTTCCTGCGCCATGCCCGCATCCTGCCAGCCGCTCGGCGGGCCCGCGCGGATCGTGGCGCCTGGGCACTTCAGTGCGGATCCGAGGAGTCCGGAAGCGCACGAATGGGCATGAATGCCCGCCTGGAAACGATTGGCTGGAGACCGACGGGCTCAGAGGGATCTTCCGGTAGCCTCCGGTGGGATTTGTCATGCACGTCGCCATTCCGGGGGGAAATATGGCTCGTGGTCACAAACCGTCCCGTCGCCGCGCGCACATCGCGGCCGCGACATCACTCGCCGCCCTGACGTTCGGGGGGACCGCTCTCGCACAGGCTCCGGCGTCCGCGGCGGGCGGCACCAAGGGGCACGACGTCTCGTCGCACCAGAAGAACGTCGACTGGCAGAAGGCCAAGAGCAAGGGCGCACGGTTCGTCTACGTCAAGGCGACCGAGTCCACCACCTACCGCAATCCCTACTTCAGCCGGCAGTACAACGGAGCGCGCAGCGCGGGCATCATCCGCGGCGCGTACCACTTCGCGCTCCCGAACAAGTCGTCCGGCCGGACGCAGGCCTCGTACTTCGTGCGCAACGGGGGCGGGTGGCGGGCGGACGGCTGGACGCTGCCGCCGGCGCTCGACATCGAGTACAACCCGTACAGCTCGAAGAAGTGCTACGGCCTGAGCAAGGGGAAGATGATCTCCTGGATCAGGTCGTTCAGCGACGAGGTGCGGCGCAGGACGGGCCGCCGGCCGGTGATCTACACCAATTACCGCTGGTGGAAGAACTGCACGGGCAACAGCACGGCCTTCGCGGGCAACCACGCGCTATGGCTCGCCCGCTACGACGAGTCCGCCGGGGCGCTGCCGTCGGGCTGGTCGTACTGGACGTTCTGGCAGTACGACAACAGCGGCGGACTGCCGGGTGACCAGAATCTCTTCAACGGTTCACAGACGCAGTTGCGGAGGTTCGCCCGCGGCTAGCGGAAGGCTTACTTCCGCTTGATTGAGCCACCGTTCCGCTTCGCGAACGACCCCGCGCCGCCACCCCGTTTCCAACGGAGTGGCGGCACTCCGCTTCGAGTCACCGCACCGCCCGCCCCAGTTCATCTTCCGTTCACTCAGATTGCCTACGGTCGCCGAGCCACTGACGTCCAACAGAAGCCTGGGTAAATGGAACACATCACGCTTCTCCTCGGGATCGTGATCGTTACCGCTCTCGTGTTCGACTTCACGAACGGTTTCCACGACACAGCCAACGCGATGGCCACCACCATCTCGACCGGCGCTCTCAAGCCCAAGACGGCGGTGGCCATGTCCGCCGTGCTGAACCTCGTCGGAGCCTTCCTCTCCGTGGAGGTCGCCAAGACGATCTCCGGCGGCATCATCAACGAGGACGGACTCAAGACCGAGGTCATCTTCGCGGCGCTGGTGGGCGCCATCCTCTGGAATCTCCTGACCTGGCTGGTGGGCCTCCCCTCCAGCTCGTCCCACGCGCTCTTCGGCGGCCTCATCGGCGCCGCCGTGATGTCGATGGGCTGGTCGTCGATCAACGGCGGCACCGTCGTCACGAAGATCCTGCTCCCGGCCGTCGCCGCGCCGCTCGTGGCGGGCATCGCCGCGATGCTGGCCACCCGGCTCACGTACCGGATAGGCAGCAAGACCGACCAGAAGGCGACCGCCAAGGGCTACCGCGCCGGGCAGATCGCCTCCGCGGGCCTGGTCTCGCTGGCGCACGGCACGAACGACGCGCAGAAGACGATGGGCATCATCACGCTCGCCCTGATCACGGGCGGCGTCCTCAGCCCCGGCGCCAACCCCCCGATGTGGGTCATCGTCTCGGCCGGTGCGGCCATCGCGCTCGGCACCTACCTCGGCGGCTGGCGCATCATCCGCACCATGGGCAAGGGCCTCACGGACCTCGCGCCGCAGCAGGGCTTCGCCGCCCAGACCAGCGCCGCGACCGCGATCCTCGCCTCCTCACACATCGGCTTCTCGCTCTCCACGACGCAGGTCTGCTCCGGCGCCGTCATGGGCTCGGGCCTCGGCCGCAAGGGCGGCGTCGTCCGCTGGTCGACCGCGACCCGCATGTTCATCGCCTGGGGCCTGACCCTGCCGGCCGCCGGTCTGGTCGGCGCGGGCGCCGAGTTCCTCACCAAGCAGGGCTCGTGGGGCGTCGCCGTCACCGCGCTGCTCCTGATCGCCGGCGCGGGCACCATCTGGGCGCTGTCCCGGCGCAACTCGATCGACCACACGAACGTCACGGACGACGACATCGACGGCGTCGACGTCCCGGACGAGCCCGCCGGCGTCGTGACCACCGCGATCGCGGCCGTCACCCCGCCGCCCGCCGGCACGGTCGCGGACCTGGCCACCGACGTGAAGACCACCATCCCCGCCTCGCCCGCCCCGCCCTCGGCGGAGCCCGCGCGCCCGGCCACGGTCTAAGGAAGCAGCAGCGCTATGCACATCGACTGGGCAGCACTCGGCTCCGTGTTCGGAGTCAGCCTCGTGATCACGGTGGCCCTCGTGGGCCTGTTCACCCTCGGCATCGTCGGCCTCACCAAGCGGGAGTCGGCGGCGGCCCAGGGCAACTCGGCGGCGCTGGCCGTCTCCGGCGCGTACGCCTGCTTCGCCCTGTGCGCGGCGGCCGTCGGGTACGGGATCTTCCTGATCGTCGCCTGACCGGAGGTAACCGGCAGGAGTGCGGGGTGCGGGACGCGAAGGCGTCCCGCACCCCGCTTCGTGTGGGCCTCAGCACACTCTCCCTTCGCAGGTCAACGGCAAGTTGACGGGCGTTCGCGGGGCGTGGTGGACTTCCGGGGCCATCTACGGCAGCAGGAGAGGAAGCCGGTGCGAATCCGGCGCGGTCCCGCCACTGTCACCGGGGAGTGATCCCCGCGAGCCAGGAACTCTCGCCGCCGGTCTCTTCCAACCAGGGCGTGGACACCCTGAGTGAGGACATATCGCCATGCGCGGCTGCCAGTTGCGGGTGCTCCCGCCGAGAACGAGTACAAGGGTTCCCCTCGCCGTAGCGGCGGGCTGACCGTGCGGGCCGAGCGCGTCTTCGCGTACGGCAGCGCCGCCGGACTCCTCGGTGACCTCCTGATCGGCGATCCGCGCCGCGGGCATCCGGTCGCCGCGTTCGGGCGGGCCGCGGGCGCCGTCGAGCGCGTGCTGTGGCGTGACCACCGCGGGTGGGGCGCCGTGCACACCGCTGTGTGCGCCGGAGGCGCCGCCGTCGCCGGTGGCCTCGCCGCGCGCGCCGTGCGCCGCTCCCCCGCCGCCTCCATCGCGCTGACCGCCGCCGCCACCTGGGCGGTCGTCGGCGGTACGTCGCTGGGCCGCGAGGCGCGCGCCATCGGGGGCGCGCTGGCCGCCGGTGACGTGGACGCGGCGCGCGAGCGGCTGCCGCATCTGTGCGGGCGCGACCCGCAGGCCCTGGACGCGGACGGGATCGCGCGGGCCGTCGTCGAGTCCGTCGCCGAGAACACCTCCGACGCCGTCGTGGGCGCGCTCGTGTGGGGCGCCGTCGCCGGCATCCCCGGGCTCGTCGCGTTCCGCGCCGTGAACACGCTGGACGCCATGGTCGGGCACAAGTCGGCCAGGTACCGCCGCTACGGCTGGGCCTCCGCGCGCCTCGACGACGTGGCGGGCTGGCCGGGGGCGCGGCTGACCGGCGTGCTCGCCGCTGTCGCGGGCGGCCGTCCGCGCGGCGCGCTCACGGCGTGGCGCGAGGACGCGCGGCTGCACCCGAGCCCCAACGCCGGTGTCGTCGAGGCCTCGTTCGCGGGGGCGCTCGGAGTGCGGCTCGGGGGCACGTTGTCGTACGGCGGGCGGGTCGAGCACCGGCCCGTACTGAACGCGTCGGGCCGGGCCGTGGAGACCGCCGACGTCGAGCGGGCGGCGCGGCTCTCGCGGCGCGTGAGCTGGCTGGCCCTCGGCGTGTGTGTCGCGGGGCGGGCACTGTTGCGGAGGGGAAAGTCGTGAGTGGTGGCGGACTGCTGGTGGCAGGGACCACGTCCGATGCCGGGAAGAGCGTCGTCACCGCGGGGATCTGCCGGTGGCTGGTGCGGCAGGGGGTGAAGGTCGCGCCGTTCAAGGGGCAGAACATGTCCCTCAACTCCTTCGTGACGCGCGAGGGCGCCGAGATCGGGCGGGCGCAGGCCATGCAGGCGCAGGCCGCCCGCGTCGAGCCGAGCGCCCTGATGAACCCCGTGCTGCTGAAGCCGGGCAGTGACCGGAGCAGCCAGGTGGTGCTCATGGGCAAGCCGGTGGGCGAGTTGAGTGCCCGGGGGTTCTTCGGGGGGTCCGGGGGGTCGTCCCCCGGGAAGGCGCTGCACGGGGGACGGCAGGCGGCACTTCTGGACACCGTCGTGGGATGCCTGGAGGAACTCCGGGGCAGCTATGACGCCGTGATCTGTGAAGGGGCGGGCTCTCCCGCCGAGATCAACCTGCGCCGCACCGACATCGTCAACATGGGGATCGCCCGGGCCGCGCGGCTGCCCGTGCTCGTGGTCGGCGACATCGACCGCGGCGGCGTCTTCGCGTCGTTCTTCGGCACGACGGCGCTGCTCGCTCCCGAGGACCAGGAGCTGCTGGCCGGCTATCTGGTCAACAAGTTCCGCGGGGACGTCTCGCTCCTCGAGCCCGGCCTCGACATGCTCAAGGATCTGACCGGGCGCCCCACGTACGGGGTTCTCCCCTTCCAGCACGGCCTCGGCATCGACGAGGAGGACGGGCTGCGCGTGTCGCTGCGCGGTTCCGTGCGCGAGTCGCAGACCGCGGCCCCGGTCGGCGAGGACGTGTTGCGCGTCGCCGTCTGCGCCGTCCCGCTGATGTCGAACTTCACCGACGTGGACGCCCTGGCCGCGGAGCCGGGCGTCGTCGTGCGGTTCGTCGACCGGGCCGAGGAGCTCGTCGACGCGGACCTGGTCGTCGTGCCGGGAACGCGCGGCACCGTCAAGGCACTTCAGTGGCTGCGCGAGCGCGGCCTCGCCGACGCCCTCGCGCGCCGGGCCGCCGAGGGCCGGCCGGTCCTCGGGATCTGCGGCGGCTTCCAGGTGCTCGGCGAGCGCATCGAGGACGACGTCGAGTCGCGCCTGGGCGCCGTGGACGGGCTCGGACTGCTGCCCGTACGGGTGCGGTTCGAGCGCGAGAAGACCCTCGCCCGGCCCGTCGGCGAGGCGCTCGGCGAGCGCGTCGACGGTTACGAGATCCATCACGGGGTCGCCGAGGTCACCGGCGGAGAAGCCTTCTTGGACGGATGCCGCGTCGGCTCCGTCTGGGGCACGCACTGGCACGGCTCGCTGGAGGCGGACGGCTTCCGCCGGGCGTTCCTGCGCGAGGTCGCGGCCGCCGCGGGCCGCCGTTTCGTACCGGCGCCCGACACGTCGTTCGGCGCGCTGCGCGAGGAGCAGCTCGACCGGCTCGGCGATCTGATCGAAGAACACGCGGACACGGACGCGCTGTGGCGGCTCATCGAGTCCGGCGCTCCGTCAGGACTGCCTTTCATTCCACCGGGAGCGCCCGCATGAGCACAGTGTTGTTGTTGTCGACCGCAGATACCGATCTGCTGGCGGCCCGGGCCTCCGGCGCCCCCTACCGGATCGGGAACCCGACCCGCGTGGACGTGCAGAGCGAGCTGCCGGAGCTGCTCGACGGCGTGGACATCGCCGTCGTACGGCTCCTCGGCGGCAAGCGCGCCTGGGAGGACGGGCTCGCGGCGCTGAAGGCGTCCGGCGTACCGACGGTCCTGCTCGGCGGCGAGAGCGTCCCGGACGCGGAGCTGATGGCCGAGTCGACCGTGCACGCGGGCGCCGTGGCCGAGGCGCTGCGCTATCTCGTCGAGGGCGGTCCCGGCAACCTCGTCGAGCTGGCCCGCTTCCTCGTCCAGGACGTGCTGCGGGGCGGGCACGGCCGGGCCGGGAGCACGCAGGAGCGGCACAGCGCCGAGCCGCAGAAGATGCCCGAATACGGGGTGCACGGCCGCCGTGCCCGCGTCGAGGGCCGCCCGACGGTCGGCGTGCTCTTCTACCGCGCCCACGAGCTGTCCGGGAACACCGCGTTCGTGGACACGCTGTGCGACGCGATCGAGGCGCGCGGCGTCAACGCCCTTCCGGTGTACTGCGGTTCGCTGCGCGGCGCCGACCCCGGCCTGTACGAGCTGCTCGGCGAGGCCGACACCCTGGTCGCGACCGTGCTCGCGGCGGGCGGCACGCACGCCTCGCAGGCGTCCGCGGGCGGCGACGAGGAGGCCTGGGACATCGGCGCGCTCGCCGACCTCGACATCCCCGTCCTGCAGGGTCTTTGCCTCACGTCGTCGAAGGCGGCCTGGGAGGCGTCGGACGCCGCCCTGTCGCCGATGGACGCGGCGATGCAGGTCGCGATCCCCGAGTTCGACGGCCGGATCGTGACCGTGCCGTTCTCCTTCAAGGAGGAGGGCCCCGACGGCGTCCCGGTGTACGCGGCCGACCCCGAGCGGGCCGCGCGCGTCGCCGGAATCGCCGTACGCCACGCGCGTCTCGGCCACAAGCCGAACGGCGAGAAGAAGCTCGCCGTCGTCTTCACGGCCTACCCGACCAAGCACTCGCGGGTCGGCAACGCGGTGGGCCTCGACACGCCGGCCTCCGCCGTCCGCGTCCTGGACGCGCTGCGCGAGGCCGGTTACGGAGTCCACGGCTACCCCGACAACGGTGACGAGCTGATCCACCGGCTCATCGAGGCGGGCGGCCACGACGTCGAGTGGCTCACCGAGGACCAGTTGGCGTCGGCGCCCGCGCGCGTGCCGCTCGCCGACTACCGCGCCTGGTTCGACAAGCTGGCGCCCGAGCTGCGCGACGGGATGCTGGAGGCATGGGGCGAGCCGCCGGGCTCCCTCTACGTCGACGGCGACGACATCGTGCTCGCGTCGCTCCAGTTCGGCAACGTCGTCGTGATGATCCAGCCGCCGCGCGGCTTCGGCGAGAACCCGATCGCGATCTACCACGACCCGGACATGCCGCCGTCGCACCACTACATGGCCGCGTACCGCTGGCTGGAGAACTCTTTCGGCGCGGACGCCGTCATCCACATGGGCAAGCACGGCACCATGGAGTGGCTGCCGGGCAAGGGCCTCGGCCTGAGCGGGAGTTGTGCGCCCGACGCGGTCCTCGGCGAGCTGCCGCTGATCTACCCGTTCATCGTGAACGACCCGGGCGAGGGCACGCAGGCCAAGCGCCGCGGGCACGCCACGGTCGTCGACCACCTGGTGCCGCCGATGGCGCGCGCCGACACGTACGGCGATCTCGCGAAGCTGGAGCAGCTCCTCGACGAGTACGCGCTCGTCTCCGACCTGGACCCGACGAAGGCCCCTGCCGTGCGCGCCCAGATCTGGACGCTGGTGAAGGCCGCCGAGCTCCACCACGACCTGCATGTCGACGAGCAGCCGGACGACGGCGACTTCGACGAGTTCGTGATGCACATCGACGGCTATCTGTGCGAGATCAAGGACGTGCAGATCCGCGACGGTCTGCACATCCTGGGCGGCGGCCCGGTCGGCGAGCCGCGCGTGAACCTCGTACTCGCCGTGCTGCGCGCCTCGCAGGTGTGGGGCGGCACCGCGAACGCGCTGCCCGGCCTGCGCGCCTGCCTGGCCGAGCACTTCGGCCTGGTCGAGAAGGAGCTGCTCGGCGAGCCCGGCGCCCCCGTGAAGGTGCCGGCCGAACTGACGGACCTCGTCAGCGGTCCCGCCCGCAGCGCCGCCGACGCGATCGACCTCCTGGAGCAGCTGTGCCGGCGCGCGGCCGAGGGCATGGAGGAGCGCGGCTGGGACGCCGCTGCCGTCCCCGCGCTCGTCCGCGACGTCGTCGGGACCGAACTCCCGGACGCCGTGGCGGTGCTGGAGTTCGCGTGCCGTGAGGTCGTGCCGCGGCTCGCCCGTACGACGGACGAGATCGGGCACATCCTGCGCGCGCTCGACGGCGGATACGTGCCCGCGGGACCGTCCGGGTCGCCGACGCGCGGTCTGGTCAACGTGCTGCCGACGGGCCGCAACTTCTACTCCGTCGACCCGAAGGCGATCCCCTCGCGGCTGAGCTGGGAGGTCGGGCAGGCGCTCGCCGACTCGCTCGTCGCGCGCTATCTGGCCGACACCGGCGAGTACCCCAAGTCCGTGGGCCTGACGGTGTGGGGCACTTCGGCGATGCGTACGCAGGGCGACGACATCGCGGAGATCCTCGCGCTGCTCGGCTGCCGCCCCGTGTGGGACGACGCCTCGCGCCGTGTCACCGGCTTCGAGATCGTGCCGGCCGCCGAACTCGGGCGTCCGCGCATCGATGTGACGGTCCGTATCTCCGGCTTCTTCCGCGACGCGTTCCCGCACGTCGTGGGCCTGATCGACGACGCCGTGCAGGCCGTCGCCGCGCTCGACGAGAGCGCCGAGCAGAACCACGTACGCGCCCATGTCGAACAGGACACCGTCGAGCACGGCGACCGGCGGCGGGCCACGGCCCGCATCTTCGGGTCGAAGCCGGGCGCGTACGGCGCCGGGCTGCTGCCGCTGATCGACGCCCGCAACTGGCAGTCCGACGCGGACCTCGCCGAGGTGTACGCGGTGTGGGGCGGCTACGCGTACGGGCGCGGGCTCGACGGGCGGGCGGCGCGAGGCGACATGGAGACGGCGTTCCGCCGCATCAACGTGGCGGCGAAGAACGTCGACACCCGCGAGCACGACCTCGTCGACGCCGACGACTACTTCCAGTACCACGGCGGCATGGTCGCCATGGTGCGGCATCTGACGGGGGCCTCCCCCGAGGCGTACGTCGGCGACTCCGCCGTGCCCGACCAGGTGAAGACCCGCACGCTCGGCGAGGAGACCCACCGGGTGTTCCGCGCCCGTGTGGTCAACCCGCGCTGGATGGCGGCGATGCGCCGCCACGGCTACAAGGGCGCCTTCGAGATGGCCGCCACCGTCGACTACCTCTTCGGGTACGACGCGACGGCCGGCGTGGTCGACGACTGGATGTACGAGAAGCTGTCGGCCGAGTACGTCTTCGACGCGGAGAACCAGGACTTCATGAAGAAGTCCAACCCGTGGGCCCTGCGGGGCATCACCGAGCGGCTGCTCGAAGCGGCCGAGCGCGGCCTGTGGGCCGAGCCGGACGCGCAGACGCTGGAGCGGCTGCGGGCCACGTATCTGGAACTTGAGGGCGACTTGGAGGGCGACGACCAGTGAGTACCCCCTATCCGTTCACCGCGCTCGTCGGGCAGGACGACCTGCGGCTCGCGCTGCTGCTGAACGCGGTCAGCCCCGCCGTCGGCGGGGTGCTCGTGCGCGGCGAGAAGGGCACGGCCAAGTCCACGGCCGTACGCGCCCTCTCGGCCCTCATTCCCGAGGTCGAGGTCGTCGCCGGGTGCCGCTTCTCGTGTGCGCCCGGCGCCCCGGACCCGGCGTGCCCGGACGGCCCGCACGAGCCCGGACCCGGCACCTCACGTGCCGCCCGCATGGTCGAGCTGCCCGTCGGCGCGTCCGAGGACCGGCTCGTCGGCGCGCTCGACATCGAGCGGGCGCTCGCCGAGGGCGTGAAGGCCTTCGAGCCGGGGCTCCTCGCCGACGCGCACCGCGGGATCCTGTACGTCGACGAAGTGAACCTGCTGCACGACCACCTGGTGGACCTGCTGCTGGATGCGGCCGCGATGGGCGCCTCGTACGTGGAGCGTGAGGGCGTGTCCGTGCGGCATGCCGCGCGCTTCCTGCTCGTCGGCACCATGAACCCCGAAGAGGGCGAGCTGCGGCCGCAGTTGCTCGACCGGTTCGGTCTCACCGTGGAGGTCGCCGCCTCCCGCGAGCCCGACCAGCGCGTCGAGGTCGTCAAGCGGCGCCTCGCCTACGACGACGACCCCGAGGGCTTCGCCGGGAAGTGGGAGCAGGAGGAGTCCGCCGTACGGGCGCGGATCGTCGCGGCCCGTGACCTGCTGCCTTCGGTGCGGCTCGGCGACGCCGCGCTGCGGCAGATCGCCGCGACGTGCGCCGCGTTCGAGGTCGACGGGATGCGCGCGGACATCGTGATGGCGCGTACGGCGACGGCGCTCGCCGCGTGGGCGGGCCGCACGGACGTGCTGGCCGAGGACGTGCGGCAGGCCGCGCTCCTCGCGCTGCCGCACCGCAGGCGCCGCAACCCGTTCGACGCGCCGGGGCTCGACGAGGACAAGCTCGACGACACTCTTGAGGAGTTCGGCGGGCAGGACGACGAGCCCGATCCTGACGGTGACGGCGGCGGGGACGGCCCCGGCGGCGGTGGCGGGCAGCCGCCCCAGGACGCGCCCGAGGGCAACGGCCCCGACACGGGTGGGGACCAGGCCGCCGACATCCCGGCGCAGGGCGAGCCCGCCGAGAGCGGCGAGCAGAAGGCTCCCGCGGGCGGCGGCGAGCAGGCGGCCGCCCGGGCCGGTGAGCCCTTCCGTACGAAGATGCTGAGCGTGCCCGGACTCGGTGAGGGTGCCGCGGGGCGGCGCTCGCGGGCCCGTACGGAGCACGGGCGTACGACGGGTGCGCGGCGCCCGCGTGGCGCGCTCACCAAGCTGCACCTCGCGGCGACCGTGCAGGCCGCTGCCCCGCACCAGCGGGCGCGCGGGCGTTCCGGTCCCGGGCTCGTGGTGCGGCGTGACGATCTGCGGCAGGCGACCAGGGAGGGCCGCGAGGGCAACCTCGTGCTCTTCGTGGTCGACGCCTCCGGGTCGATGGCGGCGCGACAGCGGATGAGCGCCGTGAAGGGCGCTGTCCTGTCGCTGCTCCTCGACGCGTACCAGCGGCGGGACAAGGTGGGGCTCGTGACGTTCCGCGGATCCTCGGCCGAGGTGGCACTGCCGCCGACGTCCTCCGTGGACGCGGCCGCCGTACGGCTCGAGTCGCTGCCCACCGGTGGGCGTACGCCGCTGTCCGCCGGGCTCCTGAAGGCGCACGACGTGCTGCGCGTGGAGCGACTGCGGGACCCGGCGCGCCGGCCGCTCGTCGTCGTGGTGACCGACGGGCGCGCGACGGGCGGTCCTGAGCCGGTGGCGCTCGCGGGGCGTGCGGCGCGGCTGCTCGCCGCCGAGGGAACGGCGTCGGTCGTCGTGGACTGCGAGTCGGGCCCTGTGCGGCTCGGGCTCGCCGGTCAGCTGGCGGGCGAGCTGGGCGGGACGGCGGTGACGCTCGACGAGCTGCGGGCCGATTCCATCGCCGGGCTCGTGAAGGAGGTCCGACAAATGCAGGGTCTGCAGTCGAACAGCAGGAGGGCCGCGTAATGCCTCAGGGACAGCCGAGCGTCGTGCCGGACGACGGGCTCACGACGCGGCAGCGGCGCAACCGGCCGCTCGTCGTCGTCCACACCGGCATCGGCAAGGGCAAGTCGACGGCGGCTTTCGGGCTCGCCCTGCGCGCCTGGAACCAGGGCTGGCCGATCGGGGTGTTCCAGTTCGTCAAGTCGGCGAAGTGGAAGGTCGGCGAGGAGAACGCGCTGCGCGTCCTCGGCGCGAGCGGCGAGGGCGGGAGCGTCGACTGGCACAAGATGGGCGAGGGCTGGTCCTGGGTCCAGCGCGACGCGCAGATGGACAACGAGGAGAAGGCCCGCGAGGGCTGGGAGCAGGTCAAGCGTGACCTCGCCGCCGAGACGTACCAGCTGTACGTGCTCGACGAGTTCGCCTACCCGATGCACTGGGGCTGGATCGACACGGACGAGGTCGTCTCCGTGCTGCGGGACCGGCCCGGGACCCAGCACGTCGTGATCACCGGGCGCAACGCCCCCGAGAAGCTGGTGGACTTCGCCGACCTGGTCACCGACATGTCCAAGGTCAAGCACCCGATGGACGCGGGCCAGAAGGGCCAGAGGGGCATCGAGTGGTGAGTTCGTCCCTGCCACGGCTCGTCATTGCCGCGCCCTCGTCGGGCAGCGGCAAGACGACCGTCGCGACGGGTCTGATGGCGGCGTTCGCCGGACGCGGGCTCGCCGTGTCGCCGCACAAGGTCGGGCCCGACTACATCGACCCCGGCTACCACGCGCTCGCCACGGGGCGCGCCGGGCGCAACCTCGACGCGTACATGTGCGGGTCCGAGCTGGTGGCGCCGCTCTTCGCGCACGGGGCGCGGGGGTGCGATCTCGCCGTCGTCGAGGGCGTGATGGGGCTTTTCGACGGGGCCTCCGGTCAGGGAGAGCTGGCGTCGACCGCGCATGTCGCGAAGCTGCTTCGGGCGCCGGTCGTGCTCGTTGTCGACGCGTCGTCCCAGGCGCGGTCCGTGGCCGCGCTCGTGCATGGTTTTGCGTCGTTCGATCCTGAGGTGCGGCTCGCCGGGGTGATCCTCAACAAGGTCGGCTCCGACCGGCACGAGGCGATCCTGCGCGAGGCGCTGGACGAGTCGGGGGTGCCGGTGTTCGGCGCCTTGCGCCGGGGTGGGGAAGTGGTGACTCCCTCGCGCCACCTGGGGCTTGTGCCGGCGGCCGAGCGGGGGGCGGAGGCGGTTGCGGCTGTGGCCGCGATGGCCGAGTTGGTGCGGGTCGGGTGTGACCTGGACGCGCTGTACGCCGTGGCGCGTAGTGCTCCTTCGTTGGGGGCTGCGGCTTGGGATGCGGCAGCGGCGGTGGGGGATTCTTTCCCCGAGCCCGCCCCTTCCCGAAACCGGGGCTCCGCCCCGGACCCCGGTCCTCGAACGCGGGACAGGCTGGATAGGCCGGACGCACCGGAATTGCCGGACCGCAAGGGGGGCAACCCTCGCGTTGCCGTGGCCGGTGGTGCCGCCTTCACCTTCTCCTATGCCGAGCACTCCGAGCTGCTGGCAGCGGCCGGGGCCGACGTCGTGTCCTTCGATCCACTTCGGGACGAGCAACTCCCGGACGGGACACAGGCGTTGGTCATCGGTGGGGGCTTTCCGGAGGTGTACGCCTCCGAGCTGTCCGCCAATGAACCGCTGCGCAAGGCCGTCGGGGACCTCGCGCGGTCCGGGGCTCCCGTCGTCGCCGAGTGTGCGGGGCTGCTGTACTTGGCGCGGTCCCTGGACGGGCGGCCCATGTGCGGGGTTCTGGACATCGACGCGCGGATGTCGGAGCGGCTGACGCTCGGGTACCGGGACGCCGTCGCTGTGTCCGACAGCGTGCTGGCCGCGAACGGGACGCGGGTGCGCGGTCACGAGTTCCATCGCACCGTCGTCGAACCCGGGGCCGGCGCCTCCCCCGCGTGGGGCATCACGCGTCCCGGGCGGCGCGTCGAAGGGTTTGTGCAGGGCGGGGTGCATGCCTCGTATCTGCATGTGCACTGGGCCGCCGTGCCCCAGGCGGCGCGGCGCATCGTCGCGCAGGCAACCGAAGTCGCGCGGGCAACCGAAGGAGTCACCCCGTCATGACCAGCAACACCACGCACCGGCTGACCGGCGTCGGCGTGGGTCCCGGTGACCCCGAGCTCGTGACCGTGAAGGGCGTGAACGCCCTGCGCGAGGCCGCCGTCGTCGTCGTACCGGTGATGGCCGCGGCCGACGGGACCGATGGCGGTGAGCCCGGCCGCGCCGAGGCGACCGTCCTGCACTACGTGCCCGCCGACAAAGTCGTCCGCGTCGTCTTCGCGCTCAACGAGCGCTCGGACCGGGCCCGGCGCGAGGCCGCCTGGGACGTGGCCGGTGAGCGCGTCGCGGCGCTCCTGCGGGAGCACGGCTCCGTCGCGTTCGCGACGATCGGCGACCCGAACGTGTACTCCACGTTCACTTATCTCGCCCTGACCGTCGAGGAGCTGGTGCCGGGGACCGTCGTCGAGACCGTGCCGGGCATCACCGCCATGCAGGACCTCGCCGCGCGGTCCGGCGCCGTGCTCACCGAGGGCACCGAGCCGCTGACGCTCGTGCCGGTGACCGCCGGTTCGGCCGTGCTCAAGGAGGCGCTCGCGGGGCCCGGCACCGTCGTCGCGTACAAGTTCGGGCGGCTCGCGGGCGAGGTCGCCGCGGCGCTGCGCGAGACCGGGCGGACGCAGGACGCCGTGTGGGGGTCCGCGCTCGGGCTGCCCGAGGAGTCCATCAGGCCCGCCGCCGAACTGGGAACCGACGCCGCGCTGCCGTACCTGTCGACGCTGATCGCGCCCGCTCGGCGCGACGGCGGACGGGGCGGGAAACTGTGACCCGCCGGGGGGCGGAACAGGCCCTAGTCCCCCGACGCGCCGATCACCAGCCACATCAGGGCGGCGCCCGCGATCGTGCACAGGAGCGTGGAGCGCGCCGGGTGGTGGTGGCCGGCCTCCGGCAGGATCTCCGCGGCCGCGATGTACAGCAGAATGCCGCCGAAGAATCCGAGGTAGCAGGCGAGGGCCTGCGCCGGGATGGTGAACAGCAGCGTCGACGCGGCGCCCACCACCGGCGCGAGCGCGTCCGCGCCGACCATCGCGAGTGCCTTGCGGCGGGCGTTCCCGTAGGCGGCGGTGATCGTGTACGTGTTGAAGCCGTCGGCGAAGTCGTGCGTGATCACGGCGAGCGCGACGGTGTACCCCATGGTGCTGCTCACCTGGAACGAGGCGCCGATCGCGACGCCGTCCGCGACGCTGTGCCCGACCATCGCGGAGGCGGCGCCGAGGCCGACCTGGGGCACCTGTTCCTCGCCCTCCTGCGCACCGTGCGCGGCCTGGCGCATCGCGAGCAGCCGCTCGACGATGTGCGCGGCGAGGAAGCCCGCGACGAACAGGAGCAGCGCGGCCGGCACTTGGTAGATCTCGTTGCCCGCGCCGTGCAGGGCCTCCGGAAGCAGGTCGAAACCGACCACGCCGAGCATCAGGCCGCCGGCGAATCCGAGCACCAAGTGGCGCCGGTCGGTGACGTGGTGGGCGGTCCAGCCGCCGACGAGTGTCATCACGAACGAGCCAAGTGCGACGAGGACGGCCATGGTCCTTTGCTAGCGGATCGGTACTGTCCGCGCACGCCCGGGACCGGCTGAACCGCACCTTCCGACCCGTCCGATACCGCTCCCGTACCTCCGTACGACCGAACCGTGTACGACCGCGTGATCCTCACGCGTACGACGTCCATCCCCGAGAGGACCCCAGTCATGCCCGAAGCAACCACCGGCAAGGTGACCTTCGTCGGTGCCGGGCCCGGCGCCGCCGATCTGCTCACGTTCCGCGCCGCGCGCGCCATCGCGGACGCCGATGTCGTCATCTGGGCGGCCAGCCTGGTGCAGGAGGAGGTCCTCGACCACGCGCGCGAGGGCGCGGAGATCCTGGACTCGGCGACGATGTCGCTGGAGGACGTCGTCGCCGTGTACGAGCGGGCGCACCGCGACGGGCTGCGGGTCGCGCGCATCCATTCCGGGGACCCGGCGCTGTGGGGCGGCACGCAGGAGCAGGTCGACCGGTGCGCGCGGCTCGGTATCGCGACGGAGGTGATCCCGGGTGTCTCGTCGTTCTCGGCGGTGGCCGCGCTCGTGCAGCGCGAGCTGACGATCCCCGAGGTCGCGCAGTCCGTGATCCTGACGCGGCTCGGCGGCGGCAAGACGCCGATGCCTCCGGGCGAGGAGGTGCGGGAGTTCGCGCGGCACGGCACGACGATGGCGCTGTTCCTGTCGGCGGCGCGCAGCGGGCAGTTGGTGCGTGAGCTTCTGGAGGGCGGCTACCCGACGTCGACGCCGGTCGTCGTCGCGTACCAGGCGACCTGGCCGGAGGAGCTGATCGTGAAGTGCACGATCAGCACGCTGGAGGAGACCGTGAAGCAGCACAAGCTGTGGAAGCACACGCTGTTCCTGGTCGGCCCGGCCCTGGACGCGGAGGGCACGCGTTCGCACCTCTACCACCCGGGCCACTTCCACGGTTTCCGCAAGGCCGACCCCGAGGCGCGGGCGGCGCTGCGGGCCGGGAAATCCGCACAGGCCCAGTCGTGATCACGGTCTTCGGTACGGGGACGGGGGCGCCGCTGTCCCCGGATCCGGCCCTGTCGTCCGCCGCTCTTGTCGTCGGAGGGCGGCGTCATCTCGACGCGGCCGGGGCGCTGCTGGCTCCCGGGGCGGAGCGGGTCGTGCTCGGGCCGCTGGCCCCGGCGCTGGACGCGGTCGAGCGATACGTCGAGAACGAGAAGGGTCAGGGCGTCGCGGTGCTGGCGTCCGGCGATCCCGGGTTCTTCGGGATCGTGCGGGCGCTCGCCGAGCGGTTCGGGTCCGCGGCGCTCGACGTGCGGCCGGGGGTGTCGTCGGTGGCGACGGCGTTCGCGCGCGTCGGCCTTCCGTGGGACGACGCGGCGGTGGTCAGCGCACACGGCCGTGACCTGCGGACCGCGGTCAACGTGTGCCGCGCGTACCCGAAGACCGCCGTGCTGACGGGTCCTGGCGCGGGCCCTGCCGAGCTGGGCGCCGAACTCGCGCACCGCGGCGCCGACCGCGTGCTCGTCGTCGCGTCCCGCCTCGGCGACCCCGACCACGAGAGCCTTGAACGCGTCACGCCGTCGGAGGCCGCCGCCCGTGACTGGGGCGACGCGGTGAGCGTGGTGCTCTGCCTGGACGAGAAGCGGGTGCTCGCACCGGTGCGCACCCTCGCGGGTCCCGGCCGTCCCCCGTCCCGATGGGCCCTGGACGAGGGCGAGTTCGAGCACCGCGACTCGATGATCACCAAGTTCGAGGTGCGGGCGCTCGCGCTCGCGCGGCTCGGGCCGCGCCCGGGCGACCTGGTGTGGGACATCGGGGCCGGTTCCGGCTCGGTCGCCGTGGAGTGTGCGCGGTTCGGTGCCGCGGCCGTGGCCGTCGAGAAGACCGTGGACGGCGTGGCCCGGATCCGGGACAACGCCGCCGCCCACGGTGTCGACGTACGCGTCGTGCACGGCGCGGCGCCCACCGTCCTGTCCGATCTCAGCGACCCCGACGCCGTGTTCATCGGCGGGGGCGGGCGTGAGCTGACCGCGATCGTGACGGCGTGCGCCCGACGCACGCGACGGTCCGTGGTGGTCGCCGTGGCGGCGGTGGACCGGGTGGGCGCGGTGCGGGACGCACTGGGCACTGCCGGGTTCGTCACCGACGGGGTTCTGCTCCAGTCGTCCCGGCTCGCGCCGCTGCCGGGCGACGTCTCGCGGCTCGCCGCGGCCAATCCGGTGTTCCTTGTGTGGGGCGTACGGCCTGATGCAGATGCACAGAGCGCCACTTCCGTGGACTTCCTTGAACGAAGGAGTAGTTGAGTGATCGGCCTGATTTCCGCCACGGCGGCCGGGGCGGTGTCCCGCGACCGGCTCGCGTCGGCGTGGCCGTCGCGTACGCGCGTGTACGAGGGTTCCGTGGGGGACGCCGTACGGCGCGCGTTCACGGAGTGCGAGCAGGTGGTGTGCTTCCTGGCGACGGGGGCCGTGGTCCGGCTCGTCGCGCCCCTGCTGCGGGACAAGCACATGGACCCGGGCGTGGTGTGCGTCGACGAGGCGGGGCGGTTCGCGGTGTCGCTGCTCGGCGGGCACGAGGGCGGGGCGAACGCGCTCGCGCGTGAGGTGGCCGCCGTCCTGGAGGCCGAGCCGGTGGTGACCACGGCGACGGACGCCGTGGACGTGCCGGGGCTCGACACGCTCGGCCTGCCCGTCGAGGGTGACGTCGCCGGGGTCACCCGGGCGGTCCTCGACGGTGAACCGGTCGCCCTGCACGCCGAGTCGGCCCACCCGCTGCCCGCGCTGCCGGGAAATGTCGCGCCGGACCAGGTGGCCGCGCACACGATCCGCGTCACCGACCGCGCCGTGGAGCCCGCCGACCGCGAGGTCGTCCTGCGGCCCCCGTCGCTCGTCGTGGGCGTCGGCGCCAGCAAGGGCGCGCCGGTCGACGAGGTGCTCGGGCTCGTGCGCGAGACGCTGCGGGACGCGGGGCTCTCGCCGCTGTCCGTGGCGCGGCTCGCGACCGTCGACGCCAAGGCCGGTGAGCCGGGCATCGTCGAGGCCGCCGCGCAGTTGGGTGTGCCCGTCGTGACGTACGGCGCCGAGACACTCGCCGCAGTCGCCGTGCCGAACCCGTCCGACGCGCCGCTCGACGCCGTCGGCACGCCCTCCGTGGCGGAGGCCGCCGCGCTGGTCGCCGGCGGTGAACTCCTCGTACCGAAGCGGAAGTCGGTGCGCGCCGACGGGAAGCCCGCGATGGCGACGTGCGCCGTCGTGCGCACCGCGCCGCGCGGCCGGCTCGCCGTCGTCGGGCTCGGCCCCGGCGCCCGTGACCTGGTGACGCCGCGCGCCCGCGACGAGCTGCGCGCCGCGTCCGTACTCGTCGGCCTCGACCAGTACGTCGACCAGATCAGGGACCTCCTGCGGCCCGGCACCCGGATCCTGGAGTCCGGGCTCGGCGCCGAGGAGGAGCGGGCCCGCACGGCGGTGGCCGAGGCCCGCAAGGGGCAGGCCGTCGCACTGATCGGCAGCGGGGACGCGGGCGTGTACGCGATGGCGTCGCCCGCGCTCGCCGAGGCGTCCGACGACATCGACGTGGTGGGCGTACCGGGTGTGACGGCCGCGCTCGCGGCGGCCGCGATCCTGGGCGCGCCGCTCGGCCACGACCATGTCTCGATCAGCCTGTCCGACCTGCACACACCGTGGGAGGTCATCGAGCGCCGGGTGCGTGCGGCGGCCGAGGCGGACATCGTGGTCACGTTCTACAACCCGCGCAGCCGGGGTCGCGACTGGCAGCTGCCGAAGGCCCTCGGCATCCTCGCCGGGCACCGCGAACCGGGCACGCCCGTGGGCGTGGTGCGCAACGCGTCCCGCGCCGACGAGTCGAGCCGGCTGACCACACTCGGCGAACTCGACCCGGCCTGGGTCGACATGATGACCGTCGTCACCGTCGGCAACACGGCCACGCGGCGGATCGCGGGCCGCATGGTCACCCCCCGCGGCTACCGCTGGCAGCAGCCGGCCGCCGCCGCTCCCGACAACACCACCAGCACCACCCATAAGGAGTCCTCGTGACCACCCCTCCCGCTCTGCTCATCGCCGGGCACGGCACCCGCGACGAGGCCGGTGCCGAAGCCTTCCGCGACTTCGTCAGGGAGCTCGGCCGCCGCCGTCCCGACCTGCCCGTGGCCGGCGGCTTCATCGAGCTGTCGCCGCCGCCGCTGACGGAGGCGGTGGGCGAGCTCGTGGAGCGCGGGGTGCGCCGGTTCGCGGCGGTGCCGCTGATGCTGGTGTCGGCGGGGCACGCCAAGGGCGACATCCCGGCGGCGCTCGCCCGTGAGAAGGAGCGGCACCCGGGGATCTCCTACACGTACGGGCGTCCGCTGGGTCCGCACCCGTCGCTGCTCCAGGTGCTTGAGCGGCGTCTCGACGAGGCGCTGGGCGGCGGGGCGCGCACGCCGGAGGACCGGGCCGATGTGACGGTCCTGCTGGTGGGCCGCGGCTCGACGGACCCGGACGCCAACGCCGAGGTGCACAAGGCGGCGCGGCTCCTGTGGGAGGGGCGCGGTTACGCGGGCGTGGAGACGGCGTTCGTGTCGCTGGCCGCGCCGGACGTGCCGTCGGGCCTCGACCGGTGTGTGAAGCTCGGCGCGCGGCGCGTCGTCGTCCTGCCGTACTTCCTGTTCACGGGGATCCTGCCGGACCGGGTGCAGCAGCAGACGGAGGGCTGGGCGTCGGCCCACCCGGACGTCGAGGTGCTTTCCGCCGACGTGATCGGTCCGGAGCCGGAGCTGATCGACCTGGTCATGGAGCGGTACGAGGAGGCCGTCCGCGGCGATCTGCGGATGAACTGCGACACCTGCGTGTACCGGATCGCGCTGCCGGGCTTCGAGGACAAGGTGGGGCTTCCGCAGCAGCCGCACTTCCACCCGGACGACGACGGCGACCACCACGGCCACGCGCACGGTCACGGGCACTCCCACTCGCATGCGCACTGACGACGGTCACGATCTGCGCCACCACGGTGACGCGGAGGTCCGCGGCACGGTCGCGGACCTCACGGATCTCGCGGTGAACGTCCGCGCGGACACTCCCCCGGTGTGGCTGCGCGAGCACATCGCGGACTCGCTCGGCGGGCTCGCCGCGTATCCGGACGGGCGGGCGGCCCGCGAGGCGGTGGCCCGCCGGCACGGGCTTCCCGTGGAGCGGGTGCTGCTCACGGCGGGGGCGGCTGAGGCGTTCGTGCTGCTCGCCAGGGCCCTGAAGGTCCGTCACCCGGTGGTGGTGCACCCGCAGTTCACGGAGCCGGAGGCGGCGCTGCGGGACGCCGGGCATGCCGTGGACCGGGTGCTGCTGCGCGAGGAGGACGGCTTCCGGCTCGACCCGGCGGCCGTGCCCGAGGACGCGGACCTGGTGGTGATCGGCAATCCGACGAACCCGACGTCGGTCCTGCACCCGGCCGCGCTCATCGCTGAACTGGCCCGCCCCGGGCGGGTGTTGGTGGTGGACGAGGCATTCATGGACGCGGTCCCCGGCGAGCGGGAGGCCCTCGCGGGCCGGAGCGACGTGCCGGGGCTCGTGGTGCTGCGCAGCCTGACGAAGACATGGGGGCTGGCGGGGCTGCGGATCGGCTACGTGCTGGCGGAACCGGACACGATCGCGGAGCTGGAGCGGGCGCAGCCGCTGTGGCCGGTGTCCACGCCGGCGCTGGCCGCGGCCGAGGCGTGTGTGTCGCCGCGTGCCCTCGCGGAGGCGGCGCACGCGGCGCACCGGATCGCGGCCGACCGGGCCCATCTGGTGGCGGGGCTCTCGGAGTTCGCGGCGGAGGGCGTGTCGGTGGCGGGCCCTGCGGAGGGTCCGTTCGTACTCGTACGGGTCCCCGGTGCGGCGGCGCTGCGCGCGCGGCTGCGGCAGCGGGGTTTCGCGGTGCGCAGAGGCGACACGTTCCCGGGCCTCGGCACGGAGTGGCTGCGTCTCGCGGTGCGGGACAGGGCGACGACGGGCCGGTTCCTCCAGGCGCTCGACCAGGCGCTGACGAGCACCTGACGGGGCGTGCCGAGGGGCGGGAGTCCCCGACTCCCGCCCCTCCGCTCCCCTCCGCTCCCCTCCGCTCCCCTCCGGTCCCCCCTCGGGCCCTCGGGTCAGGAGCGCCCGCGCCGCGCGACGGCGACGGCTCCGCCACCGGCGACCAGCAGCACGATGGCACCGCCCGCGATGTACGGCGTCATCGAGTTCCCCCCGGTCTCCGCGAGGTCCGCCTTGGCGGCGGGCTTGGCGATCGGCTCGGCGGCGCCGCCCTGGGGCTTCACGTCGTCGGCCGGCTTGGCCGGGGGCTTCTGCGAGGGCGCCGCCGCGGGCGTCTCGCAGGTCGCGCCGGCGAGGGTCACCGTGCCCTCCACCTCCGCCACGTTCAGCTTGAGCGGGTTGACGGACACCTTCAGTTCGAGCGCCGAGGCGGCAGCCGTACGGGATGTGGTGTGCGTCTTCGAGAGGTCGAGCCGGACCTCGCCCACGCCCGGGACCTTCACCTCCGTGGTGCCGCCCGCCGACAGGGTCACCTTCTTGCCGAGGACCGTGACCGCGCCCAGGACGTTCGACTCGGCGACGGGGCGCTTGCCCGTCTCGCAGACCGCCTTCGACGTGACCTGGCCGACCTCGATGAGCGAGAGCAGCGGCAGGCCCGGGATGTGGACCTTGGCGTGGGCGAGGTTGCTGTAACCCTCCGCCTTGTGGTCGTCGACGGTGGCCTTCGCGGTCGCCACGTCCGCCCGCAGGACGCTGAACGGCCGCCCGCGGTCGACGCCGTCCAGCTTCACGGTGAGGGCGGTCTTCTCGGCACTGGCGGGGGCCTGCACCTCGTTGAGCGTGGCCGTGAGCGGGACGTTCACGGTCTTGTTGAGCAGGGAGACATTCAGGCCGGTGCGCAGGACGACGGCGCTCGACTTGCCGCCGTGGCCGCCCGTCGCGTGCGCGGTGCCCGCGGTGGCGAGCAGCGCCGGGGCGACTGCCAGGGCCGTGGCGGCGGCCGACGCGGCGAGGCGGCGTCCGGGCGTACGGAAGGTGGTGCTGGGCATGCTGATGGGACCCCCACGAGAGAAATGGAGCCGTCGGCCCCGCCCCGCCATGGGGGACATCGCTGGGGCGCGCCGTCGGCCTCGATGCAGGGAATCTTTACGCACTGAGAGTGAACGGGCAGCAACCTGACGTCAGTTCACTCCAAAGTGAGGTTTCCGAGCTGGTCTTCGAATCTTTGGGCTCGGTTGTTCCCTGTTATCCCACTGTTGTCACCCGGTCGACCGGCGCTTGCCGAACGCGCGGGTCGGCCGCGCGGGCGCGCACGAGGGTGTGCAACGAGCGGGCGGGCGTCGGCGTCACGTTCCGTCAACCCGCGTCCTCCCGCGGCCGGTTCAGCCCACGATGCGGCCGCGCAACACTACGCGCCGGGGCGAGGCCAGGACCCGTACATCGGCGCGGGGGTCCGATGCGTAGACCACGAGGTCGGCCGAGGCGCCCTCCTCGAGGCCGGGCCGGCCGAGCCAGGCGCGGGCGCCCCACGCCGTCGCGGAGAGCGCGTCCACGGCCGGGAGTCCGGCCTTGACCAGTTCGGCGACCTCCCCGGCGACCAGGCCGTGCGGGAGCGAACCGCCGGCGTCGGTGCCGACGTAGACCGGCACCCCGGCGTCGTACGCCGCGCGCACCGTGTCGTAGCGGCGCTCGTACAGGCGGTTCAGATGGGCAGACCAGCGGGGGAACTTGGTCTCGCCGGCCGCCGCGATCTGCGGGAACGTGGCGATGTTGACGAGGGTCGGGACGATCGCGACGCCGCGCTCGGCGAACAGCGGGATGGTGTCCTCGGTGAGGCCCGTCGCGTGCTCGATGCAGTCGATGCCTGCCTCGACGAGGTCGCGCAGCGAGTCCTCGGCGAAGCAGTGGGCGGTGACGCGGGCGCCGAGCCGGTGCGCCTGAGCGATGGCGGCCTCGACCTCCTCGCGGGGCCAGCACGCGGTCAGGTCGCCCGCGTCCCGGTCGATCCAGTCGCCGACCAGCTTCACCCAGCCGTCGCCGCGCTTCGCCTCCCGCGCCACGTAGGCCACCAGCTCGGGCGGCTCGATCTCGTGCGCGTAGTTGCGGATGTAGCGGCGGGTGCGGGCGATGTGCCGCCCGGCCCGGATGATCCTGGGCAGGTCCTCGCGGTCGTCGATCCAGCGGGTGTCGGAGGGGGAGCCCGCGTCGCGGATCAGGAGCGTGCCGGCCTCGCGGTCGGTGAGGGCCTGTTTCTCGGCGACGTCGGCGGCCACCGGGCCGTGCGTGTCCAGGCCGACATGGCAGTGCGCGTCGACGAGTCCGGGCATGGCCCACCCGTCGACGGTGGTGATGTCGAGGCCGGGCCCGGCAGGCCGGTCGTACGTCACCCGCCCGCCCACGACCCACAGCTCGTCCCTGACGTCGTCGGGTCCGACGAGGACCCGCCCCTTCACGTGCAGCACCGCGCGCTCACTCATGTCGGAAGCCTATGAGGCCGGTGGGTACGCTCGGAACGGCAGCCCGCCGTACGAACTCGTGAACGAAGATCACGGGCGACGTGAGCGAAGAGAGCGAAGAGAGCACGATCGTGACCCACCCTTTTCTTGACCTGGCCCCCCTGAGCGCCGAGCACTTCGCCTCCATCGAGCGGCGCGTGGCCGGGCTGCTCGACACCTCGCAGGACGTCGTGATCATGCAGGGCGAGGCGCTGCTGCCCCTCGAAGGCGCGATCCGTGGCACCGCGCGCCCCGGCACCGTGGCCCTGAACATCATCACGGGACCCTACGGCCAGACCTTCGGCGACTGGCTGCGGGACAGCGGCGCGACGGTGTACGACCTGGCGGTCCCCTTCCACACCGCCGTGACGGCCGAGCAGGTGCGCGACGCGCTCGCCGAGCACCCCGAGACCGACTTCGTCTCGCTCGTGCACGCGGAGGCCGCGACCGGCAACACGAACCCGGTCGCCGAGATCGGCGAAGTGGTGGGGGAGCACGGCGCGCTGTTCTACCTGGACGCGGTGGCGTCGATCGCCGCCGAGCCGGTCCTGCCCGACGCGTGGGGCGTGGACCTGTGCGTGATCGGCGCGCAGAAGGCCATGGGCGGCCCGGCGGGCGTCTCCGCGGTGTCCGTCAGCGCGCGGGCGTGGGAGCGGATGGAGTCCAACCCGCAGGCGCCGCGCCACTCGTACCTGTCGCTGCTCGACTGGAAGCACCGCTGGATCGACGGCGGGCGCAAGGCGCTGCTGCACGCTCCGGCGCAGCTGGAGATGCTCGCTCTGGAGGCGTGCGTCGAGCGCATCGACGCGGAGGGCCTCGACGCTTTGACGGCCCGTCACGCCGGTGCTGCCGCGGCCACTCGGGCGGGTGCGCTCGCGCTGGGCGGCGGCATCGAGCCGTACGTGTACGAGGCGCGGGACGCGGCGCCGGTGGCGACGACGCTGCGCGCCCCGGCGGGGATCGACGCCTCGGAGCTGGTCGCGCGGGCGCTGGCGGTGGACCCGGTGCTGCCGCTGGTGGCCGGCGGCGGGGCGCTCGCCAAGGAGATGATCCGCGTCAACCACTACGGCCCGCAGGCCACCCGGGGCGTCGTGCAGTCCTCGCTCGCGGCGCTCGGCGGTGCGCTCGCCGAGATGGAGGGGTCCGGCGCGCCGGTGGACCTGGAGGGCGCGCGCAGGGCCGTCGCGGCGGCCTGGGTGCAGCCCCTGTAGTCCCGCGACTTCACAAAGTGAGGCGCCGCCCCTTCAATGGGGTGGCGCCTTCTTTTCTTTTCCGAGTCAATTCTCGCGCATTTCTCAGCACAGCTTCCCATATTCTTCTGCCCGCTTTCCGGGGACGTAAACACTAAGATTTCAACAACGGGAATCGGCGTAATTCGGACGCGTCTCGCGCGGGTTTCGCTCTTGTGACGCACTCCACACCGAAGGTGATTTGCGCACTTCATCCCGGTCAAATCGGCACATATGACCGAGATTTCGCGTGCGCGCCCCCACCCGCGCGATAACACAGAGGGAGCGTTTACGTAACCCCTGCTCGCGATGCAATCCCAGAAATTGCTCGGTAAATTGAATTCACATGACCGCGCAATTCCTGGAAATGCCCGAGAGCCTGCGGATCGACCGGCCCGAGGTGGCCGACGGAGCCGCAATCTGGCGCATCGCCCGCGACTCGAAGGTGCTCGACCTCAACTCCTCGTACAGCTACCTGCTGTGGTGCCGGGACTTCGCCGCCACGTCCGTCGTGGCGCGGGACTCCGCCGGCTCCGTCGCCGGGTTCATCACCGGATACATCCGGCCCGAGAACCCACGCACCCTCGTGGTGTGGCAGGTGGCCGTCGACCATGCGCACCGGGGGCGCGGTCTGGCCGGGGCACTGCTCGACGGGCTCTGGGCGAAGGTCGTCGCCGACGGCGCGACGACCTTGCTCGAGACGACGATCTCGCCCGACAACGCCGCCTCGCAGCGCCTGTTCGCCTCGTTCGCACGCCGCAACGGCGCGGAGGTCGCGCAGACGGTGCTGTTCGACGCGGGCCTCTTCCCGGACGACGGGCACGAGCCCGAGGTGCTCCACCGCATCGGGCCGATCGTCTGACCCACGACCGGCCCCCCATCACTTCTCTGCAGCGCAAGACCGCAGACCGCACGACCTCTTCCACGCCACCCCCACTCCCATCTCCCAGGAGATTCGCTGTGACCATCACCCAGCCGGACCTGAGCGTCTTCGAGACCCTTGAGTCGGAGGTGCGCAGCTACTGCCGCGCTTGGCCCACCATCTTCGACCGGGCGCAGGGCAGCCGCATGTTCGACGAGGACGGCCACGAGTACCTCGACTTCTTCGCGGGCGCGGGATCGCTCAACTACGGGCACAACAACCCGGTCCTCAAACGCGCCCTGATCGACTACCTGGAGCGCGACGGCGTCACGCACGGGCTCGACATGTCGACGACGGCGAAGCGCGCCTTCCTGGAGTCGTTCCAGAACATCATCCTGCGCCCGCGCGACCTGCCGTACAAGGTCATGTTCCCGGGCCCGACGGGCACCAACGCCGTCGAGTCGGCCCTGAAGCTGGCCCGCAAGGTCAAGGGCCGTGAGTCGATCGTGTCGTTCACGAACGCCTTCCACGGCATGTCGCTCGGCTCCCTCGCGGTGACCGGCAACGCCTTCAAGCGGGCGGGCGCCGGCATCCCGCTGGTGCACGGCACCCCGATGCCGTTCGACAACTACCTGGACGGGCAGACACCGGACTTCATCTGGTTCGAGCGCCTCCTGGAGGACTCGGGCTCGGGCCTGAACACGCCCGCCGCCGTGATCGTCGAGACGGTGCAGGGCGAGGGCGGCATCAACGTCGCCCGCGCGGAGTGGCTGCGCAAGCTGGCCGATGTCTGCAAGCGCTGGGACATGCTCCTGATCGTCGACGACATCCAGATGGGCTGCGGCCGCACCGGTGCGTTCTTCTCCTTCGAGGAGGCGGGCATCACACCGGACATCGTGACCGTGTCGAAGTCCATCAGCGGGTACGGGCTCCCCATGTCCCTGTGCCTGTTCAAGCCGGAGCTCGACGTCTGGGAGCCGGGCGAGCACAACGGCACGTTCCGCGGCAACAACCCCGCGTTCGTGACGGCCGCCGCCGCCCTGGAGACGTACTGGACCGACGGCCCCGCCATGGAGAAGCAGACGCTCGCCCGCGGCCAGCAGATCGACGAGGCCCTCGGCGCGCTCCGCGACGAGTTCCGCGACGACACCGTCGAGTACCGCGGACGCGGCCTGGTGTGGGGCCTGGAATTCCGCGACAAGGACCGGGCGAACAAGGTCGCCAAGCGCGCCTTCGAGCTCGGTCTGCTCATCGAGACCTCCGGCCCCGAGAGCGAGGTCGTCAAGCTGCTTCCGGCGCTGACGATCACGCCCGAGGAGCTGGAAGAGGGACTGCGCACGCTCACCCGGGCCGTGCGCGAGACCGCCTGATTTCCGCTCGAGCGGGCAGGCGCCCCCTCACCACGTAGAAGAGAAAGGCAGCAACTCACCGTGATCGTCCGTTCGTTCAAGGAGATCGAGAACACCGACCGGCATGTGAAGTCGGCGACCGGCACCTGGGAGAGCAAGCGCATCGTCCTTGCCAAGGAGAAGGTCGGCTTCTCACTGCACGAGACGATCCTCTACGCGGGCACGGAGACCGACATGTGGTACGCCAACCACATCGAGGCCGTGCTGTGCGTCGAGGGCGAGGCCGAGCTCACCAACAAGGAGACCGGCGAGAAGCACTGGATCGAGCCGGGCACGATGTACCTCCTGAACGGCCATGAGCGCCACACCCTGCGCCCCAAGACCGACTTCCGCTGCGTGTGCGTGTTCAACCCTCCCGTGACCGGACGGGAGGACCACGACGAGAACGGCGTCTACCCGCTGCTGACCGAGGAGGCCTGATCCTGATGAGCACGGAGACACGTACCGACCTCTACCCGACCCGCGGCGCCTCCGAGGTGGCGACGCCCCGCGTCGACCCCGTCGTCTGGTCGCCGCCGGACGCGCGCGGTCCGATCCGCCAGTCGGACCTCGCGGGCTTCGAGCGGGACGGCTTCCTCGCGATCGAGGAGCTGATCGGTCCGGACGAGATCGGCACGTACCAGGCCGAGTTGAACCGGCTGATCACGGATCCGGCGGTCAAGGCCGACGAGCGTTCCATCGTCGAGCCCACGTCGCAGGACGTGCGGTCCGTCTTCGAGGTCCACAGGATCAGCGAGGTGTTCGCGAACCTGGTGCACGACGAGCGGGTCGTGGGCCGGGCACGGCAGATCCTCGGCTCGGACGTGTACGTCCACCAGTCGCGGATCAACGTGAAGCCGGGCTTCGGGGCGAGTGGCTTCTACTGGCACTCGGACTTCGAGACCTGGCACGCGGAGGACGGCCTGCCGAACATGCGGACCGTGTCCGTCTCGATCGCGCTGACCGAGAACTACGACACCAACGGCGGCTTGATGATCATGCCGGGGTCGCACAGGACGTTCCTGGGCTGCGCGGGCGAGACGCCGAGGGACAACTACAAGAAGTCCCTCCAGATGCAGGACGCGGGCACGCCGTCGGACGAGGCGCTGACCAAGTTCGCGGACCGGCACGGCATCCGCCTGTTCACGGGCAGCGCGGGCTCGGCGACGTGGTTCGACTGCAACGCCATGCACGGCTCCGGGGACAACATCACCCCGTATCCGCGCTCGAACGTCTTCATCGTGTTCAACAGCGTGGAGAACACGGCGGTGGAGCCGTTCGCGGCCCCGGTGCGACGGCCCGAGTTCATCGGGGCACGGGACTTCACGCCGGTGAGGTAGCGCTGTTCCCGGCTGGGGGTTCGGGGGTCGCCCCCCGAAAGACACAGCATCGGGGCACGGGACTTCACCCCGGTGAACTGACCTTCGTACACGCACAGTTGGTGCGGCTCCCGGTCGGGGGCCGCCCCAACTCGCGTATGCGGAAGCGGTCAGGCGGGAGGGGTCAGGCGGTGAGCACCGGGTAGTCCGTGTAGCCCTTCGCGTCGCCGCCGAAGAACGTGGCCGGGTCCGGGGTGTTGTACGGACCCTGCGTCTTCAGGCGGGCCGGCAGGTCGGGGTTGGCGAGGAAGAGCGCGCCGAACGTGATGATGTCGGCGATGCCGTCCTCGATCACCGAGAGCTCGCCGTGCCCGGTGGGCCCGTCGCTGAGGACGTTGATGACGAACGTGCCCGAGAACTGCTTGCGCAGCGCCAGGGTCAGCTCGCGGATGTCGGAGCTCTCGAGGACGTGCAGGTAGGAGATGCCGAGCGGCTCGATCTCCTTGACCAGCGCGGTGTACGTCGGCGCCGGGTCGCTCTCCTCGATGGAGTTGTACGAGTTGCCGGGCGAGATCCGCAGGCCGGTCCGCTCGGCGCCGATCTCGGCGACGACGGCCTTGACGACCTCGACGGCGAAGCGGATGCGGTTCTCCACACTGCCGCCCCACTCGTCGTCGCGCAGGTTGGTGTTGGGAGCGAGGAACTGCTGGATGAGATAGCCGTTGGCGCCGTGCAGCTCCACGCCGTCGAAGCCGGCCTCGATCGCGTTGCGGGCGGCGGTGGCGAAGTCGGCGATCGTGGCGCGGACCTCGTCGCCGGTCAGCGCGCGCGGGGTGGTGAAGTCCTTCATGCCCTCGGTGGTGAAGCCCTGTCCCGCCGGGGCGACCGGGGACGGGGCGACCGGCGTCTCCCCCTCGGGCAGCAGCACCGGGTGGCTGATCCGGCCCGCGTGCATGATCTGCGCGTAGATCGTGCCGCCCTTGGCGTGCACGGCGTCGGTGACCTTGCGCCAGGACGCGATCTGCTCGTCGCTGTGCAGGCCCGGGGTCCATGCGTAGCCCTGCCCGACGGCGGACGGCTGGATGCCCTCGGTGATGATCAGGCCGGCCGAGGCGCGCTGCGCGTAGTACTCGACGGTCAGGTCGGTGGCGGTGCCGCCCTCGCCGGCCCGGCTGCGGGTCATCGGGGCCATGGCGATGCGGTTGGCGAGCTGGACGCCGGAGAGGTCGATCGGGTCGAAGGCGGTGGTCATGGCTACTCCATCCAAGGGCAGGCAGGCAACGTAACGCCGACCGATATGTGGTCGGCCAAGTAATCGAGCCGTGTGCCACTGTAACCCATTCATTGGCCGACCAAGGTAATCTCTGAGTGAAGACCGAACCTCCGTGGAGAGACCGGACTCCACGGCGAGGCCGGAACCGATCAGGAGTCGCCATGACGGACGAGCCAGCCTGTAGTGAGCACCTGCCCGAGGCCGCGCGTTGCGGTCCCGTCAGCCATGCGCTCTCCCGCGTGGCGCGGCTGCACCGGATCACCGCGGGCAAGCTGCTGCGCGGGCTCGGCCTCTATCCGGGCCAGGAGTTCCTGATGATGCACCTGTGGGACAGGGGGCCCGTGCGCCAGTCGGAGCTCATCAAGGCGGTCGACCTGGACCCGTCCACGGTGACGAAGATGCTCCAGCGGCTCGAACAGGCCGGTCATGTACGCCGCTCCCCCGACCCGCGCGACCGGCGGGCCGTGCTCGTGGAGACGACGGACGCCAGCTGCGGCCTGCTCGGCGACGTGCAGCACAAGTGGGGCGACCTGGAGGACCACACGCTGCGCGGCCTCGACAAGGAGGAGCGGACCGAACTCCTGCGGCTGCTCGCCAAGGTCGAGGCGAATTTGTGCACGGATCCGGCGAGCTGCCCGGGGGCGGAGCCTGCCGACGGGTGATCCGGGGATTGCGGGCGGGCCTGCTCCCGGTTGGCGGAGGCCGGAGCAGGCCCGACGCGCAGGGTCGGCCCGGCGGGTTCAGCCCGACAGCGCCTCAAGGAGCCGGTCGACGTCGGAATCCGTGTTGTACAGGTGGAAGGCCGCCCGCAGGTTGCCCGCGCGGTTGGAGACCTCGATGCCGGCCCGGCTCAGCTCCGGCTGCCGTGCGCCGAGGCCCGGGACGGAGACCACCGGCGAGCCCGGCGCGGGCACGGGCTCGTGGCCAAGTGTGGCGAGACCCGCGCGGAAGCGCTCCGCCAGGGCGAGGTCATGGGCGCGGATCGCGTCGACGCCGAGTTCCTCGATGAGCGCCAGGGAGTGCCGCGCGCCCGCGTACGAGAAGAGGCTGGGGCTCTCGTCGAACCGCCGCGCGGAGTGGGCGAGCTCCTCGACGGGTCCGTAGCAGCTGTCCCACGGGTGCTCGCCCGCGACCCAGCCCGCGAAGACCGCGCGGAGGGATCCCATGTCCTCCGGGACGACCAGGAAGCTCACGCCGCGCGGGCACAGCAGCCACTTGAAGCCGACGGTGGACGTGTAGTCCTGCGCGTCCGCGTCGACGGGCAGCCAGCCCGCGCCCTGGGAACAGTCGATGTAGGTGCGGGCGCCGTGGGCGCGGGCCGCCTCGCGGATCGCGGGCAGGTCGGCGACGCGTCCGTCGGCGGACTGGGCCGCGCTGACGGCGACCAGCGCGGTGCCGGGCCGAACGGCGTCGGCGATCCCTTCCAGGGGCGCGGTGCGGACCTTGAGGTCGCCGCGTACGTAGAAGGGGTTCACGGTGGAGCTGAAGTCGTCCTGCGCGGTGAGGACCTCGGCGCCCGCCGGGAGCGAGGCGGCGATGACTCCCGTGTAGACGGCCACCGAGGCGCCGGCCGCCACCCGGTCGGCCGGAACCCCGGCAAGCCGGGCGAAGGCGGCGCGGGCGGCCTCGACGTCCGCGAACATGTCGGCGGGGCGGCCGGCCGCGACGGAGGCGACCGCGTCCTTCATGGCCGCCACCGTGCGGGACGGGAGCAGCCCGGTGCTCGCGGTGTTCAGATAGCTGGTGACGGGTGCGAACTCGGCGCGCACGAGCGCGTGATCGAGAGTCTCCATGAGTCCACTGTGCCGCCTGGCCAACTATCGGTCCATTGCGTGTTGTTGAGCAGTACCCCTAAGCGTCTCTTATAAGTGCTGCTCCGGGGGCTGCGTGCCGCTCCCGCGGCCCGTGTCAGTTCTGCGGGACCGCGCATCCGTCCGGGCCACAGGCCTCGGCGTCGCCGCTGTCGATGACCTGGAGCGGCGAGCGGCTGCCCCACGCCTGCTCCAGGGCCTGGGCGAAGACCTCGGCGGGCTGGGCGCCGGAGACGCCGTACTTGCGGTCGAGGACGAAGAAGGGCACGCCGTTCGCGCCGAGCTCGGCGGCCTCGCGCTCGTCGGCACGCACGTCGTCGGCGTACCGGGCGGGGTCGGCGAGGACGGCGCGGGCCTCGTCGGCGTCGAGTCCGGCCTCGGCGGCGAGGCTGATCAGGTACTCGTCGGCGTCGGCGAAGACGGACCGCTCGTCGGCGAAGTTCGCGCGGTACAGGAGGCCGATCAGCTCGTCCTGGCGGCCCTGCTCCTTCGCGAAGTGGAGGAGGCGGTGCATGTCGAAGGTGTTGCCGTGGTCGCGGCCCTCGGTGAGGTAGGCGAGGCCCTCGGAGGCGGCGTTCTCGCCGAGGTTGCGCTCGGCGGCCTGCGCCTGGTCCTCGGTCATGCCGTACTTCTGCGCGAGCATCGGGATGACGAGTCCGCTGTCGCCCTTGGCGCGCGTCGGGTCCAGCTCGAAGGAGCGGTGGACCACCTCGACGCCGTCACGGTGCGGGAAGGCGGCCAGGGCCTTCTCGAAGCGGGCCTTGCCGACGTAGCACCAGGGGCAGGCTATGTCGGACCAGATCTCGACGCGCATGGGGGTCACTCCAGATTCGTACGGCGCAGGGTGTGCCCTGCGACCCCCTTCAACGCCCGGCTCCGGCGGCTCATTCCCCGGGCCGGGCGGTCAGGTGCCCCTGGTTCCCGTGGTGTCAGGAACCGTCCTTCAGGCCCTGCGGCCAG
Source organism: Streptomyces sp. NBC_01445 (assembly GCF_035918235.1). NCBI lineage: Bacteria > Bacillati > Actinomycetota > Actinomycetes > Kitasatosporales > Streptomycetaceae > Streptomyces > Streptomyces sp. NBC_01445. Next base: position 7,565,231 of record NZ_CP109485.1, on the reverse strand, counting down.
GTCGGGCGGAACTCGATGGCCTCGTACGTGACGACGCAGCCGTCACCGACCGGGGCCTGCGCCATGAAGCCGACCAGGGCCGCGCCCGCGGACTCCTCGTCGCCCAGCGAGAAGATCCGGACGAAGGTCCACTTCTCGCCGTCCGGCGAGGCGTGGAAGGCGAACGCCGAACCGGTGCGGCTGATGCGCAGCCACACCGTGCTGCCGCCCACGACGAACGCGTTCGCGTCGTCGGAGTGGCCGCGCGTGACGACGGTGCAGACGGTCGGCTCGTCGGGCGAGCGCTCCAGGCAGAGCTTGGCCCACTCGCGCTCGCCGACGTGCAGATAGAGCACACCCGCGTCGAAGGCGGCGGTGAAGCCGACCGTGACCCGGGCGAGCAGCTGGAAGTCGCCCTTCGGCGCCCCGAGCAGGCGGGGCGCGTCGGACGCCGGGTCCAGGGCCGTGCCGGTGGGCGGCACGAAGCGGTCCTGGCGGGGTCCGGCCCAGCCGGTGAGCACCCCGTCCTCGTACGACCAGTGCCCGTCGGGGCCGTAGGTGCGCAGCGGGAACGGGAGTTCGGGGAGTTCGATGTCCATCGGGTCAGTTTTCCAGGTGACGGTCGGGCTTCCCGGTGAGGGGCGGGCGGGCTCAGAGCTCCTGGCGGCCTTCGTAGCGGCGCGGCAGGCCCAGCGGGTTGTCGTCGCGCAGCTCAGGCGGCAGGAGTGCCTCGGGGGTGTTCTGGTACGCGACCGGGCGCAGCCAGCGCTCGACGGCGGTGCCGCCCACGGACGTCGACGTGGACGTCGTGGCCGGGTACGGGCCGCCGTGGTGCTGGGCGGGGGCGACGGCGACGCCGGTGGGCCAGCCGTTGACCAGGACGCGGCCCGCGAGCGGGGTGAGCTCGGCGAGGATCTCGGCGCCGCGCCCCTGGCCGGCGGCCTCGCCCTCGGACAGGTGGACGGTGGCCGAGAGGTTGCCGGGCAGCCGCGAGAGCACGGAGGTGACCTCGGCGTCGTCCTCGTAGCGGGCGACGACGGTCACCGGACCGAAGCACTCCTCCAGGAGGAGGTCGTGGTCGCCGCCATCGGTGGCCAGGCGCTGGGCCGGGACCGTGAGGAAGCCGGGACTGACGGTGTGCTCGCTGCCCGCGCCCGGGGTCACGGGGGCGTCCACGTCGGGCAGCTCCGCGCGCTCGGCGACGCCCGCGACGAAGTTGTCGCGCATGCGGTGGTCGAGGAGCACGCCCGCGTCGGTGTCGCTGACGGCGTCGGTGAGGGACTTGACGAGGCGATCGCCGTCGGCACCGTTGGGCGCGAAGACGAGGCCGGGCTTCACGCAGAACTGGCCGACGCCGAGCGTCATGGAGCCCGCGAGCCCGGCGCCGATCTGCTCGGCACGCTCGGCCGCGGCCTCCGCCGTGATGACCACGGGGTTGAGGGAGCCGAGTTCGCCGTGGAAGGGGATCGGCACGGGGCGGGCGGCCGCCGCGTCGAACAGGGCGCGCCCGCCCCGTACGGAACCGGTGAATCCGGCGGCCGAGACCAGCGGGTGCTTCACGAGCTCGACGCCCGCCTCGAAGCCGTGGACCAGGCCGAGTACGCCCTCCGGGATGCCGTGCTGGGCGGCGGCCCTGCGCAGCACGGAGGCGACCAGTTCGGAGGTGGCCGGGTGGTCGGGGTGGGCCTTGACGACGACGGGGCAGCCCGCGGCGAGCGCGCTCGCGGTGTCGCCGCCGGGCACGGAGAAGGCGAACGGGAAGTTCGACGCCGAGTAGACGGCGACGACGCCCAGCGGCACCTTGTAGCGGCGAAGATCCGGGATCGGCGGGGTCGCCGAGTCGTCGGGGTGGTCGATGACGATGCCCAGGAAGGCGCCCTCGTCGACGATGTCCGCGAAGGCACGCAACTGGTAGCTGGTGCGGGCGAGTTCACCGGTGAGGCGGACGGGACCGAGCGCGGTCTCCGCGTCCGCGGCCTCCACCAGGTGATCCTTGGAGGCGTCGAGGAGCTCGGCGGCGCTGCGCAGGAAGGCGGCGCGCACGGTGCGGTCCGCGAGGGCGCCCGTGGCGGCGTGCGCGGCGCGGACCGCCTGGTCCACCTCCTGGGCTGTGGCTTCCACCGCAACCTGCTCCCGCTGCTTCCCGGTTCGGGGGTCGACACTCCAGACTGGTGCTGCTGCCACCGCGGGTTCCTCCAGATTTGTGCCGCTCACCTGACGACGAACAGCAGCTGTTCGATATGCTGAACGCTGTCCCTGATGATGAATACGCTACGGACTCAGGACACTAATTCTGGTCGAACGAAGGGGTCAAGGGAATGTCGGCAGGTGAGACGGGCGGCGGGGCTCAGGTCAAGTCCGCGGTACGGACCGTGGAATTGCTCGAATACTTCGCGGGCCGGCCCGGAATGCACTCCCTGGCGGCCGTCCAGGAAGCGGTCGGTTACCCCAAGTCGAGCCTGTACATGCTCCTTCGCACGCTGGTCGAGCTCGGCTGGGTGGAGACGGACGCGACAGGCACGCGGTACGGCATCGGCGTACGCGCCCTGCTCGTCGGCACGTCGTACATCGACGGCGACGAGGTGGTGGCCGCGGCCCGCCCCACCCTCGACCGGCTCTCCGACGACACCACGGAGACGATCCACCTGGCGCGCCTCGACGGCACGAACGTCGTCTATCTCGCCACGCGCCAGTCGCAGCACTACCTGCGGCCCTTCACCCGCGTCGGCCGCCGGCTGCCCGCGCACTCCACATCCCTCGGCAAGGCGCTGCTCGCGACCCACACCGACGAGCAGGTCCGCAAGATGCTCCCCGAGACGCTCCCGGCCCTCACCGAGCACACCATCACCGACCGCGAGAAGCTCATCGAGGAGCTGCACGCGGTGCGCGAGCAGGGCATCGCGGTGGACCGCGAGGAGAACACGCTGGGGCTTCGCTGCTTCGGCGTCGCGATCCCGTACCGCACACCGGCGCGCGACGCGATCAGCTGCTCGGTGCCGGTGGCGCGCCTGACCCCCGCGCACGAGCAGATGGTGAAGGACGCGCTGTTCGACGCCCGGGACCGGCTGACGCTTGCGACACGGAGGCTCTGATGGAGGTCGCGCTGCGTGCCGTCGAGGAGAGTGACGTCCGCGTCTTCTTCCGGCACATGAACGACCCGGAGGCGGCCCGCGTCGCCGCGTTCGTCTCGCCCAGGGGGTCCGACTGGGACCACTTCGAGGCGCACTGGAAGCGGATCCGTTCGTCGTCCGACGTGGTGCGCGCCGTCGTCGCCGACGGCGAACTCGTGGGGAGCGCAGCCGTGTACGGGGAGCCGGGCGATCTCCAGGTCACGTACTGGATCGACCGCACGCACTGGGGGCGCGGACTCGCCACGGCGGCGCTCCGCGCGCTGCTCGCCGAGGTCCCGGAGCGCCCGCTGCACGCTCGCGCCGCGACCGACAACATCGGCTCGCTGCGCGTCCTGGAGAAGTGCGGTTTCCGTGTCACCGGCCAGGATTCGGGCTTCGCCCACGCGCGCGGCAAGGAAATTCCCGAGTACGTGCTGGTGCTCGACGCGTAAGCGGTACACGGCGGGTGCCCCGTGCGCCTGCGGCGGCCGTGGTCTCCCCCGTGCGGCGGAGGCGGATCGGCTGTGGGCACGACGTGCGGCGCGGGCCGGGGCGGGAGCGTGGACGTATGACGCACACGATCGCTTCCGCGCCCCGTCCCGCTCCCGCCTCCACACCCCCCGTCGACCGGCTCCGACGCGTACTTCGGGCGGTCGCCGTCGTGTCCTGTCTGCCCTATCTCGGCCTCAAGGCCGCCTGGATCGCGGGCAGTCACCTCGGGATCCCCGACGGCAGCTCCCTCCTCGACCACCGCGCGTCGATGATCGTGGCCAACAGCCTCAGCGTGCTGCTCGACAGCTTCGTGATCGTCCTCGCGCTGCTGCTGACCCGGCCGTGGGGGCGGCGCGTCCCGGCCTGGCTCCTCGTGTTCCCGATGTGGGTGGCGACCGGGCTGCTCACCCCGATCATGACCGGGTACCCGCTCCAGCTGCTGGTCAGGGCCTTCGGCGGCTCCGTGAACCACGGCGGGTCCAAGGGCGGACCCTTCCTCGACGAGTGGGTGTTCGGGGTCGTCTACACCGGCTTCATCCTCCAAGGGCTCGCCCTCGGCACCCTGTTCGCCCTGTACGCGCGCGACCGCTGGGGCCACACGTGGCGCGGCCCGGTCCGGGAGCTGCCGCCTCCCCCGGCCGCCGCCCGGCGGACCCTGGCGGTCGCCGCCGCGGTGCTCGCCCTGTTCCCCCTGACCCTGCACCTGCTGTGGGCGTGCGGCGCGACCACCGGCCTCAACTCCGCCCGGATCGCTGACCGTTCAAGTGACTTCTACGTCCTCGAGGCCACGGACGTGGCCTTCCTGGCCGCCGCCGTGCTGGGCGCGCTGTCCCTCACCCTCCAGCGCGGCGGTGGCCTGCCGGTGAAGCTGCCGCTGGCCCTCGCGTGGCTCGGCTCGGGGGCCGTGGCCTGCTGGGGCGGCTGGCTCGCGCTCGCTTCCCTCGCCGGCGTCGACGACATCACCCGGCGGCCCACGCCGGTCATGAACCTCACCTACGCTGTCCAGATGATCGTCGGGATCCTCGTCGTCGCCGTCGGCGTCCGCTTCCTCGCGGGCCGCGCGGAGCGACGTACGGCGTCATGAGGGGTTGCTGGAGCGCCCTGTTCGGGCGGCGGGCGCGCCGGCGGTGGATCCATCTGATCCTCGGCGGCGCACTCGCCATGCCGTACGTTCTGGTGGGCTCGGTCGTCATCGGGCCGCTCACCGGCGTGAGCGACGTCTTCACCTCACTGACCCTCCAACTGGGCGCGTTCGCAGTGGGGTTGCCGCTCGCCGCGGTCACGGCGCTGTTCCCGCTGACCCGGCCGATCTCGGTGGCGGCGGTGCGCGCGCTGTGCGGGGTGCCGGGCGACGCACTCGCCGACGGGCCGCCCCGGAGCCGCGCCGCGCGGGGGCGGACCGTCGCCTGGTTCACGCTGCACCTCGGATTCGGCGGGGTACTCAGTGGGATGACGCTCGCGCTGCCCCCGTTCGCGGTGACGCTGATGGTGCTTCCCCTGTTCGCCGGGCTGCGTGACTCGGCCCTCGCGCTGCCCGAAGTCCTCCACCACGCATGGGCGTTGACGCTCGCCCCCGTCGCGGGCGCGGCGATGCTCGTGGCGCTCGCGGGCTGCGCCGCGGTAGCCGGCGGCCTGCTGGCGCGGTGGGCGCCCGTGCTCCTCGGGCCGACTCCGGCAGACCGGCTCGCCTTGGCCGAGCGGCGCGCCGCCGACCTCGCCCTACGCAACCGGCTGGCGCGCGAGCTGCACGACTCGGTGGGCCACGCCCTGAGCGCGGTCACCCTCCAGGCGAGCGCGGCCCGCCGCGTCCTCGACCACGACGTGGAGTTCGTCCGCGAGGCCCTCGCCGCGATCGAGGACACCACGCGGCGCACGGTGGGCGAACTCGACGCCGTACTGGGCGTGTTGCGGGAGGCGGGCGACCCCGCGTCCACGGCGCCCGCGCCGACCCTCGCCGCCGACCTGGACGGGCTGCTGAGCCGCACGCGGGCCGGCGGCCTGCGCGTACAGGCGGATGTCGTGGCCCTGGACCCGGCCGCACTGCCGCCGCTGGTGTCCCGCGAGGCGTACCGGATCGTGCAGGAGGCGCTGAGCAACGCGCTGCGGCACGCGGGCACGTCCCTCACTCTGCGTCTCGCGCGCGACGGCGACGACCTGCTGATCACCGCCGAGAACCCGCTGCCGCCGCACCCGCCGCGCGCCCGCCCCGGCGGCGGCCACGGGCTGCGCGGCATCGCGGACCGGGCCCGGCTGCTGGGCGGCGCGGCCGAGGCCGGCCCTGCGGACGGTGCGTGGCGGGTGTCGGTACGACTGCCCCTGAAGGCGAACGCATGAGAAGGAGAGGAACCACCCCATGACCGCGACCACCGGGATCACCGCGATCCGTGTCGTCCTCGCCGACGACGAGCGCATGGTGCGCAGCGCCCTGCGCGCCATCCTGTCCGCCGAGGACGGCATCGAGGTCGTGGGCGAGGCGGCGACCGGCGCCGAGGCGGTGTCCGTGGTGCGCGAGCTGGCGCCCGACGTGGTCCTCATGGACGTACGCATGCCGGAGACCGACGGCATACGCGCCACGGAACAGATCCTCGGATCGATGGCCGCGCCGCCGCGCATCGTCGTGGTCACGACCTTCGAGAACGACGCCTACGTGTACGAGGCACTGCGCGCGGGCGCCGCCGGGTTCCTCCTCAAGCGCGCCGAGGCGGACGCGCTCGTGCAGACGGTGCGCCTCGTCGCGCACACCGACTCCCTGCTCTTCCCCGCGGCCGTGCGTGCCCTCGCCGCGGAGTACGGGCACACCGGGCCCGCGGCGGCCGCGTGGGTGGCGCGGCTCACGGGCCGCGAGAGCGAGGTGCTGCGGCACATGGCGTCGGGCCTGACCAACGCGGAGATCGCGCGGCGGATGGGGGTCGGCCCCGCCACGGTGAAGACGCATGTGGCGGCGGTCCTGGCGAAGACCGGGGCCCGGGACCGTACACAGGCCGTGATCGCGGCGTACGAGGGCGGCTTCATGAAGGCGTGAACCTCGCGACAGCGGCCGCGTCCGGGCCGGCGTGACGCGGATCTCTTGATGAGGATTCACTGAGAAACCGGGCCGGAACGGAACGATCCGCTCTCGTCCGCTCGTCTTCTGTGCGGGATGAACAAGACGATCAGACGCGCCTCGGTCTTCTGTCTGCTCCTCGTGCTCGCTCTGCTGGTGAGGGCGACGTGGGTGCAGTTCTACGACGGCCAGGCCCTCGCGGACAACAAGAACAACCGGCGGAACGTGATGCAGCAGTACGCGTATCCCCTGGGCGACATCATCGTGGGCGGAGAGGCGGTCACCGATTCGAAGAGAACGGGCACGGGCAGCGACCTCGCGTACAAGCGCACGTACAAGGACGGCGAGCTCTACGCGGGCGTGACGGGCTTCAGCTCGCAGGTGTACGGGCAGACGCAGCTCGAGGGCATCTACCAGGACATCCTCGACGGGACGGACACCCGGCTCAAGAACCCCGTCGACGCGGTCACCGGCAAGCACACCGAGCCCGGTGACGTGGTCACGACCATCGACCCGGCGGTGCAGAAGGCCGCGTACCGCGCGCTCGGCGACAAGAAGGGCGCGGCCGTCGCGATCGACCCGAAGACCGGGAAGGTGCTCGGCCTCGTCTCGACGCCGTCGTTCGACCCGTCGAAGATCAGCGGCTCGGACTCGTCCACGGACGGCAGGGCGTGGACGGCGCTGTCGAAGGACAAGGACCAGCCGACGCTGAACCGCGCGATCAAGCAGGCGCTGCCCCCCGGGTCCACGTTCAAGCTGGTCGTCGCGGCAGCGGCGCTGGAGGACGGGCTCTACTCGTCGGTGGACGCGAAGACCGACAGCCCGAACCCGTACCGGCTGCCGGGCACGGCCACGGACCTGAAGAACGAGAGCGCGTCCGCGCCCTGCGAGGACGCCTCGATCCGCACGGCGCTGAAGTACTCGTGTAACAACGTCTTCGGAAAGCTCGCCGTCGACCTGGGCCAGGACAAGGTCAGGGCGATGGCCGAGAAGTTCGGCTTCAACGACGACAAGCAGGACATGCCGGTCCGGGCCTCCAAGAGCGTGTACCCGAAGGACATGGACAAGGCGCAGACGGGTCTGTCGGGCATCGGCCAGTTCGACGTGACGGCGACACCGCTGCAGATGGCGATGGTCTCGGCCACGATCGCCAACGGCGGCGAGCAGGCCTCCCCGCACATGGTCTCGCAGGTCACGGACGCCGACGGCAACGCGATCAAGAGCTTCGCCGACGGTGACAACACGCGCGTCGTGAGCACGTCCACGGCCTCGCAGCTCCAGTCGGCGATGGAGACGGTCGTCTCGCAGGGCACCGGTACGAACGCGCAGATCCCGGGCGCGACGGTGGGCGGCAAGACGGGTACGGCCCAGCACGGCGAGAACAACAGCAAGACGCCGTACGCCTGGTTCACGTCGTACGCGAAGGACGACTCCACCGGCAAGGAGGTCGCGGTGGCGGTCGTGGTGGAGCAGTCGGACGCGGCCCGCTCGGAGGTGAGCGGCAACGGTCTGGCGGCGCCGATCGCGAAGGCGATGATGTCGGCGGCGCTCACGGGGTAGACGGGCTCGGCGAGGTGCCGGAACCGGTGTTCCGGCACCTCGCCATGAAGGCCCTAGCGGCGCCGGCCGCGTACCGCCCAGGCCGTCACCGGCGGCACCAGCGCTCCCACCAGCAGACCCACCGCGAGACCGGCGCCGAAGCCTGTGCCGGTGCTCGCCGCCACCACGACCGCGGCGACGAGGGCCAGGGCGCCGCCCATGAGTACGTAGCCGCGCCGCCGCCCCGGGAACGTGGGGCGCCGCGGGACCGGCGGCGGTTCGGACGGCGCGGGCTCCCGGCCGGCGCCGACCGCCTTCTCACGCTTGAACCATGCGTACACGACCCAGCTGCCGCACGGCTCCCAGCCGTCGGGCGCGAGCCGTTCGTCGAGGCCTTCGCCGCCCCCGGTGATCAGCTCGCGCCGGTACTCCCAGCGCCGCGGCCGCTCCGGGTCGCGGTGGCTGACGAAGCGGCCGAGCGGGTCGACCCGCTCGACCTCCCAGCCCTCGTCGCCGAAGCGGTTCAGGAGGTGCTCGTCGGCATACGTGTCGGCGAGCCAGCGCCAGGTCTCCAAGTGCTCGTCGGCTGCGGACGTCCCGGACGGGGCGAGGCGCCGGGCGAGCGCTTCGGCCGGACCGAACGCGTCCTGCGGGTCCGCTCCCCCGGCCTGCGCCAGATACGCCGCGAGATCGGCGACCGTGGCGGCGACACGGTCCGGCGGAAGGCCGTGCGCCTCGCGCAGCAGCTCCGCGAGGCGGTCGAGATAGCCGGTCACGACCCGAGCCTAGATCACGGCCCTACGGCGTCACTTCACGCCGAGCAGCTGCTCCACGGGGTCGATCGCGAAGTACACGAGGAAGAGCGCGGCCGCGCCCCACAGCAGCCAGTGCACCTCGCGTGCCTTGCCGAGGGACGCCTTGATGACGACGTACGAGACGAAGCCCGCGCCGATGCCGTTGGTGATGGAGTACGTGAACGGCATGACGGCGATGGTCAGGAACGCCGGGATGGCGATCTCGAACCGCTCCCAGTCGATGTGCTTGACCTGCGTCATCATCAGGAAGCCGACCGCGATGAGGGCGGGCGCCGCGGCCTGCATCGGCACGATCGTCAGGACCGGGGTGAGGAACAGGGCGAGCGCGAACAGGCCGCCGGTGACCAGGTTCGCGAAGCCGGTGCGCGCGCCCTCTCCGACACCCGCGGCCGACTCGACGTACGTGGTCGCCGAGGAGGCGGAGGCGGCGCCACCCGCGACGGCGGCCACGCTGTCGATGAACAGCACCCGGCCGACGTTCGGCACCTGGCCGCGCTCGTCGAGCAGTCCGGCCTCGGCCGTGATGCCGACGACGGTGCCCATGGTGTCGAAGAAGTCCGACAGGATCAGGGTGAAGACGAACAGCACCACCGTGAGCGCGCCGACCTGGCCGAAGGCACCGAACAGATCGAAGTGACCGAGGAGGCCGAAGTCCGGCGAGGCGACGAGCTTGTCCGGCACCTGGGGCACGGTGAGACCCCAGGACTTGACGTCGGCGAGCTCGTTGACCGCGATGGCGACCAGCGTCATCGCCACGATGCTGATGAGGATGGCGCCCTTCACCTTGCGGGCGAGCAGCACGATCGTCAGGAGCACCCCGGCGCAGAACACGAGCATGGGCCAGCCGGTCAGGGTGCCGGTGCCGAGCTGCACCGGCACGGTGGTGTTCGCGACGTCCGGAATCCGGGTGACGAAGCCGGAGTCGACGAAACCGATGAAGGCGATGAACAGGCCGATACCTACGCTGATGGCCTGCTTGAGCGGCTGCGGAATGGCGTGCATGACCGCCTCGCGCAGGCCCGTCAGGACCAGGACGCAGATCAGCAGGCCCTCGAGCACGATGAGCCCCATCGCGTCGTCCCAGGCCATCTGGGGCGCGAGCTGGAAGGCGACGACAGCGTTGAGCCCGAGGCCCGCCGCGAGGGCGAGCGGCAGATTGCCGCCGACGCCCATGATCACGGTCATCACCGCGGCCACGAGGGCCGTGGCGGTGACGAGTTGGACCGGATCGAGCTGATCGCCGAACTTGTCCTTGGTGCTGCCGAGGATGATCGGATTGAGGACGAGGATGTACGCCATGGTGAAGAACGTGGCGAATCCGCCGCGTATCTCCCTGCCGTACGTAGAACCGCGTTCCGATATACGGAAGTAGCGGTCGATGGCACTGCCCGATCCCGCGGGGGGCGCGGTGGTGGAGTTCACCGGGCCGGTCGCGTTGGTCTGCATGACTTCTCCAGGCTCTACAGCGATCTGAGGATCCAGAGATCCAGGGATCCCGGCGTGCCGTACCGCACGCCAGGGACAACTCTCTCGTGGGATTCACCTATCACCGCACCGTGTGCGCCATGGATGAAAGCGCCCACGGGCGAGACCGGATCATACGTGTGCTCACGGGAACCGAATTCCCGCCCAGAGGGCACTTGTTCAGGCTATTTGCCGATAACGGAACATCGCATTCAGTCCCAAGAGCTCCATAGGATCCCCGAACCGCCTCCGCGTCCGACCCCATCTCCTGTCGGTTCCTACGAAATCTCGATTCCGCTGTCCGTCTAAGTCGTGATTGCTGCGGAACGGTCGAAAACCGGCCACGCGAACACTCATTACTCTGTGCTGGTGCATCGTCACCCGACAGCGGATCCGACACCCCCCTTCAACGCCAGAGCCGCGCGCACCATCCGGGAGAACCTCGGGATGGCTCCCGGTCACGTTGCGTACGGCATGCGCGCGTCGTACGGAATGAGTCACATCACCCCGGACCACATCACCGCGTGGGAGCGCGGCACCGCACTGCCCAGTTCGACCGAACTCACCGCGCTGGCGGGCGCGTTGTGGTGCGCGCCCCACCAGCTCATCGGCGCCCCGCGCACCTTGCGGGAGCATCGTCTCGCCCGCGGTCTGGCCGTCGAGGACGTGGCCCGCGGCATCGGCCTCGACGTCGGCGCGTACCAGCAGATGGAGGCGACCGGCCAGTGGGGTGGCAACAACCGCCAGTCCGCGGCGCTCGCCTCCGTACTCGCCCTGGCCCCACGGGACCTGATCTCCATCACGGGCCGCGAGGACGACTTGGCGCAGCTGCTGCGGGACGCCGTCAGCACCCGCTGGCAGGCACACGTTCGCGCGATCGCCAAGCTGCTCTCGATGGAACGCCGTGACCTCGACGGCGCGTTGCGCGAAATGCACCAGGAGTACCAGACCCTGATGGCGGCGACGCTGAGCCGGGCGGGCGGTTCGATCGCCTCGGGCGAGGCGGGCCAGCGCTATCTCGACGACATCGTGGACCACTTCTGGCAGAGGGTCCCCTCCGCGTAGCTGCCGGGAGTTGCCTTCGTACGGCCACGCAGATCCGCTACGCCTTCCTGCGGCAGCGGCGCGCACCGGTAGCCGACCCGGTGCACGCCGACGCTCGCGGCCGTGCGACTAGCTGACGTAGTACGTCGGGTTCGGGAACTTGTACGTCTTGTCGGCGTAGCCGCCCTCGAGGTCGGAGTACTGGTCGCCGAAGTTGCCGACGATGTCGTAGCCGAGGGACTCGATGTGCTTGCGGGTGCCCGACTTGTACTGCACGGTGGTGCAGTTCCAGGCGCTCGCGGTGGCGCAACCGCTGAGGTAGGCGGGCGGGTTGGTCTTGTCCTTGAGGAAGACGTGGTCGGCGTCGAGGTTGACGTCGATGCCGACCTTCTTCAGGTTCTCGACGGCGGCGGCGCGCTGCGTCTCGCCCAGACCGGAGTTGTAGAAGACCTCGACACCCTTGGACTGCGCGTAGTCGATGAGACCGGGCGTACCGAAGACGGCCGGTCGGTCCGCCTTGGCCACGTACTCCTTCCAACTGGCGTCGTTGTAGACATAGTTGGTCTTCTTCTCGTAGTCGAGGCTGAGGAGAAGGGTGTCGTCGATGTCGAAGACGACGGCGGGCTTGTCACCTTTTCCGTGGTGCTGCTTGGCGGCCTTGGCGATCTGCCTCTTCGCGCCCGCCTCGATGCGCGCCAGGTCCTTGGCGTACTGGCTGTCGGCCGAGGCCTGCCACACACCGGCGCTGTCCTGCGTGGCACCGTAGTACGAGGTGATCTCCGTGGTGAGGAGACCGATGTTGTGGGGCTCGGCGGTGGTGCTCGCCGACGCGCCGCCGGCACTCGCCGCGCCCGTACCGTAGACGGCACCGCCCGCGAGGGCGCACGCCGCGGCGATCCCCGCGACTCTGATGGACTTCCGCATGAATGGTGTCTCCGGATCTGGCCTGCAGCGGCCGTCGGGTCGGAAGGAGACCCGGCGCGCACACCGCGTCGCGTGATCGTTCGCGCCAGGTCACCGCTTGTCTACGCGCATCACGCGAGCGGCGACAGGTGCTTTATCCGATCGATACGCGATCCATAGGAATCGAGCCCTGCGGTTCCGCTGCTCGTCGGTGCCATGCGGGCACGAACGGTCCTGCCGATGTGCGGGCGGGGCGCCCGGTTGAGTTCGGTGACGAGGGATCACGACCCGGAGATCCGAACGGATTCGCCAGAAGAACGCGGACACCTGGGCGGCCATGGTCCGTCTCGACGCGTCCCCGGCGCCGGGCTGTCCCTGCTTCTCGTCACGTACGCGGTGTGGCATCCGGGATGAAGTTCCGGGTGACTGGTCAGCGCTTCCGACGGAGGCGGAGAACGTCTCCCTCGCAGGCCTGCGACGTCCGGCCGCCGAAGACCGCCCCCGCGCGGGCCGTCGCCGCCTCGGCGGTGAGCGTGGGGCCCACATGGGTGATCACCAGCTCCCCGACGCCCGCCGCCCTCGCGACGGCCCCCGCGTCCTCCGGGGTCAGATGGACCGGCTCACCGTCCCGCCGTCGGTCGATGTCGGCCTCGCACAGGAACAGGTCGGCTCCGGAGGCGAGTTCAGTCAGCTCGGGGCAGGGGCCGGTGTCCCCGGAGTACGCGAAGACCACACCCTCGTACTCGACGCGCAGTCCGTACGCCTCCAACCCTCCGTGCGCGACACGTCTGCTCTCCAGGATCAGGCCGCCGCCCAGGTCTGCCCGGTGTCTGTCGCCCAGGTCGCGGAAGTCGAAGACCTCCGCGACCTGCGACGGGTCGTCGCTTCCGAAGAACCCGGCCAGCCTCCGCGCGCAACCCGCAGGGGCGTGGACCGGCAGGGGCGCGGGCACGGTGAGGCCGCCGTCGCCGATGCCGGCCGCCGCCGCGATGAGGTCGGCCCAGTGGTCGGAGTGCAGGTGCGAGATCCAGACGGCGGTCAGCGCCTCCGGGGTGGTGTGCCGCTGAAGTTCGGCGAACGTGCCGGGGCCCGCGTCCACCCAGACCCGTACGTCTCCTGCCGTCAGGAGGTATCCGGAGCAGGGGTGTCCGGGCCGCGGGTGGGGCGATGCGGTGCCGAGGACGGTGAGGGTGAGCGCCATCCGGGCACCCTACGGTGCGCGCCGAGTGGGTGGACGGGTTTCAGGGGGCGGGCCTCCACTGCGGGTCGCGGCCGCTCAGCCCCACCACCCGGTCCAGGAGTGGTGCCTCGTCCGGGACGGGGACCACGGGGCCGAAGATGGGCGGGCGGTCCGGGCCCGTGGACTGCGCGAGGAACGCGTGGGCCGCTCCCAGGGCAGCCTCCTCGGGGTCGTACTCCTGGCCCGTGGTCCTCGCCAGGTCCCAGCCGTGCACGACGAGTTCGTCCAGGGCTACGAGGCCCGCCACCTCGGCGGGCAGGTCGACGCCGCCCGCGCGGGTCATCCCCTGCCATGCCTCCGGGTCGCGCCAGGCCACCGCGAGTTCGTCGAGCGCCTTGGCCAGCGCGTCGCGCCAGCCGTCCGTGATGTCGGGCAGGAACGTCGTCGGGCTCGTGTCCGTCGTCGGGCTCAGGTTCTTGCGGGCGGCGTCGCCGAAGGCGACAGTCAGCCCGAGGATGTGCCCGAGCAGGTTGCGCACCGCGTACTCCGGGCACGGGGTCGCCAGGTTCAGCTGGTCCTCGCCCACCCCGTCCGCGAGGCGCGCCACGAGCCGCGTCTGCGGGCCGAAGTCCACCATCTGCTGCGCCGTCTGGTCGGTCGCGTCGGGCATGTCGGCTCCTTGCTTGTTCTCAGGACTCACAAATCCAGGACTCGCATTGCGTACTCACCTGTAGACCCCGGCTCCGCCCGAAAGTCATCGGCGCGTCCGCCTAGGGCATCCTCCCGATCCCCCGCAGGGGGCCTTAGCACCACGATGACCTGGCATGACGTTCACTTCTACCGCCACACGGGGCGGTTCCCGGCTCCTCCTGGCCGGCATCGTCGTGTCCGGGTTCGGCACCTCCGCCATGTGGCTGGCCGCCGGGATCTGGGTGAAGGACCTGACCGGCTCGGACAGCCTCGCCGCGCTGTGCGCCTTCGCGCTGTGGGCGCCCACGCTCGCCGGGCCCCTGCTCGGCACGGTCGCCGACCGCACCCGGCGACGGCCCCTCCTCGTCGCCTCGAACCTGGGCCTCGGCCTGCTGCTCCTGTCGCTGCTGGCCGTCGACTCGGCGGGCCGGCTCTGGATCCTGTTCGCGGTCCTCGTCGCGTACGGGACATGCGGCGTCGTCACCGACGCGGCCGAGGCCGCCCTCGTACCGGCCGTCGTCGGCAAGGACGCGCTCGGTGACTTCAACGGGCTGCGGATGACGGCCAACGAGGGCATGAAGCTGGTCGCCCCGCTCGCAGGCGCGGGCCTCTTCGCACTGTACGGAGGCGGGAGCGTGGCCCTGCTCGACGCCGCGACCTTCGCCGCCGCGGCCGGGCTCTACGCGCGGCTCCGGATCCGGGAGCCCGCGCCCGCACGCCGGACCACGGGCGTGTGGGCCCGCACCGCGGAGGGCGTACGCGCGCTGTGGCGCCAGGAGCGGCTGCGCCCCCTCGTCCTGGCCGCCGCGGCCACCATGCTGCTGGCGGGCCTGAACGGCGCCGCGCTCTACGCGGTCGTGGACCGCGGCCTCGGCCGCTCCCCCTCGTACGCGGGGGTCCTGTACGCCGTGCAGGGCGCCGGTTCGGTCGTGGCCGGGCTCGCCGCGGGAGGGCTGCTGCGGCGGCTCGGCGAGCGCCGGTTCGCGGCGGCGGGGATCGCCCTGTTCGCGGCGGGCGCGGGCCTGCGCCCGCTCCCGTACGACGCCGTGGCACTCGGGTGCAGCGCGGCGATCGGCATGGGCCTGCCGTGCGTCCTGATCGCGGTGCTCACCGCGGTCCAGCGCGAGACCCCGGACGCGCTCGTCGGCCGCGCCGTGGCGACCGCGAACACACTGATGTTCGCGCCGAACGCGGTGGCCCTCGCGATGGGCGCGGGCCTCATCGCGGTCGTGGACCACCGCGTCCTGCTGCCGCTGCTCGGCGCGGCCGGACTCGTGCTCGCGTGCGCTACTGCACGCCGGCCCAGCGCTTGATCGTGGCGACGGCCTTGGCCTGCTCGTCCGCGGGCAGCTTGGCGATGGCCGCGCCGTGGTTGGAGCCGGGCACGACGTAGCGGTACGAGTCGTGCTTGCTCGGGGTGAACTTCTCGGCGCTCCACGGGTCGTTCTGCCCGTACACGAACATCATCCGCTCGCCGCGCGTCTTCACCCACTTGTCGACGCCGGAGATCGCCGAGCCGTCGTAGGTGCCGCGCATCGCGGCGGGCAGGACCGAGTTGGGCTGGTAGATGTCCGGGTAGTGGCGGACGTCCTTGAGGTGTTTGAACTTGAGGTCGGCCCAGCCGAGTTGGGTGGCGGCCTGCCGGTAGTAGGGCCCGGTGCCGTTCGTGCCGAGGGTCTCGTCCTGGTAGACGCTGAAGCCGTGGCCCTTGGACCAGGTGTAGAGCTCGTCGTCGGTGGCCTTCTTGGCGTCGGGCACGGTCGGGCAGTCGTCGATCGTGCCGCTCTGCCAGAAGTTCCAGACCTGGTCGAGCACGGCGAACTCGTAGGCCCTGTCGGTGGTTCCGAGGGTCTCCTCGAACGTGTCACCGGCCGCCGCCGCATCGGCCTCGAACTTCGGGACGAGGGCGTCGCGGCGCACCAGCATCTCGCGCTGCACGGCGTTCAGGGCGGCGCGGCACTCGGGCGTGCCGACGGTCTTGAAGAAGTCCTCGTAGCCGCTGTCGTCGTTGTTGTTCGCGTCGTTCGGAGCGACGAACGCGACGACGGCGTCGAGGTCCTGCGGGTAGAAGCGCTCGTGGAAGGTCGCGGTCATGCCGCCCTTGCTGCCGCCCGTGGCGAGCCACTTGCCCTTCTCGATGGTGCGCAGGGCCTGCGTGATGCGGTGCTCGTCGCTGGACTCCTGCCAGACCGTGAGCTTGGACCAGTCGTCACCCGCCGCGCCCTTGGGGCGGGACTCGGCGAAGTAGCGGTGTTCGATGGAGACCTGGTTGGCGTCGAGCAGCTTGGTGATCTCGCGCGTACTGGAGGAGAGGGTGTAGCCGCCGGTGTAGAAGACGGTGGGCTTGGCGGCCGCCTTGTGCCAGAGCGTGAGGCGCTGGGTGAACGTGCCGGCCTTGGGGTTGCGGTGGTCGACCGGCTGCGCGTACGTGAGCGTATAGAAGGGGTAGCCCTCCTTGTCGGTCACCGAGACGACCGTCATGCCGGGGATGGCCGCCAACTGTGCCTGGATGTCCTCCTGTTGGGCGGCGGCACCGACGACGTTCCCCTGCGCCGCCCCCGCAGGGACGGTCCCGCCGAGCACCGCCGCACCCGCCATCATCCCCGCGCACAACAGCGCGGCCGCCCCCCGGCCACGACCCTGGCTGTGACCCCGTCTACGACCCTGGTTCCGCCCCTGGTTACGCACGCGCACCTCGTGTCCCCTCCGTAGGAAGCGTCGATTGTGGTGCGCGGATGGTAACCGCTTTCAGGCGAGGTCCGACAGGCCCTCCGCGATCAGCTTCAGATCGCTGTCCGACGCCAGCCCCGCATGATAGAGCCGCAGTTCGTTCGCACCCAGCCCGGCCGCGTGCCGGGCGTCGGCGGCGAGCGTGGCGGGGCTCCCGCCCATCCCGGCGACCACGGTGAGGTTGGCGGCCACAACTCCCCTGCCCTGAGCGGCAAAGGGGGCTATCAGCTCCGCGCCGCCGGTGCACGGCACGACCACGCCGTCCGCGACGGCGAGGATGTGCGCCGGATCCACGCCCGCGTTCGCCCCGCAGTGGTACGACGCCGGGTCGGCGTGCAGCAGGATCCGGAATCCGTCCGGGGCCTGCGCGCGGACCGCGGCGACGGCTTCCTCCTGAAGGCTACGGGCGACGCTGTCACGCCACGCGCGCGTGCCCGCCGCCGTGCGCGCCCCGAGCAGCTTCTCCACCGCCTCCCAGCCGCCGTCCGGGGTGCCGTTCCCGCGCCACAGAGGCTCCAGCGCGCGCCGGACGTCCCCCGCCAGCTCCGCGGCGTCCAGCCCTTGTCGGCCGTATCCGTCGCGGCACGACGGGCAGAAGCAGAGCGACATCAGGTACTGACCCGCGTCGCCGAGGCCGACGCCCGCGGTCTTGTCGTGGGCGTGCAGATGCGCGAACCCGTACCAGCCGAGGGATTCGAGTTCGGTGCCCTGCGCGCCGGGCCGCACGGCCGCCTCCGCCGCCAGGTCGACGAGGTACGCGCGCGTGGCGGGCTGTGCGATGCAGGGGGCCCACGGGTAGCGGTCGCCGTAGGCGTTGACGACGGAGGTGTCCGGACGTTCCGCGCCCAGACGGGAGTTGTGCGCGAGGACGACCCAGGTGTGGACGTCGAGCCCGGCGCCCGCGAGCGCCTCGGCGGCCTCCCCGAAGGCGTCGCCGGGAGCCCAGTCCCCCGCCTCGTACGGCCGCAGGTCCCGGCCCTGCCAGCGGTCGCCCGGCGGGTAGAGGACCGCGGCGTGTTCTGCCGTGACGACGCGGTGGCGCGGGTGACGGGGAGTCAGGGCGCGGGTGGAGTGGTAGGCGGAGGCGAGGGTCGCCTGCTGGACGCCGAGGCCCGCGATGCGACGGGCGGCCTCGGGGTCGCCGTTGACGTCCCAGGGATAGACGAAGGCGGATGCCCTCATGCCTGGTCCCCCGTCTCCGACAGGAGCGCGCGGCCGCGCTCGACGATGCCGGCGAGCCGCTTGACGTGGTCGTCGGTGGGCTCGTGCAGGGGCGGGCGGACCTCGCCGACGTCGAGGCCGGTGAGCCGGACGCCGGCCTTGACGAGGGAGACCGCGTAGCCGCGGCCCTCGTTGCGGAGTTCGACGAGCGGCCGGTAGAAGCCGTCGAGGAGGCGGTTGGCGGTGGCGTCGTCGCCGGTGCGCAGGGCCGTGTGGAAGGCGAGGGCGATGTCGGGCGCGAAGCAGAACACGGCGGACGAGTAGAGGCCGACGCCGATGCCGCGGTAGGCGAGGCCGGTGAGTTCCGCGGTGGGCAGGCCGTTGAAGTAGAGGAAGTCGGTGGGTCCCTCGGCGCGTACGGCGCTGATGGTGCGCTGGAGCAGGTCGAGGTCGCCGAGGCCGTCCTTGAGTCCGAGGATCTTGGGGTGGCGGGCGAGGGCGACGACGGTCGCCGGCGTGAACACGGCGTTGTCGCGCTGGTAGACGATGATTTCCAGGGAGGTCGCGTCGGCCAGCTCCGAGTAGTGGCGCAGCAGGCCCTCCTGGCCGGCGACCACGAGGTAGGGCGGCATCGCGAGGAGCCCGTCGGCGCCGGCTTCCTCGGCGAGGCGCGCGTAGCGCACGGCGAGGGCCGTGCCGTACCCGGCGCCCGCGACGACCGGCACCCGTCCCGCGGTCTCCTCCACGGCCGCGGCCACGCACGCCTGGAACTCCTCAGGGGTCAGGGAGTGGAACTCGCCCGTTCCGCAGCACGCGAAGACCGCGGCGGCCCCGGCCTCGACGCCCTGGCGCACATGGGTGCGGAAGGTGTCGAGGTCGAGGGTGCCGTCGGATCCGAAGGCGGTGACCGGGAAGAACAGCGGCCCGCTGGGGATGCTGAGTCGAGCGGCGAGAGGGGCTGACGTCACGGGCTCTCCCTTGGCGTGCACGGTTCTGATTTGCGTCTATATTTCTGAACTCGCTCACGCTAATCCGCCCCCAGGGCGCGGGTCAAGCACGCTAACTCGCATCCTGGCAGCGGATTTCCAGCCTCCGCGGGAGACTTGACTACGCCCTGCGGCAATCTTTAGCGTGTCCACAGATGTGAATGCCGTGCATGAATGCGGCCATCTGTCTGACTATTCGAGGAGACTCCCGCATGCCCGCTCCCCGCACCGTCCTGCTCACCGGAGCCGCCGGCGGCCTCGGCACCCTGATGCGCGGACTGCTTCCGGCCTACGGTTACGAGCTGCGCCTCCTCGACGCCCGCCCGATCGAGGGCGAGCCGGACGCGATCACGGCCGACCTCGCCGACCGGGACGCCCTGCGCGAGGCCGTGCGCGGGGTCGACGCGATCATCCATCTCGCGGGCATCTCCCTGGAGTCCAGCTTCGACAAGATCCTCAAGGCGAACATCGAAGGGCTCTACAACCTCTACGAGGCCGCGCGCGAGGAGGGCGTGCGCCGCATCGTGTTCGCCTCGTCGAACCACGCGATCGGCTACACGCCGCGCCCCGCGGACGGCGACCCCCGCGTTCCCGTCGACACGCCCCGCCGCCCCGACACCTACTACGGCCTGTCCAAGTCGTTCGGCGAGGACCTCGCGCAGTTCTACTGGGACAAGTTCGGCCAGGAGACCGTGTCCGTGCGCATCGGCTCGTGCTTCATGGAGCCGACGAACGTACGCATGATGTCGGTGTGGCTGAGCCCGGGCGACGGCGCGAGGCTCTTCGACGCGGCGATCAGGGCCGAGGGCGTCGGGCACACGGTCGTCTACGGCTCGTCCGACAACACGCGCGTGTGGTGGGACCTGTCCTCCGCGCGGGCACTCGGTTACGAGCCGCAGGACGACTCGGAGCAGTACGCCGAGAAGCTGATCGCCGAGTTCGGCGAGCTGGACCCGGCCAACCCCGACCACACGCGGATGGGCGGTCACTTCGTGACGAACCCGCCCATCTGGCCGTACTGAGGCGGCGGTTCAGAGCCCTGCGTCACGGCCCCTGAGGTCCTCGGCCGACTCGCGGCGCACCAGGAGCCTGGCCCGCCCGTCCGCCACCGCGACGACGGGCGGCCGCCCCACCAGGTGGTGGCCGGACGCCGTCGACAGGTGGTAGGCGCCCGCCACGGGCACGGCGAGGAGGTCCCCGGCCCGTACGTCGTCCGGCAGCGGCACGTCCGAGGCGAGGACGTCGCCCGCCTCGCAGTGCCGGCCGACGACCGTGACGGGGCGCATGGCCGCCGTGGAGCGCCTGCCGACGAGGCGGGGCGCGTAGCGGACGCCGTGGAGCGCGGGCCGTGGATTGTCGCTCACGCCTCCGTCGACGGCGACGAAGACGCGGGCGCCGGTGCGCTGTACGGCGAGCACCCGGTACAGGGCCACGCCCGCGCGGGCGACGACGGCGCGGCCCGGCTCGACGGCGAGGCGCGGCACGGGAAGGTCCGACTGGGCGCAGGCGTCGGCGAGTTCGCGGCGCACACGCCGGGCCAGCTCCGGTACGTCGAGCGGGTGCTCGCCGGGCCGGTGGGCGACCGCGTGGCCGCCGCCGATGTCGAGCTCGGGCAGCGTGATCCCGTGCCGGTCGCGAATGCGGGCCATCAGGCCGACGAGGTGCCGCACGGCGACGACGTACGGCTTCACGGTGTCGATCTGCGAGCCGATGTGGCAGTGCAGTCCGGTCAGTTCGAGCCCCGGCTGCTCGACGAGGCGGGTCACGGCGTGCATCGCGGAGCCGTCCGCGATGGACAGGCCGGACTTCTGGTCGTCCGTCCCGGTGCGGCTCGCGGCGACGCCCGGCACGACGCGGGCCATGACGCGCTGCCGGGTGCCCCGGGGGACGTACGCGGCGAGGCGGGCGATCTCGGAGGTCGAGTCGACGACGATGCGCCCCACGCCGTGCCGCAGGGCCGCGCGCAGGTCGTCGGGGCTCTTCGCGTTGCCGTGGAAGACGATCCGCTCGGGCGGCAGGCCCGCGATGACGGCGAGTTCCAGCTCGCCCGCCGAGCACACGTCGAGCCCGAGGCCCTCCTCGTGGACCCAGTGGACCATCGCGCGGCACAGGAAGGCCCTGGCCGCGTAGAGGACGTCGGCGCCGGGGAAGGCGCTGCGGTAGGCGCGGCAGCGTGCGCGTACGTCCGTCTCGTCGAGTACGTGGACGGGCGTGCCGAACTGCTCGGCCACGTCGACGAGTTCGACCCCGGAGACGGTCGGGTCGCCGTGCGGGCCCCGGACGGTGGTGGCGGGCCAGACGGAGAGATCGTCGGGCGACTGCGCCGGGATCGCGGCGGCTACGGTCGTGACGGCCATGTGGACGGGCCCCTCAGCCGAGGTGGCCGGCGGGCGCGGGCGCCGGGCTCGGGTCGACGGTGAGCTCGGTGACGCCCACCGGTCCCGTGAGGGCCCGCAGGGCGGGTTCGGCGAGCCGGATCCACGGCTGCCCGGGCCCGAGCAGGTCGACGAGGAGCCGCTCGCTGGTGAAGCCGACGGCGGTGCGGCCGCCGCGCGCGGTGCGGAAGAGACGGGTCGCGCAGGTCCCGGGTCCCGGCCGGACGGGGACGAACAGGGGCCCGGCCGGGGTGGGTTCGCAGGGTTCGGCGTCGTCGGCTTCGATGCGGTCGTTCACGGCTGCTCCTGGGTGGCGAGGAAAGAGTGCTGGCTGACAAAGCGTGCTGACGGAAGAGTTGCTCCGGCAAGGACGTTATGCCCGCCTGCCCCCTCTCCGGCCCCGCCGATGACGCACTGTTGACGCCTTCTCGGCGCTCCTTGACGCAAAGCGAGCGGGGCGGGCGGGCAGCGAACGGGCTGCCGTGGCCCCCCGAACGGGCATCGTCCTGCCCGCTTCCGCGCACCGCCCCAGGTCCGAGGCGGGCAGGCACCGGTGCGAACGGGCACAGACGGGCAGCATCGGACCGGTAACGAACCTGGTCACAGCCGCGGGCCCGCTGTACAAATTTCCCAGAGTCACCGCACGGGCCCGAACGGGCGGCGGACCGGACACCGGGCACACCCGGCCCGGAACGCACAGCAGGGACCGCACGGTCCGGTCAGGACGGTCCGGACAGCACGGCAAGGACCGCACAGAGAGGTGCACAGCATGAGCGCGGAGGAACGCCAGCGGGAGATCGTGCGCGCCGCACGCCGCAGCGGCTCCGTCGACGTCACCGTGCTCGCGGCCCGACTCGGCGTCGCGAAGGAGACCGTACGGCGCGACCTGCGGGCCCTGGAGGACCACGGCCTGGTGCGGCGCACGCACGGCGGCGCCTATCCCGTGGAGAGCGCGGGTTTCGAGACGACGCTCGCCTTCCGCACCACCATGCACGTCCCGGAGAAGCGCCGGATCGCCGCCGCGGCGGCCGAGCTGCTCGGGGACGCGGAGACCGTCTTCGTCGACGAGGGGTTCACCCCCCAGCTCATCGCCGAGGCCCTGCCGCGGGACCGGCCGCTCACCGTGGTCACCGCGTCGCTGGCCACGGCGGGCGCACTCGCCGAGGCCGAGAACACGACGGTGCTGCTGCTCGGCGGCAGGGTGCGGTCCGGCACCCTGGCCACGGTCGACCACTGGACGACGAAGATGCTCGCCGGGTTCGTGATCGACCTGGCGTTCATCGGCGCCAACGGCATCTCGCGCGAGCACGGCCTGACCACGCCCGACCCCGCGGTCAGCGAGGTCAAGGCGCAGGCCGTGCGGGCCTCCCGGCGCACGGTGTTCGCGGGTGTGCACACCAAGTTCGGGGCGGTCAGCTTCTGCCGGTTCGCGCCGGTCTCCTCGCTGGAGGCGATCGTGACCAGCACGCAGCTGCCCGCGTCCGAGGCTCACCGCTATGCGTTGCAGGGGCCCCAGGTCATCCGCGTCTGACACCCCTGCCTGCATACGCCGACGGGTTCCGCACACCCCGGCGTACCCCTTTCCTCCATATTTGCCTCATACGTTCAGGAGCATTCATGCGAACCCAGAGCCGACGGAGGCCGCGCGCGCTGTGCGCCGCGGCCGCCGCAGGGACGCTGCTCGCCCCGCTGCTCTCCGGCTGCTGGGCCGGTGCCGGCGGGACCGGCTCGGGCGGTGACTCCATCAACGTCCTGATGGTGAACAACCCGCAGATGACCGAGTTGCAGAAGCTGACCGCCGCGCACTTCACCAAGGAGACCGGCATCAAGGTCAACTTCACCGTCCTGCCGGAGAACGACGTCCGCGACAAGATCAGCCAGGACTTCGCCAACCAGGCGGGCCAGTACGACGTCGCGACGCTGAGCAACTACGAGATCCCCATCTACGCCCGCAACGGCTGGCTGCACGAGCTGGGTTCGTACGCGCGCAAGGACACCGCGTACGACGAGCGGGACATCCTCAAGCCGATGCGCGAGTCGCTCACCGGGGACGACGGAAAGCTCTACGGCCAGCCGTTCTACGGCGAGTCCTCCTTCCTCATGTACCGCAAGGACGTCTTCGCGAAGAAGGGCCTGCGCATGCCCGCGCATCCCACCTGGCGGCAGGTCGCCGACCTCGCCGCGAAGGCGGACGGCGCCGAGCCCGGGATGAAGGGCATCTGCCTGCGCGGCCTGCCCGGCTGGGGTGAGCTCATGGCGCCGCTGACGACGGTGGTGAACACCTTCGGGGGCACCTGGTTCGACAAGAACTGGAAGGCGCAGCTCACCTCGCCCGGATTCGAGAAGGCGACCCGCTTCTACGTGGACCTCGTCCGCAAGCACGGCGAGTCCGGAGCGGCCCAGTCCGGCTACGCGGAGTGCCTCAACAACCTCACCCAGGGCAAGACGGCCATGTGGTACGACGCCACGGCCGCCGCCGGTTCGCTCGAATCGGCGAAGTCCCCGGTCAAGGGCAAGATCGGCTACGTACCCGCGCCGGTCGAGAAGACGGAGAGCTCGGGCTGGCTCTACACCTGGGCCTGGGGCGTGCAGAACGCCTCGCGCAATCCCGACAAGGCGTGGAAGTTCGTCTCCTGGGCATCGGGCAAGGGCTACGAGAACCTGGTCGGCAAGGAGATCGGCTGGTCGAACGTGCCGGCCGGCAAGCGCGCCTCGACGTACACCAACCCGGAGTACCGCAAGGAGGCCGCCGCCTTCCAGGACGTGACGCGCGCGGCCATCGAAGGGGCGCGCCCCCGCGACCCGGGCGTCCAGCCGCGGCCCGCGCCCGGCATCCAGTTCGTCGGCATCCCCGAGTTCACCGATCTCGGCACCAAGGTCTCGCAGGAGATCAGCGCGGCCATCGCCGGACGCCAGTCGGTCGACACGGCCCTGAGGAAGTCCCAGAAGCTCGCCGACGAGATCGCGAAGGAGTACGAGGGACGATGACCGCGACCACGACCGTTCCCGTCGCCCACGCGCGCGTGGGCATCGCCAAGGCCCCCGGCCGGCTGCGCGCCTGGGCCACCAGGGCCCCGCTCCTGCCCGCCCTCGTGTTCATGATCGTGGTGACCCAGCTGCCCTTCGTGGCGACGCTGGTGATCTCGTTCTTCGACTGGAACGCCCTGTATCCGGACGCCCGCCGCTTCACGTGGTTCGCCAACTACAGCGAGGTGCTCACCGACCCGGACCTGCGCAAGTCCGTCCTGACGACGATCCTGCTGACGGCGACCGTCGTCATCGTGAGCCTGGTCGTCGGACTCGGCCTCGCGCTGCTCCTCGACCGGAAGTTCCGCGGCCGCGGCCTCGTGCGCACGCTCCTCATCGCGCCGTTCCTGCTGGTCCCCGTCGCCGCCGCGCTGCTGTGGAAGCACGTCCTGTACAACCCCGAGTACGGACTCCTCAACGGCCTGCTGCACTACGTCGGCGGCCCCCAGCCCGACTGGATCTCCAACACCCCGCTGCTCGCCGTCGAGACGGCCCTGGTGTGGCAGTGGACGCCGTTCATGATGCTGATCCTGCTCGCGGGCCTGCAGTCGCGCTCCCCCGAACTGATCGAGGCGGCCCGGATGGACGGCGCGGGCAACTGGCAGGTCTTCCGGTATCTGACGCTGCCCCACCTGCGCCGCTATCTCGAACTGGGCGCCCTGCTGGGCTCGGTGTACATCGTGCAGAACTTCGACGCCGTCTTCACGATCACCTCGGGCGGCCTCGGCACCGCCAACCTGCCGTACACCGTCTACCAGAGCTTCTACCAGGCCCACGAGAACGGCCTCGCGTCGGCCGCCGGCGTCCTGGTCGTCATCGGCTCGATCATCATCGCGACGTTCGCGCTGCGCGTGGTGTCGTCGCTGTTCCGTGAGGAGGCGTCCCGCGCATGAATCTCCGTATCCCGCGTCTGAAAGGGCTGGGGCTCGTCGCCTGGCTCGCCGGCATCCTGTTCTTCCTGCCCATCGCCTGGATGGTGCTGACGTCCTTCCACTCGGAGGAGAACGCCGCCACCAACCCGCCCTCGTTCGCGGCCTCCCTCACCCTCGACGGGTACCGCGACTTCTTCGGCACGGCGGGCGGCGCGAGCCCGTGGCCCGCGCTCATCAACTCGACGGTGGCGTCGCTCGCCTCGACGCTGTTCGTCCTGGTACTGGCTCTGCCGGCCGCGTACGCGCTGTCGATCCGGCCCGTGAAGAAGTGGACCGACGTCCTCTTCTTCTTCCTGTCGACGAAGATGCTCCCCGTCGTGGCGGGCCTCCTGCCGATCTACCTGTTCGCCAAGAACGCCGGGATGCTCGACAACATCTGGCTCCTGGTCATCCTCTACACGTCGATGAACCTGCCGATCGCCGTGTGGATGATGCAGTCGTTCCTCGCCGAGGTGCCGATCGCAGTCATCGAGGCCGCGCGGATCGACGGGGCGCGCCTGCCGACCCTCCTCGCGCGCGTGGTGGCCCCCATCGCCATGCCGGGCATCGCCGCGACCGCGCTGATCTGCTTCATCTTCAGCTGGAACGAACTCCTCTTCGCGCGCGTACTCAGCGGTGTCGTCGCCCAGACCGCGCCCGTCTTCCTGACCGGCTTCATCACGAGCCAGGGCCTGTTCCTGGCGAAGGTGTGCGCCGCGTCCCTCGTTGTCTCCCTGCCGGTACTCGCCGCGGGATTCGCCGCCCAGGACAAACTGGTCCAGGGCCTGTCGTTGGGAGCTGTGAAATGAAGGCCGCCGTGATCGAGTCCGTCGGCAAGGCAGTGGTCACGGAGGTCCCCGACCCCACGCCGGGTTCGCGTGACGTCGTCGTGGAGGTCGCGGCGTGCGGGCTGTGCGGCACCGATCTGCACATCCTCCAGGGCGAGTTCGCGCCGACGCTGCCGGTGGTGCCTGGTCATGAGTTCGCGGGAGTGGTCGTCGGTCTCGGGCGTGACGTGCGCGAGGTGTCGGTCGGCGACCGCGTCGCCGTCGACCCGTCGCTGTACTGCTACGAGTGCCGGTACTGCCGCTCGGGCCACAACAACCTCTGCGAGCGGTGGGCCGCGATCGGCGTCACCACCGCGGGCGGCGCCGCCCAGTACGCCGTCGCGCCCGTGGCCAACTGCGTACGCCTGCCCGACCACGTCCGCACCGAGGACGCGGCCCTCATCGAGCCCCTGTCGTGCGCCGTGCGCGGCTACGACGTACTGAACTCGCGCCTCGGCTCCCATGTGCTGATCTACGGCTCCGGGACGATGGGCCTGATGATGCTGGAACTCGCCAAGCGGACCGGCGCCGCGAGCGTCGACGTCGTGGACCTCAACGCGGACCGGCTCGCCACCGCCCGCAAGCTGGGCGTCTCGGGGTCCGGGGCCGGCGCGGACGAGCTCGACCGGCCGCAGGGCTGGGACGTCGTCATCGACGCGACGGGCAACGCGGGCGCGATCCAGGACGGTCTCGAGCGCGTCGCGAAGGCGGGGACGTTCCTCCAGTTCGGCGTCGCGGACTACGCGACGCGCGTGTCCATCGACCCGTACCGGATCTACAACCAGGAGATCACCATCACCGGCTCGATGGCCGTCCTGCACAGCTACGAGCGGGCCGCCGAACTGTTCGCGGGCGGTGTCCTCGACCCGGACGTGTTCATCAGCGACCGGCTGCCGCTCGACGCGTATCCGCAGGCGCTCGACCAGTTCGCGTCCGGCGTGGGGCGCAAGATCGTGGTGGTGCCGTGAGCCATCGGTGGGAAGTCATCGGCAGGTAAGGGAACGGCAAAGCCGTATCGCTCGTTACCCCGGCATGACCGCTATGACCCCCGGCTCGAACATCCCGCTGTCCACCGCCCGCGTGGCGGTGGACGTCGCCGCCCCGGTGCGGCTCGACGTCTCGGGCCTGCTCCTCACCGCCGACGGCAAGGTACGTTCCGACGACGACTTCATCTTCTACAACCAGCCCTCGGGCCCGGGCGTGACCTACCGCTCGGGCGGCGGCACGGCGCCGGACGCGATCGTGGTGGACACGGCCGCCGTGCCGCCGGGCATCGAGAAGATCGTCGTCACCGCGAGCCCGGACGCGGCCGGCCAGACCTTCCAGGGCATCGAGCCCACGGCCACGATCAAGGCCGACGACGGCTCCGTGCTGGCCACGTTCACGCCGCCGCAGCTCGGCACCGAGACGGCTCTCGTGATCGTCGAGATCTACCTCCGCAACGGCGCCTGGAAGGCGCGCGCGGTGGGCCAGGGCTATGCGAACGGCCTGGCGGGCATCGCCACGGACTTCGGTGTGAGCGTCGAAGAGCCCGCGGCACCGGCTCCGGCCCCCGCGCCGGTGCAGCCCGCACAGCCCGTGCAGGCCATGCCCGCGCCGACCACTCCCCCGGTCGACCCGCGCGTGGCCCCGCCCGCGCCCACCGCCGCCCCGGCAGCCCCGCCCGCCGCTCCCGCTCCGGGCGCCGGGAAGATCAATCTGGACAAGGGCCGCGTCAGCCTCCAGAAGAACCAGACGGTGTCTCTGGTCAAGGGCGGGCAGCCGCTGCTCTCGCAGGTCAAGATGGGCCTCGGCTGGGAGCCCGCGTTCCGCGGCAAGGACATCGACCTGGACGCGTCGGTCATCGCCTTCGGCCCCCAGCGCAACCACGTGGACAGCTGCTACTTCGGCAAGCTCTCGATCGTGAACGGCGCGATCAAGCACTCCGGCGACAACCTCACGGGCGAGGGCGGCGGGGACGACGAGGTCATCGTCGTCGACCTGGGCCGGCTCCCGCAGGAGGTGACGGGCCTGGTGTTCACGGTGAACTCGTTCTCGGGCCAGAAGTTCACCGAGGTCGCCAAGGCGTACTGCCGCCTCATCGACGCGGCGACGGGCGAGGAGCTGGTCCGCTTCGACCTGACGAACGCGGAGGCGCAGACGGGCGTGATGATGGCGAAGCTGATCCGCCAGTTCTCCGGCGAGTGGGACATGACGGCCATGGGCGACTTCGTGAAGTCGCGGACGGTACGCGGCATGGTCAAGCCGGCGGCACAGGCACTCTGAGAACGGGCGGCGGCACAGGCCCCCCGAGGACGGCAACCCCTCGCTCATGCGAGCGAGGGGTTGCCGCCGGGATGCGGGACGTCACGAGGGGTGACGGGCGGACACGGCAGAGGCGGTCGGCGGCACGGAAGCGCGTGCTGCCGACCGCCTCTTGGCGTCAGCCTCCGAAGCCGTGGACACGACCCCCGAATCCAGGGCGCCGGTTCCGAAGCGTCGGATACGTCAGAGCTTGGACAGCTTGGAGAACGGGGTCAGGAACCGGCCCTGCTGCCCGGCGAAGTCGATGAGCACGGCTTCGTCGCCCTCGACCCCGATGATCCTGCCGAGGCCGTACTGATCATGGGAAACGCGGTCGCCCACGGCGAACTGCTCTACCGGCGGAGCGGGCTTTGCCGGAACGTTGAAGGGGCTGCCCGGAAGTTGGCGGCGCGTACTGGGGGGCCTTGTCATTCAACGAGTATGCGCCCCGCGCACCCACGGACACCACGTCTTCGTCCTCACACTTCGGTGACGATGTCCGTGAAACACCCCTCTCGACCTGCGCTCACCTGCGCCTGAGCCCTCCGGCGTGGGCTTTTGCAGCGACGCAGATCACCGGAACAGCGCGCTGTAGGCGTTCAGGGCGGGCTGGCCGCCGAGGTGGGCGTACAGGACGGTCGCGTCGGGGCCGATCTCGCCCCGGGCGACCAGGTCGATCATCCCGGCCATCGACTTTCCCTCGTACACGGGATCGGTCACCATGCCCTCCGTGCGGGCGGCCAGCCGCATCGCGTCGAGGGTGGCCTCGTCGGGGACGCCGTACGTCCCCGCGTGGAAGCGCTCGTCGAGCTCGACATCGTCCTCCGTCAGCTCCCTCCGTACGCCGACGAGCCCGGCCGTGCCCCGGGCGATCCGCAGGATCTGCTCGCGGGTGCGGTCCGGTTCGGCGGAGGCGTCGACGCCGAGGATGCGGCGAGGGCGGCCACCGGACTCGACGAGCGCCGCGCACCCGGCGATCATCCCCGCCTGGGTCGACCCGGTGACCGAGCAGACCACGACGGTGTCGAAGAAGACGCCCAACTCCGCTTCCTGTTCGGCAAGTTCGTAAGCCCATTGCGCGAATCCGAGGCCGCCCAGCCGGTGTTCGGAGCAGCCGGCCGGGATCGCGTACGGGCGGCCGCCCGCCTCCTCCACCTCGCGGACGGCCTGCTCCCAGCTCTCCTTGACGCCGATGCCGAACCCGGCCCGGACCAGACGCACCTCCGCACCCGCGAGCCGGGAGATGAGGATGTTGCCGACCTTGTCGTAGACGGAGTCGGGCCACTCGACCCAACTCTCCTGCACGAGAACGCACTTGAGGCCCGCGCGGGCCGCTACGGCAGCGACCTGGCGGGTGTGGTTGGACTGCACCCCGCCGATCGACACGAGCGTGTCGCAGCCCTGCGCGAGGGCATCCGCGACCAGGTACTCCAGCTTGCGGGTCTTGTTCCCGCCGTACGCGATTCCGGAGTTGCAGTCCTCCCGCTTGGCCCAGAGGGAGGCCCCGCCGAGATGCGCGGTGAGCCGGTCCAGCGGGTGCACGGGCGAGGGGCCGAAGAGCAGGGGGTAGCGCTCGTACGCGTCGATGGTCACGGGACCTCCCGGGGTCGGTTCGGTCGGTTCGGTCGGTTCGGGGTCGCGGGTGCGGGGACCCGCCTCATGGGCCGGCCGGCTACGCCTCCTCGTCGGCCAGCTCCTCCAGTACGCGCCAGATCTCCGTCGTGATCCGCACCGCGCCCGCCGCGTCCCCCGCGGCGCAGGCGTCGATGAGGCGGGCGTGGGGCCCGGCGGAGCCGCACGCGGCTCCCTGGCCGAAGCGGCGCCGCTCCAGGCGGCGGATGAGGGGCGTGTAGCGGGCGATCGTGGCGGCCGCGGCACGGTTGCCCGAGACGCGGACCGGGACGCCGTGCAGCTCGTCGTCCGCGCGCAGGGCCGCGTCCACGTCACCGGCCGCCACGGCGGCGGCGAACCGCGCGTTGGCCTCGCGCATCGCGTCGGTGTCCGCGCGGGCGAGGCGGGGCACGGCGGTGCGGACGGCGAGCTCGTGCATGGCGCGTACGACGGCGGCCGCGTCCCGTACGTCGGCCGCCACCAGGGGGGTGACCCGGGTGTGGCTCTGCGGCTTGGTCTCCAGGAGCCCCTCGTCCACGAGCCGTGAGAACGCCGCGCGGACGGGCGCGCGGGACAGGCCGAGGAGTTCGGCGAGATCCGCGTCACGTACGACCGCGCCCGGCGCGATGTCCCCGCCGACGATGGCGTCACGGATCGCGGTGCACGCCTGGTCTCTGAGGAGGGTGCGCTGCACCCGTCGGATGGCCGCCATGAACTGAAATGTTAGATACCACTGCCGTTCGCGGGAACCCCCCGGTGCCTGCCTGGCGTCGCAGTGATCGTCGGCGGTACTCGGCGGCCCGGGTCTTCCGGGCGTCCCTGCCCGCCGACGGCGAGCCGCGGTACCGCTGTTCGAAGCCGTACAGGAGGATGGCGTTCCATGGTGCGTCTCGCGGATTACCGCCTCGTCAGTCAGCTCGGCGACCGCGGCACGGGGACCGCGCACCTGGCGCGCTCACCGGGGGGCCAGGTCGTGGTGGTCAGGACAGTGCGGGAGCCTCTCGCCGCCGAGCCGCTGTTCAGGGCACGGTACCGGTGGGAGACCGAGGCGGCGCGGGCCGTGCGGGGGCCCTTCACTGCGGCCGTGCTCGACGCCGACCCCGAGGCGGCGGTGCCCTGGACCGCGGCGGAGTTCTGCGTGGGCCCCTCGCTGTCCGAGGCCGTGGCGGCGCTCGGCCTGCCGGACCCGGGTGCCCTCGCCGCGATCGGCGCCTCGCTCGCCGGGGCGCTCACGGCGATCCATGCGACGGGGCTCGTGCACGGCGATCTCAAACCGGCGAACGTCGTCGTGACGGCCGCCGGGCCCAAGGTCATCGACTTCGGGGTCGCGAAGGCGGCGGTTCCGGGCGGCGGGACGCCCGGCATCGGCGAACCGGCCGCCGAACCGGTCGGCTCCCCCGGCTTCATGGCGCCCGAGCAGATCACCCACGCCGTCCCGGCCGGCGCCTCCGCGGACGTGTTCGCGCTCGGCGCGCTGCTCGGCCTCTGCGCGACGGGCCGCAATCCGCACGGCGCGGGCAACGCCCCGCACGTCATCCACCGCACGCTGCACGAGCAGCCGGACCTGGTCGGAGTCCCGGACCAGGAGTGGGAGGCGTTCCTCGGCGGCTGCCTGGCCAAGTCCCCCTACGCCCGTCCGACGGTCCCCGAGGTCCTGGCGTGGTGTGTGGCCCGGGCGACCCCGTATCCCTGGTGGGAGCAGGAGGAGGTCGCGGCCCTCATCCACGTGCACGAGGAGTCGCTCACGGAGAGGCTGTCGGCGGAGGAGCAGGACTGATCCGGGGACGACCGCGGCCGACGCGCACGGCAGGGGCGTGCGCGCCGGCCGGAGGTCAGCCGTCGGCCGGAGGTCAGTCGTCAGCCGTCAGCCGTCAGTCGCTTCGGGTGGAGCGTGATCAGTTCGAGCGCTGGCGCTTCCACGGCCCCGTGATGGCGAGCATGATGCCCGGGGTCTGGATGTTCGCGTAGAGGGTCCGGCCGTCGGGCGAGAACGTGACGCCCGTGAACTCGCTGTACTCCGGCTCCTGTTCGGTGCCGATGTTCAGCTCGTTGCGCGCGATCGGGTACGTGCGTCCGCTGTCGGTCGCGCCGAACAGGTGCTGGATGCCGTTGCCGTCCTCGGCGATGACGAGGCCGCCGTACGGGGAGACCGTGATGTTGTCCGGGCCGTCGAAGGCGCCGTCCTTGGACGGGTCCGCGTTCACGCCGAGCAGGACCTTGAGCGTCAGGGTGCGGCGCTTGGGGTCGTAGAACCAGACCTGTCCGTCGTGCTGGACGGGGCTCTCCTCACGGGCGAACGAGGAGACGATGTACGTGCCGCCGTCGGCCCACCACATGCCTTCGAGCTTGCGGGCGCGGGTGACCTCACCGGCGGCGAACTGCTTGCGCACGGAGACCGTCTTGGCGTCGCGGTCGGGCACGTCGATCCAGTCGACGCCGTAGACCGTGCCGATCTGCGTGGCGCGCGACAGGTCGTCGACGAAGCGGCCGCCGGAGTCGAAGCACTTGGTGGCCTGGAGGACGCCCGCGTCGTCGGCGAGCGTGCGCAGCTTGCCGCGGCCGTGGTGGAAGCCCTTCGGCGGGGTCCAGCGGTAGAGCAGGCCGTTGGGGCCGGACGCGTCCTCGGTGAGGTAGGCGTGGCCGCGCTTGGGGTCGATCACGACAGCCTCGTGGGCGTACCGGCCGAAGGCCTTGATCGGCTTGGGCTCGCGGTTCGCGCGGCGGTCCGCGGGGTCGACCTCGAAGACGTAGCCGTGGTCCTTGGTCATGCCGTTGGCGCCGGCCTTGTCCTCGGTCTCCTCGCAGGTCAGCCAGGTGTCCCAAGGGGTGCGCCCGCCGGCGCAGTTGGTGGCGGTGCCGGCGATGCCGACCCACTCGGCGACGTGTCCGTCGCGGCGGACCTCGACGACGGTGCAGCCACCGGCCGCGGCCGGGTCGTAGACGAGACCCTCGGCGAGCGGGACCGGGTACTTCGCCTTGGTGCGGGCGCCGCCGATCTCGTGGTTGTTGACGAGCAGCGTGGCGCCGCGGGGACCGTCGAAGGTGGCGGTGCCGTCGTGGTTCGACGGCGTCGACTCGCCCGACTCCAGAGTCGTCTTGCCCGTGTACGTGATGACGCGGTACGAGAATCCGGCGGGCAGCGCGAGCAGGCCCTTCGGGTCGTCGACGAGCGGGCCGTAGCCGACACCCTGGTGGTGCCCGTCGTGGCCCTCGTGGCCCTCGGCGTGCTCGTACTCGCCGTCGGCGGCCAGCGCACCGGGAGCGGTGGCGAGCGCGCCGACGGTGCCGGCCAGGGCGATGCCCGCGCCGGTGGCGGCGGAGCGTCTCGTGAAGTCCCTGCGGGTGAGCGACATGGTGTCTCCTGTGACCGGGTGGCTGTGGCGGTGGAGCGGGCGCTGATGCTGTTTCGGCCACACGTTCCCCGTCATGCCTGAACGGGGGTTGAACTCCGCACGACGCAGGCAGAGCGAACACGTTCACGGTCGTCGGCGGGCGGGGCCGAGGGATGAGCGGGACGGGCGGCACGCGAAGGGGGCGGGGCGCCCTCGCGCCCCGCCCCCTCCCTGTCGCCGGCGTCGCCGTCCGTCATCCGCCCTGCGCGGACCGCGCCTTGAACGCCGCCTTGCGGGCCTCCTTGGCCACCTTCTTGTCGGGATGCAGGCGCCCCATCGCCTCCAGGACGTCCGCCGTCGCCGGGTGGTCCACCTTCCAGGCCGCCGCGAAGAACCCGCGGTGCTGGGCCGCGAGCCCCTCGACCAGGCCCTGGAGCTCGTCGGAGTTGCCCTCCAGGGCGAGCTGCGCGGCGATCGTGTCGACGGTGAGCCAGAAGATCAGGGACTCCGGCGGCGCGGGCACGTCGCTCGCCCCGTGCTCGGCGAGCCAGACCCTCGCGAGACCGCCCAGCTCCGCGTCGTCGAGCACCTCCCTGAGCGCCGGCTCCGCCTCGCCGCCCACGAGGGACAGCGCCTGCTGGCAGCGCAGCCGCCGCAGCGGCGCCCCGGCGTCCGCGCCGCGCGCCGCGGCCAGCAACTCCCGTGCCGCCACGAGCGGTTGGCGCCGTGCGAGCCACTGCTCGATCTCGGCCTGCGCGGCGGCCTGCGGGAACGACGACGTGCCGTCGAGCAGCGTGTCGGCGCCCTTGTCCGCGAGGTCGCCGACGACGGGCGCGTCGAGGCCCGCGTCGATCATGCGCGCGCGGACGCCGTGGAGCCCGAGCGGGGTGAGGCGCACCATGCCGTACCGCGTGACGTCCGAGTCGTCGAAGGCCTCGGGCTCGTTGACCCCCTCGCCCTCCCCGATCTCCGCCATCAGGGCCTCGTCGACCGGCTGGTACTCGACGAGCCCCACCGGGACGAGCAGCCGGAACTGGTCGTCCAGCTTCAGCATCGCGTCCGACACCTGCTCCAGGACGTCGTCCGTGGGTTCGCCCATGTCGTCGGGCACGATCATCGACGCGGCGAGGGCGGGCAGCGGGACGGGCTCGTCGCCGGCGCCGCCCTCGGAGACGGTCAGGAGATAGAGATTGCCGAGCACGCCTTCGAGGAACTCGGCCTCCGCCTCGGGGTCCCAGTCGAGCTGCGAGAAGTCGACCTCGCCGGTCTCCTCCAGGACGTCGACGAGGTCGTCCAGGTCCGGGATGCTCGCGTCGGCGAGCGCGGTGTCCAGGGCGCCGAGCCAGAGGGCGAGGATGTCCTGCGGGCTGCCGGAGGCGACGACGGCGAGGTCCTCGCCCGCGGCGACGGTGCCCTCCTCCTCGTCCACGATCTCCACGAGCCCGGTGTCGACCGCGACCCGCCAGGCCTCGCTGGCGTCGGCGGCCCCCTCGGCATCGGCGCCGAGCCCGAGCTCGAGCGCCGCGGCGGGCAGCTGTTCCTCGACGAGTTCGCCGCCCGCGCCGACCCGGGTCGCGGGTCCCGCCCAGCGGGCGAGCCGCACCGCGCGGGAGAGCAGCGGGGTGGCGAGGGCGTCGCGCGCGAGTTCCGCTTCGGAGCGCAGCCTCGCCGGCGGCAGGGGGGAGCTGTCTGACATCGCCTTGTTCTCCTCCGGACGTGTTGTGCGACCGCTCAGCCTAGACGGATTTGGCAGCATGCCGCCCGGTTCATGTACCCGTCAGGAACCGTACACCGCTGAAACCTTGACAACTCCCCTTGCTTCACAAGACATTTACGCGCGTAGAAGAGCACGGAGCGGCCCGCTCGCTCCACCCTCGTCCCGGCGCCTCACGCACGTCCCCGGAGGGACCCCTTGCCGAGCAAGAACTCGTCGCGCCTCGCCGCGCTGACCGTCGCCGCCGTCTGCTCCACCGTCTCCGCCGTCGTCCTCACCTCGCCCGCGCACGCGGACGCGATACGCATCCATGACATCCAGGGCGCGACCCGGACGTCCCCGCTGGCCGGGAAGCAGGTCACGGACGTGACCGGGGTGGTCACGGGCGTCAGAACCTACGGCTCGTCCAAGGGCTTCTGGATCCAGGACACGGCGCCCGACGACGACCCCGCCACGAGCGAGGGCGTCTTCGTCTTCACCAGCTCGGCGCCGAAGGCCGCCGCCGGCGACGCGGTGACGGTCTCGGGCACGGTCTCGGAGTACGTCCCCGGCGGCGCCTCGTCGGGCAACCAGTCCGTCACGGAGATCACCAAGCCGACGGTCACGGTTGTCTCGTCGGGCAACGCGCTCCCGGCCGCCACGGTCATCGACGCGAAGTCGGTCCCCGCCGCGTACGCTCCGGCCGGCGACCCGGCGGCGAACGGCTCGGTCAACGCGCTGCCGCTGCGCCCGTCGAAGTACGCCCTCGACCTCTACGAGTCCCTGGAGGGCATGAACGTACGCGTCGGCTCCTCCCGCGTCGTCACCGCGTCGGACGCGTACGCCGAGCTGTGGGTGACGGTCAAGCCGCACGAGTACCCCACGCGCCGCGGCGGCACCGTCTACGGCTCGTACGGGTCCCAGAACACGGGCCGTCTGCAGATCCAGTCGCTCGGCACGGTCGCCGACTTCCCCGCCGCGAACGTCGGGGACACCCTGGCGGGACGGACCGAAGGGCCCCTGGACTACAACCAGTTCGGCGGTTACACGCTGGTCGCGCGGGAGCTCGGCACCCTGGACAAGGGGGGCCTGGAGCGGGAGACGACGCGGCAGCAGAAGCGCGGCGAGCTGGCCGTGGCCACGTACAACGTCGAGAACCTGGACCCGGGCGACGGCACGTTCGCCGCGCACGCGGCCGCGATCGTCGACCACCTCCGGTCCCCCGACGTCGTGTCCCTGGAGGAGATCCAGGACAACAACGGCGCGAAGGACGACGGCACGGTCGCCGCGGACGTCACGGTGAACAAGCTGATCGACGCGATCGTCGCCGCGGGCGGCCCGAAGTACGACTGGCGCTCCGTCGACCCGGTCAACGACCAGGACGGCGGCGAACCCGGAGGCAACATCCGCCAGGTGTTCCTCTTCAACCCCGAGCGCGTCTCGTTCACCGACCGCGCGGGCGGCGACTCCACGACGCCGGTGGGCGTGACGCGGACGCACGGGCGGGCCGCGCTGACCGCGTCCCCGGGCCGGATCGCCCCGGCCGACGCGGCGTGGAAGAACAGCCGCAAGCCGCTCGCGGGCGAGTTCGTCTTCCGCGGCAAGACCGTCTTCGTGATCGCCAACCACTTCGCGTCGAAGGGCGGCGACCAGGGCCTGACGGCCCAGTACCAGCCGCCGGCGCGCAGTTCGGAGACCCAGCGCCACGCGCAGGCCGACGCGGTGAACGGATTCGTGACGGAGATCCTCAAGGCGCAGAAGAACGCCGACGTCGTCACGCTCGGCGACATCAACGACTTCGAGTTCTCCGGCACGACGCAGCGCCTGGAGAACGGCGGCGCCCTGTGGTCCGCGATCAAGTCCCTGCCGAGGAGCGAGCGTTACACGTACGACTACCAGGGCAACAGCCAGGTTCTTGACCAGATCCTGATCAGCCCGTCGATCCGGCACGACGACTTCGCGTACGACAGCGTGCACATCAACAGCGAGTTCAACGACCAGATCAGCGACCACGACCCGCAGGTGCTGCGGTTCCGTCCGTAGCACCTGCGGGTCTGTACGGGCACCTGCGGGTTCTGTACGCAGCAGCTGCG
This sequence comes from Streptomyces sp. NBC_01445, assembly GCF_035918235.1. NCBI lineage: Bacteria > Bacillati > Actinomycetota > Actinomycetes > Kitasatosporales > Streptomycetaceae > Streptomyces > Streptomyces sp. NBC_01445. Next base: position 7,527,943 of record NZ_CP109485.1, on the reverse strand, counting down.
GGTGCGGCACAGAGCACCTGCGGGCCGGCCGGCGGGCGGGGTCGGTCAGGCGAAGACCCCGTCCAGCCAGCCGCGCCAGGCGGTCTCGTCCTGCGCGGCGTCGGCGTCCGGCGCGAAGTCGTGGACGACGATGCCGACGGGCGCGCCCCAGCGGCCGCGGCCGAAGATGCGGTACAGGGCGTCGTCGGTGCGCAGGCCGATGAAGTACGGGTTGCGGTAGTCGAGCACGGCTTCCAGGGTCTCGCCGCCGGGGCCCTGGACCCGCAGCTCGGTGCCCTCGGCGGCGTCGTCGGGCAGGCCGAGGGCGCGGCCGACGGCGGCGAGGGCCTCGGTGTTCGCGGACGCGGCGGGCCCGTCGAACATGGTGAAGGCGACGGGGCGGCCCGCGAAGTGCGTCAGGTACTGGCGCAGCGTGTGCAGGTAGAAGTCGGTGTGCTTGTCGGCGCCGTCGTAGTAGTCGTCCCAGTTGTCGGTGAAGATCCCGCTGTGGACGTAGCGGACCCAGGCGCGGCTGCCGCCGTCGCGGGCCTCGATGACGTGGTCCAGTTGATTGAGGGTCTGGAACGGGGGCAGCGCGTCCGGGTTGTCCGAGCGGGCGGTGAGGCGGTGCTCCGGATCCCAGGCCGTGATCGTGGCGCCGTGCGGCCCGCGGCCGCCCTCCTTCGGCTCGTACTCCATCGGCCACAGCCACCCGCCGGTGCCCGAGGTGAGCGCCTCCCAGACCTGCTCGGGGGTGGCGTCGACCTCGAACTCGCGGGCGATCTCGAATTCCCTGGGGTCGTTCGTCATGGCGGTAACTCCTTGGTGCGGTCAGTGCGGTCGGTCTTCGAGGGGCGGTCGGGGCTGCGGATCCTTCACCGAGGGATGCACGGCGATCACCACGCGGTGGTCACGGCCGCCCTCGGCTGATCCGTCGTGGTATTTGCGGACGAGCGCGCCGACCCCTTGGGTCAGCTCCTCGATGAACGCGGCCCGGTCCGCGGCGGACGCGAACCTGACCTCGCCGTCGAGGGCGTAGGTGGCAAGGCGCTTCTTCGCCTTGGCGGCCCCGGTCAGCAGCGCTCCCACGTCCTGTACGAGGCGTGCCGCGACGGCGAGCAGCCAGCGCGCGGAGAGCTGGTCGCGGGCCCGGTCCGGGTCGGGCTGCACGGCGCCGAGCGCGACCGGTGAGATCACGTACGAGGCGGCCGTGGCCCGCATCAGGCGCTCGGTGACATTGCCCTTGCGCCGCTCCCCCGCCAGCTCGACCAGGCCGTGCTTCTCCAGCGCCTTGAGGTGGTAGTTCACCTTCTGACGCGGCAGGCCGACCTTGGGGGCGAGCATTGCGGCGGATGCGGGTCCGGCGGCCAGCTCCGCGAGCAGCCGGGCCCTGATCGGGTCGAGGGAGACTGCGGCTGCCGCCGGGTCCTCGATCACGGTGACGTCCAACATGACTCCACGGTCGCACCGAAAACTTTTTTTGTCCAGGCGACTTGATTGTTCGGTGAGTCGCGGCCGCCCGACGGACGTCGTTACGCGGCCGGCCCCGGCACGAGGCTCAGCGCGAGCCTGTAGCGGCCGGTCGCGCCAGGGACGGCGAGTGTCGCGTCATGGGCCTCCGCGCCGGTCCACTCCGCGTAGGTGACGACCGTGGCCCCGCCCAGGGCGGATCGCGGTGGCGCCACATGGCGCCATTTGGGGTGCCAGAGTGGACACGACCCGGTGTGGCACCGCTTTGACACAACTCGACGCCAGCACGTTTCCGCAGGTCAAAGCCACTCCTCCGCCTTCACTCTGCAATCACTCCCCTGCCTCACTTGCGTATGGCGCCATGATGGTGCCACTATGGCGTCATGGACCTCACGCCGTATGTCGACAACCTCCGCCGCGAACTCGCGGTGGCCGCCGAAGCCGGCGGTGAAGAAGCCCGCGAGCTGGCCGAACGGCTCACCGCTCCCCTGGAGTCGGCGACCCGCCTGACGATGCTCAATGTGCTCTCCGCCGCGATGGACGAGATCACCCGTGAACTCGCCCCCGGCTCGGTCGACGTACGACTGCGCGGGCTCGACCCCGACTTCGTGGTGACGCGGCCGGCGACCGACGAGGCGTACGAGGCGTCGTACGAGGACCGGAGCGGGCCCGCCGAGCCCCTCAAGGCGCCGGCCCCGGCACCCGCCGACGGCGACGACGGCGGCACCGCCCGGGTCAATCTGCGCCTGCCCGCCCACCTCAAGACGCGCGCCGAGGAGGCCGCGAACCGCGAGGGCCTGTCGGTCAACGCGTGGCTGGTACGAGCCGTGTCGGCCGCGGTCGACGGCGGCACCCCGCCACGTGCGCCGGGAGGCACCAAAGCCACCCGCACCACCCGCACCGTCGGACAGAGCTTCACGGGCTGGGTGCGCTGACCGCGCCTCCGCCCGCCCGAATTCACCCGGAACTTCACCCTGAGACCCAAGAGGACGGGACAGCCATGCCTTCTTTCGACGCTCCTTTCGACACTCCCGAGCCGATCTCGGCCACCGCCCACGTGGAAGCCGGGTCCATCCGGTTCATCGCCACCGACCGGCTCGACACCCTCGTCGACGTGCAGCCGCGCGACCCGAAGAAGGACCAGCACGTGCGGGCCGCCGAGCAGACCGAAGTGCGGTACGCGAGCGGCCTGTTGACCATCAGGACACCCAAGGGCCGCCGCCTCATCGGCCCCTCCGGAGTCGTCGACGTGACGGTCGAGCTGCCCACGGGCTCGCAGGTGGAGGTGGCCGGCGCCTGGACCCAGGTGAACGGTGAGGGCCGGCTCGGCGAGGTCCGCGTGAAGACCTCGTCGGGCGATGTCCGCCTCGAGACCAGCGGCCCGCTGCACCTGGCCGCGTCCCACGGCAGCGTCACCGTGGACCATGTCCAGGGGTCCGCCGAGATCACCACCAGCTCCGGCAGCGTGCGCCTCGGCACCGTCGACGGTCAGGCCGTCCTGAAGAACTCATCCGGCACCACGACCGTCGGCGACGCCCTGGGCGATCTGCGCGTGAACGGCGCCCACGGTGACATCTTCGTCGGGCGCGCAGAGGGCTCGGTCGCGGCCACCACCGCCCACGGCGCCCTGCGCGTCGACGAAGTCGCCCGCGGCACCATCCAGCTGGAGACCTCCTACGGCGCCATCGAGATCGGCATCCGCGGGGGCACGGCCGCCTGGCTCGACGTGAGCTCGGCCGCCGGCCAGGTGCACAACGGGCTCGGCACCTCCGACGGCCCCGACAAGTCCGAGGACACCGTCGAGGTCCGCGCCCGGACCAAGTTCGGCAACATCGACATCCGCCGAGCCCGGGCCTGACCCGCCCCAACTTCCTGACGCCACCGGCCACTTCACCGCTCATCACCCCACCGCCACCACGCCTTCGATTGGGAGGGCTCCATGCCTTCGTCTGTCATGCCCACGCCCAGGCTGGGCAACGGCCAGCAACCGCCCGCCGCCGTCTCCACCGCCGATCTGCGCAAGTCGTACGGCGACAAGACCGTCCTCGACGGCATCGACCTGCACATCCCGACCGGCACCGTGTTCGCACTGCTCGGGCCGAACGGCGCGGGCAAGACCACTGCCGTGCAGATCCTGTCCACGCTCATCTCCGCCGACGGTGGCCAGGCCCAGGTCGCGGGCCACGACGTCGCCACTTCGCCGGAAGGCGTGCGTGCCGCGATCGGCGTGACCGGGCAGTTCTCCGCCGTCGACGGGCTGATCACCGGCGAGGAGAACATGTTCCTCATGGCGGACCTGCACCACCTGTCCAAGCGTGAGGGGCGGCGGGTCGCCGCCGAGTTGCTGGCGCGGTTCGACCTGACCGACGCCGCGAAGAAGCCCGCCTCCACCTACTCCGGCGGCATGAAGCGCCGCCTGGACATCGCCATGACGCTGGTCGGCAGCCCGCGGATCATCTTCCTCGACGAGCCCACCACCGGCCTCGACCCGCGCGCCCGTCACAACATGTGGGGCATCATCCGAGAGCTGGTCTCCGACGGCGTCACCGTCTTCCTCACCACCCAGTACCTGGATGAGGCCGACGAGCTCGCCGACCGCATCGCCGTACTCAACGACGGCAAGATCGCCGCCGAGGGCACCGCCGAGGAACTCAAGCGGCTCATCCCCGGCGGACACGTACGGCTCCGCTTCACCGACCCGGACGCCTACCAGGCCGCCGCCCTCTCACTGCGCGAGGCCCATCGGGACGACGAGGCCCTCGCGCTGCAGCTCCCCAGCGACGGCAGCCAGCGCGAGCTGCGCTCCATCCTCGACTGGCTGGACGCCGCCGCCATCGAGGCGGACGAGCTGACCGTGCACACCCCCGACCTCGACGACGTGTTCTTCGCCCTGACCGGCGGCGCCGGCGTGCCCGCCCAGCCGAACCAGCCGAACCAGCCGAACCAGCCGAACCAGCCGAACCAGCCGAACCAGCCCAAGGAGGACGCCCGATGAGCTCCCTGTCCCTCGCCGTGCGCGACTCGTCCACGATGCTGCGCCGCAACCTCCTGCACGCGCGGCGCTACCCCTCCATGACGCTGAATCTGCTGCTCACGCCGGTCGTGCTGCTGCTGCTCTTCGTCTACATCTTCGGGGACGTGATGAGCGCGGGCATCAGCGGCGGCGGTGCGGACCGCTCCGCGTACATCGCCTATCTCGTCCCGGGCATCCTGATGCTGACCATCGGCGGCACCACGATCGGCAGCGCGGTATCCGTCTCCATGGACATGACCGAGGGCATCATCGCCCGCTTCCGTACGATGTCGATCCACCGCGGGTCGGTGCTCATCGGGCACGTCGTCGGGAGCGTGCTGCAATGCGTGATGAGCGTGGTGCTCGTCGGGGCCGTCGCCGTGGCGATCGGGTTCCGCGCCACTGACGCCACCGTCCTGGAGTGGATCCTCGCGGTCGGACTGCTGGCGCTCGTCTCCCTGGCGCTCACGTGGATCGCGGTCGGGATGGGCCTCTCCAGCCCGAACGCCGAGGCGGCCAGCAACAACGCCATGCCTCTGATGGTCCTGCCGCTCCTGTCCAGCGCCTTCGTGCCGGTCGACGCGATGCCGGGCTGGTTCCAGCCGATCGCCGAGTACCAGCCGTTCACCCCGGCCATCGAGACGGTGCGCGGACTGCTGCTCGGCACCGAGATCGGCAACAACGGGTGGCTGGCCGTGGCCTGGTGCGTGGCGCTGGCCGTACTCGGCTACGTCTGGTCGCGCTCGCTCTTCAACAGCATCGGTAAGCGCTGAGCACTGAGCACAGGAACGCACAAGGGCGGGGCGCCCACTCACCGACAGGGAGTGGGCGCCCCGCCCTACTGCTGCCCCCCGAGCCGCGCGGCGCTGTGCTCCGCCTCGGCGAGGATCGCGTACCGGTCGGCCACGATCGCCTCCGCGTCGGCCACCGCCCGTTCGGCGGCGAGGCGGCGTCCGGCATGTGAGTGCGGGGCCGGCGCGGGGTGCCTGCGGCGCCACCAGCCGTCACACGCGGCGTAGACGCCACTCGCACAGATCAGCAGGGGAACGGCGAGGGCCAGGACGACGTCACGCACCACGGGATCCTTATACGTTTTATATGTCTACGCATACGTGCAACTTCTCTCTGATAATTCGGAATCCGGGTGCATTTCCTGAAGGTCGGCCCTCGGCCAATATCCCGTCGGAACTCGGCCATGCACCCTCGACTGCTAAGCAAGACTTGCCACTACCTCGTAGAAGAATTAAGTGGAGCTGCACGGTTAGGGCGCCGAGACTGCACCTATGAGCCTCGCGAACTCCCCGCACCCGCCCTTCGGCCGCGCCCTGTGCGCCATGGTCACGCCGTTCGCCGACGACGGCGCCCTGGACCTGGACGGCGCGCAGCGCCTGGCGGCCCATCTGGTGGCCGAGGGCTGTGAGGGCCTGGTCCTGTCCGGCACCACCGGCGAGTCCCCGACGACGTCGGACGAGGAGAAGGCGGCGCTCGTGCGGGCCGTGAAGCACGCGGTCGGGGAGCGGGTCCCGGTCGTCGCGGGCATCGGCACGGCGGACACGCGGCACTCCGTGGAGCTGGCGGCCGGTGCCGAAAAGGCGGGCGCGGACGGCCTGTTGGTCGTCAGTCCGTACTACAGCCGCCCTCCGCAGGACGCCCTGGAGGCGCACTTCCGCGAGATCGCGGACGCGTCGGGGCTGCCGGTGATGCTGTACGACATCCCGGGCCGCACCGGCACGCGCATCGAGCCGGACACCCTGATCCGGCTGGCGTCCCACCCCCGGATCGTGGCCGTCAAGGACTGCGCGTACGACATGCTCGGCACGCAGAAGGTGCTCGGCGCGACCGGTCTCGCGTACTACGCGGGCTGCGAGGAGTTCGCGCTTCCGCTGTACGCGGTGGGCGGGGCGGGCTTCGTGTCGACGGTCGCGAACGTGGCGCCGCGCGCGCTGCGGGCCGTCCTGGACACCTTCGACGCGGGCGACACCCGGGAGGCGGCCCGGCGGCAGCAACTGGCGGCGCCGCTCGTGGAGTTGATGATGGCGTCCGGCCTGCCGGGCACGGTCACCGCGAAGGCGCTGCTCGGCGCGCTCGGCCTGCCCGCCGGCCCTGTCCGCGCACCACTGCGGCCCGCCGGCCACGAGGTGACCGACGGGCTGCTGACCGCGTACGAGAGCTTCGCCAACGCGTGGTGCGGTGCCGTCCCGGGGGACAACCCCCGGGCCCCCGGCCGGACAGACGCATCCTCCGTCAGCGCGTAGTGAACTGCGGTGTCCAGCGGCCCGGGTAGTCGTCGGACGCCTTACGGAAGTCGCTGAGCTGGACGACCTTGTCGCTGCCGATGGTGAGCAGGAGCAGCTGGTTGTGGAACTCGCCCTTGCCGCTGCACTTCTTGGGATCGCAGCCCCAGGCGATGAGCCGCTTGTTGTCGGCCCAGGCGAGCAGTTGCTGCCCCGGCACCTTGGTGACCATCCTGCCGCTGAGGGGGTCGACGATCGCCGAGGCGATCTCGTTGCCCTCGCCGGCGAACTCACCGCCGATGAGCTTGCCGTCCGGCGAGAGCCCCGCCTCCGCCCACGACACGTGCTTCTCCACGGCGGGTGTGGCCACCTTGCGGCCGTTCAGGTCGTAGTAGATCCGGTCCGGCGCCATCGGGATCTGCTCGTAGACGAGCTTGCCGTCGTGGCTGAACCGGAGGTCGGCGCGCGCGTTCGGCGACCAGCCCATCTTGTCCTCCCAGAAAGGCCGTTCGTGCCAGTCCGCCTTGCCGGAGGCGACGTCGACGACGGTGAACCCGGTCCGGCTGGCGACCGGCCCCGGCTCGTCCTTGCCGTTCACGTTCATCTTGTGCGACCAGTAGAGGTGGTCGGGGTTCTTGGCGTACGTCGTGGCGAGGAGCTTCCTGCCGTCCGGCGAGAACTCCACCCCGGCCACGCCCTTGTCGAGCTCGATCCACCGCTCCACCTTGCCGGTCATCAGGTCGAGCAGGCCGATGCGGTCGACGGGCAGCCGCTTCTCCAGGACGGCGGCCGTCCGCATCCCCGGCGCCACCTCGACCCACGACCACCGCGTGGTCCTGTCGTACTTGCCAGTCTTCTGGTTGAGCAGCCCGTAGGTGCGCTCCATGACGGCGTCCCGGTTGGGCTGCTTGACCGTCTTGTATGTGGAGAACGCGGCCAGCGCCGTGTCCCCCGCCGCGATGAGGTCCCGCGGCGGTGACTGGTCCGGGTGGGCGATGATGTCGCTCTGGTTCATCTGGCTCGCGGGGCGTACGTCCTGGCCGCCCGAGTTCAGGACGGGCACGGCAACCGCGGTGGCGACGACCGCCGCCGTGGCGACCGCGGCGCCCGCGATGGTGCGGACCCGGCGGCGGTGCCGCACGGCGAGCACCCGGTCGGCGAAGTCGGACGGCACGGACGCGCTGTCGGCGGCCTGTTCGCGCAGTGCGTCACGGAGCAGTTCATCGACGTTCACGGACGCACCTCCATGGGCGAGAAGTCACGGGACGGCAGGTCTTCGGCGTCGGCCGGACCGAGCGCGGCGAGTTCGGGCGCGAGGCTGCGCAGCTTGGCGAGCGAGCGGTGCGTGGTCGAGCGCACGGTCCCCACCGAACAGCCGAGCAGGCGGGCGACGTCCGCCTCGGGCAGGTCCTCGAAGTAGCGCAGGACGAGTACGGTGCGCTGCCGGGCGGTGAGCCTGGCGAGCGCGGTGCGCATCACGATGCGCAGGTCGGCGGCGTGGGAAGAGTCGACCCCTGTACGACTCTCCGGCGGCTCGGCGACAGTCAGTTCCCGTCCGCGCCACTTCAGGCGCCATCTGCTGATCTGCTGGCGGTAGAGGATCTTCCGTACGTAGGCCTCCGGTTCGTCGATCCGGTGCCAGCGTCCGGCCGCCTTGATCAGCGCGTTCTGGAGCAGGTCCTCGGCGGCGTGCCGGTCGCCCCCGCTGAGGAGCACCGCGGTCCTCAGGAGCGCGGATGACCTGCTCGCCACGAACTCGCGGAAGCTGTCCCAGCGATCCGCGCCCGCCTCGCCCGCTGTCTGCCCGGCATACCCCGCTGGTGCTTCCCTGCCCGCATCCATCTTCACCTTCTCTTCCCCGTCGGGCGGCCCTGCTGCCCCCCTGCTGTTCCTTGTGACGCGCGCGGTGCGCCCTCGCTATGCCTGCGTGCGCAAGAAATGCGCGGGACATTGTGCGCGGGATGACGCGAGTGGCCCGCACCGGATGCCGGTGCGGGCCACTTCGGTTGCGGGGTGCGTCAGTTGTGGCTGTTCTGATGTTGTAGCAGGTCAGGCAATGAGCAGCGTGAATCGGCTCAGTAGCCGACGTAGCCGCCCACCACGACAATGGCTACGCCGCCGTACCCGTTGCCGTAGCCGTACCCGTTGTCGTACCCGTTGTCGTAGCCGTATCCGTACCCGTTGCCGTAGCCGTACCCGTTGCCGTAGCCGTACCCGTTGTCGTAGCCGTAGCAGTCATCCCACCAGCCGCACCGGTTGTTGGAGTGGCTGGCCGCGGAGGTCGCGTGGGCAGGGGCGGCCGCAGCCGTCCCTGCGGCGCCAACTGCGGCGCCACCAGCCAGCATCACGCCGGCTGCGGCTACAGCGAGGGAACGCTTGATATGAGGTGCTCGCATGAGTCTCTACCTTTCCTTCCGCCACCGAAGATCGAAGGCGGGTGGCCACAGCGCATGCAAGACATACGGTGCGGTTCGCAGAGGTCACAGCTCGACGCGGGAGCACGTCTCGCCGCTCATTGGTTCCGGTCCTTCCGGAACTTGCCGCCCAGGGCGTGCCCGGGTTGCGACTCTCACACGTATCACGCTAGTAGCACATACCCTCTCCAGCATCTTGAGCAGAAGTCTGCGCAGTTCCGCAGGTCAGCGGTCGGCGGCCAGGCCCGAGCCATGACGTCCCCCTGACGCCGTCCCTCTTCGACGGCGACGCCCCGAAGGCCCACACCACCCGCATGGAGTATCGGCAGAGAAGTGGAGGACAGTGGCATCCCGAGGTGACCGGCGGGGACGTCCAGGCCGCCGCGCCGCGCCGCCGCAGGCCCCGCCGGGCAGAACTTACAAAGCAGCTTTCTCCCTCAACGCGCGAGCGCCCTCCCGGGCTCTCATGGGGCCGTGGAGGGCGCTCAACGATGACCGACGTCGACAACTGCCGACAGCTCAGCGGCAGGTCAGAGGAGATCGATCAGGCGGCCGCACGTCACGGCCGCCTGTGATCAGTTGTGGCTGTGCAGAACCTCGTTCAGGCCGCCCCACACCGCGTTGTTCGGGCGGGCCTCGACGGCCCCGGAGACCGAGTTGCGGCGGAAGAGGATGTTCGAGGCTCCGGACAGGTCGCGGGCCTTGACGATCTCGCCGTCGGGCATCGTGACGCGCGTGCCGGCGGTGACGTACAGGCCGGCCTCGACGACGCACTCGTCGCCGAGGGCGATACCGACGCCCGCCTCCGCGCCGACGAGGCAGCGCTCGCCGATCGTGATGCGGACGTTGCCGCCGCCGGAGAGCGTGCCCATGGTGGAGGCGCCGCCGCCGATGTCGGAGCCGTTGCCGACGACGACGCCGGCGGAGATGCGGCCCTCGACCATCGACGTGCCGAGCGTGCCGGCATTGAAGTTGACGAAGCCCTCGTGCATGACGGTCGTGCCCTCGGCGAGGTGCGCGCCGAGCCGGACGCGGTCGGCGTCGGCGATGCGGACGCCCTTCGGCGCCACGTAGTCCGTCATGCGGGGGAACTTGTCGATGGACGTCACGGAGAGGTGCAGGCCCTCGGCGCGGGCGTTGAGGCGGACCTTCTCGACGTCGTCGACGGCGACCGGGCCGAGCGAGGTCCAGGCGACGTTGGCGAGGAGGCCGAAGACGCCGTCCAGGTTCTGCCCGTGCGGCTTGACCAGCCGGTGGGAGAGCAGGTGGAGGCGCAGGTACGCGTCGTGCGCGTCGAGCGGCTTGTCGTCGAGCGAGGCGATGACCGTGCGCACGGCGACGGTCTCCACACCGCGGCGGGCGTCGGTGCCGATGGCCTTCGCGGCGCCCTCGCCGAGCAGTTCGGCGGCGCGCTCGGCGGAGAGCCGCTCGGTGCCGGCCGGGCCCGGCTCGTCCTGGAGGGACGGGGCGGGGAACCAGGTGTCGAGGACCGTGCCGTCGGCGGTGAGCGTGGCGAGGCCTGCGGCGACGGCGCCGGTGGTGCGCTGAGCGGTGGTGCTGGCGGGAGAGTCAGACATGGGTGAAACCTAACCGGAGGTGCGCCGCGGGGGCGAACCGGTACGGCCGGTGTCTCAGGTACCGGGCGCGCCGCGCTCCCCCGGCCGGTCGGCCGCGGCACCGTCCGCGTCCTGGCCGGGCGCCCCGTCGATGACCCGCGCGAACATGTCGCGCGCGTACTCCTCCTCGTAGACGGCGTCCGTGAGCAGCACCTGGAGGCAGATTCCGTCCATCAGGGCGACGAGCGCGCGGGCCGTGACCGGGTCGGTGCGGCGCGCGAGCTCGTCGGCGACACCTGCGCACCACTCGGCGGCGACGGGCCGCAGCGCGGGCCTGCGCAGGGCGGCGAGATACAGCTCGTACTCGAGCTCGACGGCGGTGCGCTCACCGGCGAACCACTCGCCGAGGACCGCGGCGAGCCCGGCGGCGAGCCCGGAACGCGGCGCCTCGAAGACGTCGCTGCCCGCCACGACCTTCGCGAACCCTTCATTGGTCTGGCGAAGCGCGGCGACCAGCAGTTCGTCGAGGGTCTTGAAGTGGTACGTCGTCGAGCCGAGCGGCACATCGGCCTCGGCAGCGACGCTGCGGTGGCTGAGTCCTCCGATGCCTTTCTCGCCCACCACCCGGATCGCGGCGTCGATGATGCGCTGCCGCCGCTCGGGGTCGTAGCGCCGCGCCATCAGTGGGCGCCGCCCATGTTGAGCAGCACCACGCCGCCGATGACCAGGGCGATCCCCGCGAGCCGGGCCGCGGTCATCGCCTCGCCGAGGAAGAGCATCCCTATCCCGGCGATGACGGCCGTGCCGACGCCGGCCCAGATCGCGTACGCGGTCCCGACCTGCACGGTCTTCAGCGTCTGTGCGAGCAGCGCGAACGCGATCAGATAGCCGGAGACGGTGATCAGGGAGGGCCAGAGCCTGCTGAATCCCTCGCTGTACTTCATGGCGGTGGTGGCGGCCACTTCCGCCGCGATGGCGCCGGAGAGCAGTACATATCCCATGTGTACGAGTGTACGCAACGTTGTGTACAGGCGTACATAGCACGCTCGGGCTATCGTGTCGCGATCACTGTGGGGGGCCACAGGGACGAACTACTCCTGGGAGTGCGGCGAGATGACGGACATGTGGGGACAGGGCCCTGGCCAGGGGCCCGGACACGGGCCTGGATACGGACCTGGATACGGACCTGGCGGTTACGGCTGGGGTGCGTGGCCGCCACCCCCGCCGCAGCCCGGCGTCATCCCGCTCGCCCCGCTCGGCGTCGACCGGATACTCGGCGGCGCCTTCACGACGATGCGCCGCCACGCGAAGCCGCTGTTCGGCACCGTCCTCATCGTGTACGTGGCGCTCGCCGCGCTCATGGCGGGCGCGCTGGCGCTCGCCTACGCGGCCGTCTCGGACGACGTACGGGCGCTCCTGGACCGGCACACCGAGTTCGAGTGGAGCCACGCGCGGCCGGCTTTGACCGCGTTCGGCGTGGTGTGGGCCGTCGGCATGCTGGCGCTCACGGTCGGCACGGCGTTCATCCAGTCCGCGTGCACCGTGGTGCTGCGCGAGGCGGTGCTCGGCCGTCCCGCACGCTTCGGGGCGGTGTGGCGGCGCGCCTGGTCCCGCACGCCTTCCGTGCTCGGCGTGGGCCTGCTGATGGGCCTGATCGCGCTGATCCCCGCGGGCCTGGCCGTGGCGTTCTTCGTGTCGATCTTCGTCATGCTGCTCACGCAGTCGTTCGCGCCGGTCGGCGTGCTGTTCCTGCTCATGGCGGTGACGGTGCCGCTCGTGGTCTGGGTCTACGTCCTCTTCATGTTCGGCCCGGCGGCCGCCACGCTCGAGGAGGCCGGGCCGATCCAGGCTCTGCGCCGCTCGGCGCGGCTCGTGCGGGGCGCCTGGTGGCGCACGTTCGGCATCTCCCTGCTGGCCGGCGCGATCATGATGGTGGTGTCGCTCGCGGTGCGGGTGCCGCTCCAGATCGCGATGCCCGACACGACTCCGCAGGCGTACGAGCCGGGTCAGAGCGCGTCCGACGTGTTCGAGGCGATGCTGCCGCAGCTGGGCTTCATCATGGCCCTGTCCATGATCGCCAACCTGCTGGTGCAGCTGGTGAGTTCGGTGTTCCTGCCGCTGGTCACCGCGCTGCTCTACACCGACCAGCGCATCCGCAGGGAGGGCCTCGCCCACACCCTGGAGCTCGCGTCCCGGTCCGACGCCTAGCTTCCGGTCGAGGACCTGACACCAGAAAAGCGGGCCTGCACGGGCAGGCCCGCTCAACGCCCGCGGACTAGTCGGTGACGCCGAACCAGGCGGCCCTGGACTTCTTCCACTCCGGGTGCGTGAGGTCCTTGGCCTCGGTGCCGTCGCCATAGAGGTCGGCGGAGCCGTTGTCGGTCAGGAGCTGCGCGCGGGCGCCGGACTGCGTCAGGTCGGGCACGCTCACCACGGCCTCCCAGCCGCCGGGGTCGCTCGTCGGCAGGTCCATCCGCTTGACCGGCGCGTGTCCCGCGACGCCGTCCCACTGGTACAGGGCGTACGGGTCGGAGTTGTCGTCGGCGGCCCAGCTGCCGGCCACGATCAGGTACTGGTTCGCGGCGTTCTTGCGGATGTCGCGCACCGAGAGCCCGCCGAGGTCCAGCTCGACGGGCGTCCCGAACACGGGCTTCGTCCCGCTCGACACGACCTTGTCGAAGTTGGTGACGGGCACGACGAGCGCCTTGCCCCCGTCCTTCGGCGGCACGAGCGGCGCGCGGAACCCGATGTACGCGGTGCTGGTCGACCCGGGCGCGAATTCGAGGCCCTCGACGTTGAACCCGTCGACCTGCTTGGGCACCTGCCCGTCCTCGGTGCCGGCGGCGAACCCGTAGCGGTCCCCGTTCACCTCGTCCCACGCGACCAGGTCGTCCCGCAGCTTCTTGTACGCCTTGCCGTACGACAGCTGCGTCGCGGCCCCGCTGCCGCTCACCGTGGTCGTGAAGACCGTGTTCCGGGGGGTCTTGTACTCGCCGTCCTTGTTGTTGCCGAGGGACCCGGTCCAGTAGATCGTGTCGCCGACGCGCGTGGCGCCCTCGATGTCGACCTCCTTGGTCACCCCGAGCTGCGAGCTGAAGTCCCAGGTCTTCACGGGCGCGCCGGAGACCGAACCGCTGTAGAGGCGCAGGACGTTGGACTCGTCGTCGGCGACGAGGACGTAGCCGCCGCCCGCGTCGACAGCGGCGGACGCGTCGCTGGAACCCGTGAAGTAGCGGGTGTCGGGGCCCTGTTGCACGGCGGCCGAAGCGGCGTAGTGCAGCGTCTTGGTGACGGTCCTGCCGTCCACGCCGGTCACCTTGAGGGTGAGGTCGGTGTAGCCACGGCCCTGCGCGGCGACGGACACCTGCCGGGTGGCGCCCGACCCGGTGACGGTGACGTTCCCGGTGCCGGCGACGGACGACTTGCTGCTCGCGGAGGCGGCCACGGTCAGCGCCGACGCGTCGGCGCCGCTCTGGCCGACGGTGACGGTCACGACGGGGTCACCCGTGGCGCCGACCGCCCCGGAGACGTACGAGGCGGAGAGTGCGATCGTCGGCGTCCCGTAACTCGCCGCGCCCGCCGGGCTGTTGAGCCCCGCGAGGGCCAGCGTGAGCACTCCGCCCGTGACGGCGACGGCTCTGCGGCGGGATGTGGGAAGGAAGTGCTGCATGAGGGCCTCTCATCGGGCGGGTGTCGACGAGAACCTTCGGCCACGTGGGCCAACTACAGGCGTACGCACCGCGACCCGGGAGCGAACACCAGACAGCACGGCCCCCCGTGCCGGGAGCACAGGGGGCCGTACGGGTGTGACGAACCGGAGGGAGCGATCAGACGTTGAAGCCGAGCGCGCGCAGCTGCTCGCGACCCTCGTCGGTGATCTTGTCCGGGCCCCACGGCGGCATCCAGACCCAGTTGATCCGGAGCTCGTTCACGATGCCGTCAGTGGCCGACTTCGCCTGGTCCTCGATGACGTCGGTCAGCGGGCAGGCCGCGGACGTGAGCGTCATGTCGATCGTGGCGATGTTGGCGTCGTCGATGTGGATGCCGTAGATCAGGCCGAGGTTGACGACGTCGATGCCCAGCTCGGGGTCGACGACGTCGTAGAGGGCCTCGCGGACCTCTTCCTCGGACGCCGGCTTCGTGGTCACAGTCTCGCTCATGCCGTCTTCCTTTCCGCGCCGTCCAGCGCCTGGGCCGTCGCGTCCTTCCACGCCATCCAGCTCAGGAGGGCGCACTTCACACGGGCCGGGTACTTGGAGACACCGGCGAACGCGACCGCGTCCTCCAGCACCTCCTCCATCGCGTCGTCGGGCTCGATCCTGCCCCGCGACTGCATCAGCTCCAGAAAGGTCTCCTGGATCTTCTGCGCCTCGGCCAGGTCCTTGCCGACGAGCAGCTCGTTCAGCACAGAGGCCGAAGCCTGGCTGATCGAGCAGCCCTGGCCCTCGTACGAGACGTCACTGATCGTCGAGCCGTCGTACTTCACGCGCAGCGTGATCTCGTCGCCGCACGTCGGATTGACGTGGTGCACCTCGGCGTCGCCATCGCGCAGACCGCGCCCGTGCGGGTGCTTGTAGTGGTCCAGGATGACGTCCTGGTACATCGAATCCAGCTTCACGTTCCCAGCCAGCCCCTCAGCCGAAGAAGTTCCGTACGTGCTCCAGGCCGTCGATCAGCGCGTCGATCTCGCCGGGCGTGGAGTACAGGTAGAACGACGCTCGCGTGGTCGCAGGAATTCCGTAGCGCAGGCAGACGGGGCGGGCGCAGTGGTGACCCACGCGGACCGCGATGCCTTCCTCGTCCAGGACCTGGCCCACGTCGTGCGGGTGGATGTCACCGAGCGTGAACGAGATCGCGGCGCCGCGGTCCTCGGCCGTGGTGGGGCCGATGATCCGCAGGTCCGGGACCTCAAGGAGACGCTTCACCGCGTACTCGGTGATCGCGTGCTCATGCTGGGCGATCTTGTCCATGCCGATCGAGGTCAGGTAGTCCACGGCCGCGCCGAGGCCGACGGCCTGGGCGATCGGGGGCGTACCCGCCTCGAACTTGTGCGGCGCCGGAGCGTACGTCGACGAGTGCATGGAGACGGTCTCGATCATCTCGCCGCCGCCCAGGAAGGGCGGCAGGTCCTCGAGAAGCTCCTGGCGTCCCCACAGGACGCCGATGCCCGTCGGGCCGCACATCTTGTGGCCGGTGAAGGCCACGAAGTCGGCCTGCAGCGCCTGCACGTCGAGCACCATGTGCGGGGCGGCCTGGGACGCGTCGATGAGGACGAGCGCGCCGACCTCCTGGGCGCGGCGCACGATGGCCTCGACCGGGTTGAGCGTGCCCAGGATGTTGGAGACGAGGACGAACGAGACGATCTTCGTCTTCTCGGTGATGATCTCGTCGATGTTGGAGAGGTCGAGGCGGCCGTCGTCGGTCAGCCCGAACCACCGCAGCTTCGCGCCCGTGCGCTGCGAGAGCAGCTGCCACGGCACGATGTTGGAGTGGTGCTCCATCTCCGTGATGACGATCTCGGTCTCGTGGTCCACGCGGTAGGGCTCGTCGGCCCAGCCCAGCATGTTCGCCACGAGGTTGAGCGACTCGGAGGCGTTCTTGGTGAAGATGACCTCGTCGCGGCTCGGTGCGTTGATGAAGGCCGCGACCTTGTCACGAGCACCTTCGTACAGCGCCGTGGCCTCCTCGGCGAGCACGTGCACGCCCCGGTGCACGTTGGCGTTGTGCTGCTCGTAGTACTCACTGAGCGTGTCGATGACCTGCCGCGGCGTCTGCGAGGTCGCCGCGTTGTCCAGGTACACGAGCTTCTTGCCGTCGTGAAGTACCCGGTCGAGGATCGGGAAGTCCTTGCGGATCGCCTCGGTGTCGAGGAGGCCCGGCAGCTGTGTCACGCGGATGCGCCGCCCTTCGTGTATGCCTCGTAGCCCTCGGCCTCGAGCTTGTCGGCGAGCTCGGGGCCGCCGGACTCGACGATCCTGCCCTGCGAGAAGACGTGGACGAAGTCCGGCTTGATGTAGCGCAGGATGCGCGTGTAGTGCGTGATCAGCAGGGTGCCGACCTCGCCGGTCTCGCGGACGCGGTTGACGCCCTCGGAGACCTGGCGCAGCGCGTCGACGTCGAGGCCGGAGTCGGTCTCGTCGAGGATCGCGATCTTCGGCTTGAGGAGCTCCATCTGGAGGATCTCGTGGCGCTTCTTCTCACCGCCGGAGAAGCCCTCGTTCACGTTGCGCTCGGCGAAGGCAGGGTCCATCTGGAGCTGCTCCATCGCGGTCTTGACCTCCTTGACCCACGTGCGCAGCTTGGGGGCCTCGCCGCGGATCGCGGTGGCCGAGGTGCGCAGGAAGTTGGAGACCGAGACGCCGGGGACCTCGACCGGGTACTGCATGGCGAGGAACATGCCGGCGCGGGCGCGCTCGTCGACGGACATCTCGAGGACGTCCTCGCCGTCGAGGGTGACGGTGCCCTGGGTGATCGTGTACTTGGGGTGACCCGCGATGGAGTAGGCGAGGGTCGACTTGCCGGAGCCGTTCGGGCCCATGATGGCGTGCGTCTCGCCCTGCTTCACGGTCAGGTCGACGCCCTTGAGGATCTCCTTGGTGGAGTTGTCGGCCTCGACGGTGACGTGCAGGTCCTTGATTTCAAGCGTTGCCATGGGTGCCTCAGGACTCCTGGGAGAGGGAGACGAGTACGTCGTCCCCTTCGATCTTTACGGGGTAAACGGGGACGGGGCGCGTCGCGGGAAGGCCGGACGGCTTACCGGTACGGAGGTCGAACGCGGAGCCGTGCAGCCAGCACTCGATCTGGCAGTCCTCCACCTCGCCCTCGGAGAGCGACACGTTCGCGTGCGAGCAGATGTCGTTGATCGCGAACACCTCGCCCTCGGTGTAGACGACCGAGATCGGCGTGCCGTCGAGTTCCACCCGTTTCGGGGTGTCCTCCTCCAGCTCGCTCAATCCGCAGGCCCGGGTGAACCGGGCACGGTCGAAGGCCATCAGACGGAAGCCTCCAGCTCGGCCTCGATCTTGGCGAGCAGGCGCTCCTGGACGTCCGGCAGACCGATCTGCTGGACGAGCTCGGCGAAGAAGCCGCGGACCACCAGGCGACGGGCCTCGTCGGCCGGGATACCGCGCGAGCGCAGGTAGAAGAGCTGCTCGTCGTCGAAGCGGCCGGTCGCCGAGGCGTGGCCCGCGCCGACGATCTCGCCGGTCTCGATCTCCAGGTTCGGGACCGAGTCCACCCGGGCGCCGTCGGTCAGCACGAGGTTGCGATTCAGCTCGTACGTGTCGGTGCCCTCGGCGGTGGCCTCGATGAGGACGTCGCCGATCCAGACGGCGTGCGCGTCCTGGCCCTGGAGCGCGCCCTTGTAGGCGACGTTCGACTTGCAGTGCGGGGCCGCGTGGTCGACCAGGAGGCGGTGCTCCTGGTGCTGGCCGGCGTCGGTGACGTACAGGCCGAGCAGCTCGGCCTCGCCGCCGCTGCCCGCGTAGTTGACGCGCGGGTGCAGGCGGACGAGGTCACCGCCGAAGGTGACGACGACGGACTTGAAGGAGGCGTCACGGCCGATCAGCGCGTTGTGCTGCGCGACGTGGACGGCCTTCTCGTCCCAGTCCTGCACGGAGACGACGGTCAGCTTGGCGCCGTCGCCCAGGATGTAGTCGACGTTGGCGGCGAGCACCGCGTCACCGGTGTGGTCGATGACCACCACGGCCTCGGCGAACGCGCCGAGCTCGATGACCTGGTGCGCGAAGGCCGTACCGCCCTCGCCGTGCACAGCGATGCGAATGGGCTCCGTGAGCACCGTCTCCTTGGGGACGGACACGACCGAGGCCTTCTCGAAGGACGAGAACGCCTGGGCGGCGACGCGGTCCACCGGCTTGCCGGCCTTGCCGACGCGGGCGTCGTCGCGCCCGACGGTCTCCTGGGTGACGCCCGCGGGGGCGGTTACCTCGACGCGGAGGCCGCCCTGGGCGACCGCCGTCCCGTCGTGCAGGCCGCGCAGCCGCTCGAGCGGCGTGAACCGCCACTCCTCCTCACGGCCGTGCGGGACCGGGAAGTCCGCGACGTCGTAGGACGGGGGCGCGCTCATGCGCGTGGCGACGGTCGACTCCGCGGCCACCGCGATCGAGCCGGAGGTGGTGGAACCCACCGGGATGTTCTGAGCCTCAGCCATGGCTGTCGTTGTGCTCTCTTCCTACGTCAAGAAATCTGGCGGCTGCTTTTCGGGCGGCGGGTCAGCCGACCGCACCTTCCATCTGCAGCTCGATCAGCCGGTTGAGCTCGAGGGCGTACTCCATCGGCAGCTCCTTCGCGATCGGCTCGACGAAGCCGCGCACGATCATCGCCATCGCCTCGAACTCCGTCATACCGCGGCTCATCAGGTAGAAGAGCTGGTCGTCGGAGACCTTGGAGACCGTCGCCTCGTGGCCCATGGACACGTCGTCCTCGCGGACGTCGACGTACGGGTACGTGTCGGAGCGGGAGATCGTGTCGACGAGCAGCGCGTCGCACAGCACGTTCGACTTGGAGCCGTGGGCACCCTCACCGATCTCGACCAGCCCGCGGTACGAGGTACGGCCGCCGCCACGGGCCACCGACTTCGACACGATGTTGGAGGAGGTGTTGGGCGCCATGTGGACCATCTTGGAGCCGGCGTCCTGGTGCTGCCCCTCGCCCGCGAAGGCGATGGACAGGGTCTCGCCCTTGGCGTGCTCGCCCATCAGGTAGACGGCCGGGTACTTCATGGTGACCTTGGAGCCGATGTTGCCGTCGATCCACTCCATGGTCGCGCCCTCGTACGCCACGGCGCGCTTGGTGACCAGGTTGTAGACGTTGTTCGACCAGTTCTGGATGGTCGTGTAACGGCAGCGGGCGCCCTTCTTCACGATGATCTCGACCACCGCGGAGTGCAGGGAGTCCGACTGGTAGATCGGCGCCGTGCATCCCTCGACGTAGTGGACGTAGGCGTCCTCGTCGACGATGATCAGCGTCCGCTCGAACTGGCCCATGTTCTCCGTGTTGATACGGAAGTAGGCCTGGAGCGGGATCTCGACCTGCACGCCCTTGGGGACGTAGATGAAGGATCCGCCGGACCACACGGCCGAGTTCAGCGACGCGAACTTGTTGTCGCCGACCGGGATGACCGTGCCGAAGTACTCCTTGAAGAGCTCCGGGTGCTCCTTCAGGGCCGTGTCGGTGTCCAGGAAGATGACGCCCTGCTCCTCCAGGTCCTCGCGGATCTGGTGGTAGACGACCTCGGACTCGTACTGGGCCGCGACACCGGCGACGAGGCGCTGCTTCTCCGCCTCGGGGATGCCGAGCTTGTCGTACGTGTTCTTGATGTCCTCGGGCAGGTCCTCCCAGGACTGGGCCTGCTTCTCGGTGGACCTCACGAAGTACTTGATGTTGTCGAAGTCGATGCCCGACAGGTCCGAGCCCCAGTTGGGCATGGGCTTCTTGTCGAAGAGGCGCAGGCCCTTGAGGCGGAGCTTGGTCATCCACTCCGGCTCGGACTTCTTGGCCGAGATGTCACGGACGACGTCCTCGTTGATGCCCCGCTTGGCAGAGGCACCGGCGGCGTCGGAGTCGGCCCAGCCGTATTCGTACTTGCCCAGACCCTCGAGCTCGGGGTGGGCAGTCTCCTCGATAGGGAGCGTCATGCGGGGTTCCTCCCGGCGGTGCTTGCGGATGCGTTTGTGTCGTTTTGTGTGGCGGTGGTCTTGGGTGCGATCTTCGGAATGAACGTCGTGCACACCCCGTCGCCATGGGCGATCGTGGCCAGCCGCTGCACATGTGTACCGAGCAGCTGGGAGAAGATCTCGGTCTCCGCCTCGCACAGCTGCGGGAACTGCTCGGCGACGTGTGCGACCGGGCAGTGGTGCTGACACAGCTGCTCGCCGACCGGTGCGCTTCGCGCCGTAGCAGCGTACCCGTCGGCGCTCAGGGCCTTGGCGAGGGCTTCCGTGCGCTCCTCGGGGGCGGCGGACTCGACGGCCGCCCGGTAGGCACCGGCCTGCTCGGCGATCCTGGCGCGGGCGAAGGCGACGACGGCCTCCTCGCCTCCCTCGCGCTGCGCGATCCAGCGCAGGGCGTCGGCGGCGAGCTTGTCGTACGACTGGTCGAAGGCGTCCCGGCCGCAGTCCGTCAGGGCGAACACCTTGGCGGGACGGCCGCGCGTACGGGCTCCGTAGATCTTCTGTTCACGTGCTTCGACGACCTCGTCGGCAGCCAGCGCGTCGAGATGGCGGCGCACCGCGGCCTGGGTGAGGCCGAGGCGGCCGGCCAGATCTGCGACGGTGGACGGGCCGTGGTCCAGGATGGAGCGGGCGACCCGGTTGCGCGTCGAGCGCTCACCGGTCGCGATCTCCTCCTGCGGGGCCCCCTGGGGGGCCTCCTGAGCCTCGCCGACGTATTTCACAACGCCATTGTTGCGTAATTCCTCAGGGCCTGACAAGCGGGGTCCGGAACGATCTCCGGTGCACTGCATCACTTAGGCATACCTAAGATGACCTGCGAAAACGATCTTTGATCGATCAATTCGGTGGTGCCGCCCCACCTCTGCGGAGAACACTGCACCCCATGCCTGTACCCCCTCCCACCGGCCCACTTGTCACCCGGACCACCCTCACCACCGACCTCCGTGCCCTCGGCGTCCTCCCCGGCGAGACCCTCCTCCTCCACTCCTCCCTGAGCGCGCTCGGCTGGGTCTGCGGAGGGGCCGTTTCCGTGGTCCAAGGTCTGCTCGACGCGCTTGGACCGAACGGGACACTCACCGTCCCCACGCACACCGGCGGCAACTCCGACCCGGCCCAGTGGCGCAGGCCCCCAGTGCCTCAGGAGTGGTGGGCCGGGATCCGCGCGTCGATGCCCGCGTACGACCCGGCGATCACGCCCGGCGACGGCATGGGCACGATCGCCGAGACCGTCCGCCGCTGGCCCGGCGCGCTGCGCAGCGCGCACCCCCAGACGTCTTTCGCGGCGCTCGGGCCGCGGGCCGCCACGATCACGGACGGCCACGCCACCGACTGCTCCCTCGGCGAGCACAGTCCGCTGGCCCGCCTGGAGGAACAGAACGCGCGCGTGCTCCTCCTCGGCACGGACTTCTCCACCTGTACGGCCTTCCATCTCGCCGAGTACCGGATGGCCTCCCCGAGGACCGAAATGGGACGTGCGGTCCTCACCCCCGTCGGCCGGCGCTGGGAGACGGTGACCGAGGTCGACGTCAGCGCCGACGGGTTCGACGAACTCGGCGCGGACTTCGAGCGCGACGGCGCCGTCGTACGCGGCCGGGTGGGCGGGGCGGACGCCCTGCTCTTCCCGGTGGCCGACGCCGTCGCGTACGCCCAGGGATGGCTGGCGAGACACCGGGCCTGAGCGCCGAGGGCCCCGCCCTCCGGGGACTCGCGGCGCGTCCTTAGACTTGGCGCTCATGCGAAGCGAGCCCGTCGTCCGGATCCAGAGTCTGGTCAAGCGGTACGGAACCAAGACCGCGGTCGACGGCCTCGATCTGGAGGCCTCGGCCGGCATCACCGCCGTCCTCGGCCCCAACGGCGCCGGAAAGACCACCACGATCGAAACCTGCGAGGGCTACCGCCGTCCGGACGCGGGAACGGTCCGGGTCCTCGGCCTCGACCCCGTAGCCCAGGCCGGCGAACTGCGACCCCGGATCGGCGTGATGCTGCAGTCCGGAGGCGTCTACTCCGGCGCCCGCGCGGACGAGATGCTCCGCCATACGGCGAAGCTCCACGCGCACCCCCTGGACGTGGACGCGCTGATCGAGCGCCTCGGCCTCGGCAGCTGCGGCCGCACCACGTACCGCAGGCTCTCCGGCGGCCAGCAGCAGCGCCTCGCGCTCGCCATGG
Source organism: Streptomyces sp. NBC_01445 (assembly GCF_035918235.1). NCBI lineage: Bacteria > Bacillati > Actinomycetota > Actinomycetes > Kitasatosporales > Streptomycetaceae > Streptomyces > Streptomyces sp. NBC_01445. The sequence continues at coordinate 7,505,419 of NZ_CP109485.1, read as the reverse complement.
CGGTCGTCGGCCGCCCCGACCTCGTCTTCCTGGACGAGCCGACCGCCGGCCTCGACCCGCAGGCACGCCGCGCGACCTGGGACCTCGTACGGGATCTGCGGGCCGACGGCGTCTCCGTCATCCTCACCACGCACCACATGGACGAGGCGGAGGAACTCTCCGACGACGTCGCGATCATCGACGCGGGCCGCGTCATCGCGCAGGGCTCCCCCGAGCAGCTGTGCCGCGGCGGCGCCGAGAACACCCTGCGCTTCTCCGGACGCCCCGGGCTCGATGTCGCCTCGCTCCTCAAGGCCCTCCCGATGGACTCCGCGGCCGCCGAGCTCACCCCCGGCTCGTACCGGGTCAGCGGCGAGGTCGACCCGCAGCTGCTCGCGACGGTGACATCGTGGTGCGCGCAGCACGGCGTGATGCCGGAGAAGATCTCGGTCGAACGCCACACCCTCGAAGACGTCTTTCTGGAAATGACCGGCAGGGAGCTGCGCGGATGAACATGGCCCAGCCGACTCCCGGGCCGGGGGTCCGGGGGTTGTCCCCCGGGAAGACACAGCCTGGAAATGACCGACAGGGAGCTGCGCGGATGAACAAGGCCCAGCCGACCCCCGGCCGGGGGCCCGGGGGTTGTCCCCCGGGAAGACACAGCCTGGAAATGACCGGCAGGGAGCTGCGCGGATGAGTGTCGCCGGTACGTACACGCCGAAGCCGGGGGCCGCGCCGCTGTCCCGCATGATCGGCGCGCAGGCCGTCCTCGAGACGAAGATGCTCCTGCGCAACGGCGAGCAGCTGCTGCTCACCGTCATCATCCCCACCCTGCTGCTCGTCCTGTTCAGCGCGGTCGACATCGTCGACACGGGCGACGGGAAGGCCGTGGACTTCCTGGCCCCGGGCATCCTCGCGCTCGCCGTCATGTCGACCGCGTTCACGGGCCAGGCCATCGCGACGGGCTTCGAGCGCCGCTACGGCGTACTCAAGCTGCTCGCGTCCTCGCCACTGCCGCGCTGGGCCCTGATGACCGCGAAGACGCTGTCCGTGCTGGTCACCGAGGTCCTCCAGGTGATCCTCGTGACGGTGATCGCCCTCGCGCTCGGCTGGTCCCCGCAGGGCAACCCGCTCGCCGTGCTGCTCCTGCTCGTCCTCGGGACGGCGGCGTTCTCCGGGCTCGGCCTGCTCATGGCGGGCACGCTCAAGGCGGAGGCGACGCTGGCCGCCGCGAACCTGGTCTTCCTGCTCCTGCTCGTCGGCGGCGGCGTCATCGTGCCGCTCGACAAGTTCCCGGACGCGGCACAGTCCGTCCTCGGGCTGCTGCCGATCTCGGCGCTCTCCGACGGGTTGCGGGACGTCCTTGAGCACGGCGCGGCGATGCCGTGGGGCGACCTCGGGATCCTCGCGGTCTGGGCGGTCCTCGGCCTGGGCGCCGCGGCGCGCTTCTTCCGCTGGGAGTAGGCCGTACGGCACGTGCGGGGCGTCACAATCGTCCCGGATCGGCCCCCTCGTGAAGACATGCACAAGCGGCGCCCTACGATGGGGCCCGTGCCAAACGTGACCCCCGCCGACGCCGCCCGAGCCGTGCGCAACCCGCTCGCCTTCATCGCCGAACGCTGGACTCCCGCTCAGCGGACCGTCCGGCGCGCCGCGCTCTCCGCCGTCGTCATGACGGTGGTCATCGTGGTCACCGGCGGCGCGGTGCGCCTGACGGGCTCGGGCCTCGGCTGCCCGACGTGGCCCAAGTGCACCGACGAGTCCCTCACCGCGACGAGCGCGATGGGCTTCCACGGAGCCATCGAGTTCGGCAACCGCATGCTGACGTACGTCCTGTGCGCCGCGGTCGGCTGGGCGATCATCGCCGCCCGCTCGCAGAAGCCGTGGCGGCGCGGCCTGACCCGGCTCGGCTGGGCCCAGTTCTGGCTCGTCATGGGCAACGCCGTCCTCGGCGGCATCGTCGTCCTCGTCGGCCTCAACCCGTACACGGTCGCGGCCCACTTCCTGCTGTCCACCGCGCTGATCGCGGTCGCCACGGTGATGTGGCAGCGCACTCGTGAGGGTGACGCCGCACCGCGCCCCCTCGTCGGCAAGGCCGTGCGGCAGCTCGTCTGGATCCTGACGGCGGCCACCGTGGCGCTGATCATGGTCGGCACGGTGGTGACGGGCTCGGGCCCGCACGCCGGCGACTCCAGCGACGTGGAGCGCATGCCGCTCGACTGGGAGACCATCAGCAAGGCGCACGCCGTCCTGGCGTGGATCGTGGTGACGCTGACGTTCGCCCTGTGGTTCGTCCTCAAGGCGGTCGACGCCCCCAAGGGCCCCCTGCACCGCACCCGCGACCTGTTCCTCGTGCTGCTCGCGCAGGGCGTCATCGGCTACGTCCAGTACTTCACCGACCTGCCCGAGGTCCTCGTCGGCCTGCACATGCTGGGCTCGGCCCTGGTGTGGATCGCGGTCCTGCGGGTCCTGCTGTCACTGCGGGAGCGCCCGCTGGGCACGGCTGAGGTCCCGGCCCAGGCGGACCCGGCCCTCTCCAGCGTCTGAACCGAACAGCCCGCGGCCCGGGTCAGCCGCCCTGCGCGGCGCCCGTGCCGCTGAGGCCGTAGACCCGCTGGGCCGTCACCGAGCCGATCATCCCGGCGACCCGCTGCGCGTCCGCCAGGGACCACGCGCCCTCCGAGACCCAGCCGCCGAGCACCCGTCCGAGCGCCTCGCGGAACAGCCGCGCCCCCACCACATGCAGCTCAGGCAGGCCGTGCGCGCCGCTGGAGAACAGCAGCTTGCCGAACGGGGCGAGTTCCAGGATCTCCGCGAGTACGGCCGCCGCGCGCGCCCCGGTTCTGGCGAGCGCCGGGCCGAGGTCCGCGTACACATGCGGGAAGATGCCGGCGAGGTGCGCCGCGTGCCGGTGGTACGGGTAGCCGTGCAACAGGATCAGGTCGGTGCCGAGTCCGGCCGTGGCGCGGGCGAAGTCGGTGAGCAGGACCGGGTCGGTGCGGTCGAGACGCAGGCCGGGTTCGCCGAGTCCCGCGTGGAGTTGCAGCGGCCGGCCCGAGGCCACCGCGATCCACAGGAGATGGCGCAGGAGCACGGGGTCGGTGAGGGATCCGCCGACGCGGCGCGCGGCGAGCCAGCGTCCCGCGGCTCCGCGCACTTCACCGGGTCCCGGCGGCTGGGGCGCGAACGCGAGGCCGTGCCGTACGCCCGCCACCGAGGTGAACGCGACGGCGTGCGCGGCGGCGGCGTGCACGGACTCGGCGAGGTTGGCGAGCAGGGACTCGACGGTGCCCGAGGTGTCGGCGACCTGCTCGGCGAGGAGTTCGAGGCGGACGATCTCGTGCGCGTCCGCGTCGCCGACGGAGGCCATCTCGCGCGGCCCGGTCAGGTCGCCGGGCAGTCCCGTGTCGACCAGGTACGTCGTGATGCCGCTGCCCCGCAGCAGTCTGCGGCCCGACTCCAGGACGCCCAGTTCGCGGCGCCGCGCGAGGTAGCGGGCGGGCGGGCAGTGCGGTTCGAGGCCGAGGAGCGGCGGACACCAGCGGCGTACGGCGAAGCCGGTCTGGGTGTCGAAGAAGGTCGTGCCGGGGGCGGGCGGGCGGTCGCCCCGGCCGAGATGGGCCTCGAAGGTGCCGAGGCCGAGTTCCGTCCGCAGTACCCCGTGGCAGTACTGGTCCACGAGGGATGGCGTATCGATCATCCGGGCTCCCGTAGATGGACGTGCTTCTACGGTCCTAACGGGTGAAACCTGCGTCAGGTGTTGGTCTCGTACACCTGACGCATTGGACGGGCGGCTACTTGTTGCTCGGGCCGCCGACCTGGATGCCCGCCATGCGGGTCCATTCGTACGGTCCGGTCTTCACCTTGGCGGCCATCTCACCGTCGAAGTCCTCGCGGATCGTGATCCCGGCCTTCTCGACGGCCTTGCGCGCGATGGCGTCGGAAGACGCCACGAGGTTGCCCCAGCCGCCGTCCTCGCCGACGAGCGCGATGCGCGTGCCGCGCTCCCCGAGGTACGCGAGCTGTCCCTCGGCGCCGCCGTGCTGCTTGGCGAACGTCCCGATCTCCCGGGCGAGCCGGGCGGCCCTGCGCTCGTCCTTCGCCGTCTGCTTCGGGTCGTCAACCGCTTGAGTGTCTGCCATGGACAGGATGCTACTGACAGGTAGATCAACTGGCGACGGGAGGGGGGCGTGGCCTTGGCCACTCCCCCCTCCCGTCGGGAAATTCCTGGGTGGGTCAGCGCAGGAAGGGGTCCACCGCGACCGCCACGAAGAGGATCGAGACGTAGGTGATCGACCAGTGGAAGAGGCGCATCTCCTTGAGCTTCGCGCCCGACACCTCGGCGTTGGCGCGGTTCTGCAGCCCGTGCGCCTCCCACAGCCAGAACCCGCCGGCCAGAAGGGCGACCGCCGTGTAGAACCAGCCGGTGTAGCCGAGCGGCGTCAGGAGCAGGGAGACGGCGACCATCACCCAGCTGTAGATGACGATCTGCTTCGCGACCACCTTGTTCGAGGCGACGACGGGCAGCATCGGCACGCCCACGCGCGCGTAGTCGTCCTTGACCTTCATGGACAGCGGCCAGTAGTGCGGCGGCGTCCAGAAGAACATGACGAGGAAGAGGATGACCGGGGCCCACGACATCGAGTTCGTGACCGCGGACCAGCCGATGAGGACCGGCAGGCAGCCGGCGATGCCGCCCCAGACGATGTTCTGCGAGGTGCGGCGCTTCAGGATCATCGTGTAGACGACCACATAGAAGAGGAGAGCGCCGAGCGAGAGCCAGGCGGAGAGCCAGTTGACGGCCAGCCCGAACAGCAGCGTGGAGATGACCGCGAGGGAGATGCCGAAGGCGAGGCACTCCCGGGGGCTGACCATTCCGGTGACCAGTGGCCGCTGCGACGTGCGCTCCATGAGCGCGTCGATGTCACGGTCGATGTACATGTTCAGCGCGTTGGCACCGCCCGCGGAGAGGTAGCCGCCGAGGCAGGTGAGGAACACCAGCTTCAGGTCGGGCACACCCTGCTGCGCGAGGAACATGACCGGAACCGTGGTGATCAGCAGCAGTTCGATGATCCGTGGCTTGGTCAGCGCCACGAATGCCTTGAACCGGGCCCCGAGCGGCCGTTGGCTCGGGCTGATGCTCGTCCCGAGTTGCCCCGCTGGACGGGATTCGACGGCCGTCACGCACACCCCTGACAGAGACTCCCAGCAAGCCCCCGGATGTGAAGTCCCGGTAAAGGCTCGCGCGTACCACGCCACTGTAGACGTTGCCTATACCTGGCTCTTCGTGGGGGTCGGTTCGTGTTTCGGAGCACCCCAGATGAGCAGTCGAACATTCACTTGTCGAGCGGCGCGGATGCCCGTCAGGAGGCGGATTCCGGCACGGCCCGGCAGTCTGGATTGAGTCGAAAAAATGCGCGTACTCGCAGGGGTAGGCTCGACAACAGTCGGTGAGCCCATCATCACCGGCATTCGACATGTGGAGAGGAGCCCTGACCCAGGGTGAGCACCAAGCCGACCACCACAGACCTCCAGTGGACCGAGTTGGACCAGCGGGCCGTTGACACCGCTCGTGTCCTGGCCGCGGACGCCGTACAGAAGGTCGGTAACGGCCATCCGGGTACGGCGATGAGCCTGGCACCGGCCGCGTACACCCTCTTTCAGAAGGTGATGCGGCACGACCCGGCGGACGCCGACTGGGTCGGGCGCGACCGGTTCGTGCTGTCCGCGGGCCACTCGTCCCTGACCCTCTACATCCAGCTGTACCTGGCCGGTTTCGGCCTCCAGCTCGATGACCTGAAGGCGTTCCGTACCTGGGGCAGCAAGACCCCGGGGCACCCGGAGTACGGGCACACCACGGGCGTGGAGACGACGACCGGGCCGCTCGGCCAGGGTGTCGCCAACGCCGTGGGCATGGCGATGGCCGCCCGTTTCGAGCGTGGTCTGTTCGACCCGGAGGCGGCCCCCGGCACCTCCCCGTTCGACCACCACATCTTCGCGATCGCCGGCGACGGCTGCCTCCAGGAGGGCATCTCCTCCGAGGCGTCCTCGATGGCCGGGCACCAGAAGCTCGGCAACCTCGTCCTGCTGTGGGACGACAACCACATCTCGATCGAGGGTGACACGGAGACCGCGGTCTCCGAGGACACCATGAAGCGGTACGAGGCCTACGGCTGGCACGTGCAGCGCGTGGAGCCGAAGGAGAACGGCGACCTCGACCCCGAGGCCCTGTTCGCCGCGATCGAGGCCGCGAAGGCCGAGACCGAGCGTCCCTCCTTCATCGCGATGCGCTCGATCATCGCCTGGCCCGCGCCGAACGCGCAGAACACCGAGGCCGCGCACGGCTCGGCGCTCGGCGACGACGAGGTCGCGGCCACCAAGCGCGTGCTCGGCTTCGACCCGGAGAAGTCGTTCGAGGTCGCCGACGAGGTCATCGCGCACACGCGTGAGGCGCTGGACCGCGGTCGCGAGGCGAAGGCCGAGTGGGAGAAGTCGTTCGCCGCCTGGCGCACGGCCAACCCGGAGCGCGCCGCCGAGTACGACCGCATCGAGGCGACAGACCTGCCCGAGGGCTGGGAGTCGCACCTGCCGACCTTCGAGACCGGCAAGGGTGTCGCCACCCGCGCGGCGTCCGGCAAGGTTCTCCAGGCGCTCGGCCCGGTCATCCCGGAGCTGTGGGGCGGCTCGGCCGACCTCGCGGGCTCGAACAACACGACGATCGACAAGACGTCGTCGTTCCTGCCGGCGGACAACCCGCTGCCGGAGGCCGACCCGTACGGCCGCACGATCCACTTCGGCATCCGCGAGCACTCGATGGCCGCCGAGATGAACGGCATCGCGCTGCACGGCAACACCCGCATCTACGGCGGCACCTTCCTGGTGTTCTCCGACTACATGCGCAACTCGGTCCGCCTGTCGGCCCTGATGCACCTGCCGGTCACGTACGTGTGGACGCACGACTCGATCGGTCTGGGCGAGGACGGTCCGACGCACCAGCCGGTCGAGCACCTGGCGGCGCTGCGCGCGATCCCCGGTCTGAACGTCGTCCGCCCCGCGGACGCCAACGAGACCGTGATCGCCTGGCGCGAGATCCTCAAGCGGTACACGAAGGTGTTCGGCAAGGGTGCTCCGCACGGCCTCGTGCTGACCCGTCAGGGCGTACCGACGTACGAGGCGAACGAGGATGCGGCCAAGGGTGGCTACGTCCTGCTCGACGCCGAAGGCGGCGACGCGCAGGTGATCCTCATCGGTACCGGTTCCGAGGTGCAGCTCGCCGTCGAGGCGCGCGAGCAGCTCCAGGCCGCGGGGATCCCGACGCGCGTCGTGTCCATGCCGTCGGTCGAGTGGTTCGACGAGCAGGACCAGGAGTACAAGGACTCGGTCCTGCCGCCGTCGGTCAAGGCCCGTGTCGCGGTCGAGGCCGGTATCGGTCTGACGTGGCACCGCTTCGTCGGTGACGCCGGACGGATTGTTTCGCTGGAGCACTTCGGTGCTTCCGCCGACGGCAAGGTCCTCTTCCGGGAGTTCGGCTTCACTGGCGACGCCGTGGCCGCCGCCGCCCGGGAATCCCTCGCCGCAGCCCAGCACTGACGCTCATATACGACACGTAGGAGATGCATTTTCCATGACAGACGCACTGAAGCGCCTCTCGGAAGAGGGCGTCGCGATCTGGCTGGACGACCTGTCGCGCAAGCGGATCACGTCCGGCAACCTTGCCGAGCTGATCGACCAGCAGCACGTCGTGGGCGTCACGACCAACCCGTCGATCTTCCAGAAGGCGATCTCGCACGGTGACGGCTACGAGCAGCAGCTCGCCGACCTCGCCGCCCGCAAGGTCACCGTCGAAGAGGCCATCCGCATGATCACGACGGCGGACGTCCGTGACGCCGCCGACATCCTGCGTCCGGTCTTCGAGGCGACGGCGGGCCAGGACGGCCGCGTGTCGATCGAGGTCGACCCGCGCCTCGCCCACAACACGACGGCCACCGTCGCCGAGGCCAAGCAGCTGGCCTGGCTGGTGGACCGCCCCAACACGCTCATCAAGATCCCGGCGACGAAGGCGGGCCTGCCCGCGATCACCGAGGTCATCGGCAAGGGCATCAGCGTGAACGTGACGCTGATCTTCTCGCTGGAGCGCTACCGCGAGGTCATGGACGCGTACCTCGCGGGTCTGGAGAAGGCGAAGGCCGCGGGCCTGGACCTCTCCAAGATCCACTCGGTGGCGTCCTTCTTCGTGTCCCGCGTGGACTCGGAGATCGACAAGCGCCTGGACGCCCTCGGCACCGACGAGGCCAAGGCGCTCAAGGGCAAGGCCGCGCTGGCCAACGCCCGCCTCGCGTACGAGGCGTTCGAGGAGGTCTTCTCTTCGGACCGCTGGGCCGCGCTCGACAAGGCGCAGGCCAACAAGCAGCGCCCCCTGTGGGCGTCGACCGGCGTGAAGGACCCGGCGTACAAGGACACCCTGTACGTCGTGGACCTGGTCGCGCCCGGCACCGTCAACACCATGCCGGAGGCCACGCTCGACGCGACCGCCGACCACGGTGAGGTCACCGGCAACACGATCGCCGGGACGTACGACCAGTCCCGCACGGAGATCGCGGCTGTCGAGAAGCTCGGCATCTCGTACGACGACGTCGTGCAGGTGCTCGAGGACGAGGGCGTCGACAAGTTCGAGGCGTCCTGGAACGACCTGCTCAAGTCGACCGAGGCGGAGCTCCAGCGCCTCGCCCCTTCGGAGGGCTGAGATCTTGACCCCAGTTCATGGAGCGAACCCGCTCCGTGACACCGCAGACCGACGGCTCCCGCGTATCGCGGGGCCGTCGGGCCTGGTCATCTTCGGTGTCACGGGCGATTTGTCCCGTAAAAAGCTGATGCCCGCCGTTTATGACCTCGCCAACCGGGGCCTGCTTCCGCCGGGCTTCTCGCTGATCGGCTTCGCCCGACGCGAATGGGAGGACGAGGACTTCGCGCAGGAGGTGCACGACGCGGTCAAGGAACACGCGCGTACGCCGTTCCGCGAGGAGGTCTGGCAGCAGCTCGTCCAGGGCATGCGCTTCGTCCAGGGCAACTTCGACGACGACGACGCCTTCGAGCGCCTGAAGACGACGATGCACGAGCTCGACAAGGCGCAGGGGACGGGCGGCAACTTCGCCTTCTACCTCTCCGTGCCCCCCAAGTTCTTCCCGCAGGTCGTGCAGCAGCTGAAGAAGCACGGCCTCGCGGACGCGCCCGAGGGTTCGTGGCGCCGCGCGGTCATCGAGAAGCCGTTCGGCCACGACCTCGAGTCGGCCAAGGAACTGAACGCGATCGTGCACGAGGTGTTCGCCCCGGACCAGGTGTTCCGGATCGACCACTACCTCGGCAAGGAGACCGTCCAGAACATCCTGGCCCTGCGCTTCGCCAACACCCTCTTCGAGCCGATCTGGAACCGGTCGTACGTCGACCACGTGCAGATCACGATGGCCGAGGACATCGGCATCGGCGGCCGCGCCGGCTACTACGACGGCATCGGCGCCGCCCGCGACGTCATCCAGAACCACCTCCTTCAGCTCATGGCCCTCACCGCCATGGAGGAGCCCGCCTCCTTCGACGCGGACGCGCTCGTCGCCGAGAAGGCCAAGGTGCTCGGCGCGGTCCGGCTGCCCAAGGAGCTCGGCGACCACACGGTCCGCGGCCAGTACGCGGCCGGGTGGCAGGGCGGCGAGAAGGCCGTCGGCTACCTCCAGGAAGACGGCATCGACCCCAAGTCGAAGACCGACACCTACGCGGCCATCAAGCTGTCGGTCGACAACCGCCGCTGGGCGGGCGTCCCCTTCTACCTGCGCACCGGCAAGCGCCTCGGCCGCCGCGTCACCGAGATCGCCGTCGTCTTCCAGCGCGCGCCCCACTCCCCCTTCGACCACACGGCGACGGAGGAACTCGGCCAGAACGCGATCGTCATCCGCGTCCAGCCGGACGAGGGCATCACGGTCCGCTTCGGCTCCAAGGTGCCCGGCACCTCCATGGAGATCCGGGACGTGTCGATGGACTTCGCGTACGGCGAGTCGTTCACGGAGTCGAGCCCGGAGGCGTACGAGCGACTGATCCTGGACGTCCTGCTCGGCGACTCGAACCTCTTCCCTCGCACGGAGGAGGTCGAGCTGTCCTGGAACATCCTCGACCCGATCGAGAAGTACTGGGACAAGCACGGCAAGCCGGCCCAGTACCCGGCCGGCACGTGGGGGCCCGCCGAGGCGGACGAGATGCTCGCACGAGACGGACGGAGCTGGCGCCGGCCATGAAGATCGACCTCACGGACACCACGTCCAGCAAGATCAACAAAGCGCTCATGGAGGGCCGTCGCTCCATCGGCACCCCCGCGGTCGGCATGGTGCTCACCCTCGTCATCGTGACCGACGAGGAGAACGCCTACGACGCGCTGAGGGCCGCGAACGAGGCGTCCCGCGAGCACCCCTCGCGGACCCTCGTGGTCATCAAGCGCGTCTCCCGTTCGCCGCGCGACCGTACGACGTCGAGGCTCGACGCCGAGGTGCGCGTCGGCGCGGAGGCGGGGACCGGCGAGACGGTCGTCCTGCGGCTGTACGGCGAGGTCATCAACCACGCCCAGTCGGTCGTCCTGCCGCTGCTCCTGCCGGACGCCCCGGTCGTGGCCTGGTGGCCGGTGAACGCGCCGCTCGACCCGGCCAAGGACCCGCTGGGGGCGCTCGCCCAGCGCCGCGTGACGGACACGTACGCGGCGGAGCAGCCCAACGACGAGCTGGAGGCCCGCGCCGGCGCCTACACGCCCGGTGACACGGACCTGTCGTGGACCCGGATCACGCCGTGGCGCTCCATGCTCGCCGCCGCTCTCGACCAGGTGGCCTGCAAGGTCAACTCGGTGGAGGTGGAGGGCGAGGAGTTCAACCCGAGCTGCGAGCTGCTCGCCATGTGGCTCGCGGACCGGCTCGACGTGCCGGTCGAGCGGTCGGTGTCGTCGGGCCCCGGCCTGACGGCCGTACGCATGGAGACGGACTGCGGCGCCATCGTGCTCGACCGTCCGGACGGTTCGCTGGCCACACTGTCGATCCAGGGTCAGCCGGACCGCGCGGTGGCGCTCAAACGCCGCGAGACGTCCGAGCTGATCGCGGAGGAGCTGCGCCGCCTCGACCCGGACGACACGTACGCCGCCGCGCTGAAGTACGGCGTGCACCGGCTGGGTGAACCGGCGGCGGCGCCGGACGGACAGGGGCCCGCGGCCGACGCGGACGCTCCTGCGGCCGCTTCCGCTCCCGCGAAGAAGACGGCGGCCAAGAAGGCGCCTGCCAAGTCCGCCGCCAAGAAGTCCGCTTCGAAGGCGGCCGCCAAGTGATGACCACGGCGCCCCAGTTGGTGGTGCACCGCGACAAGGAGCTGATGGCGCAGGCCGCCGCGGCCCGGCTCATCACGAAGATCGTGGACGCCCAGGCCGCCCGCGGCTACGCGTCCGTCGTCCTGACGGGCGGGCGCAACGGCAACGGACTCCTGGCCGCCCTCGCGACCGCTCCCGCCCGGGACGCGGTCGACTGGACGCGCCTCGACCTGTGGTGGGGCGACGAGCGGTTCCTGCCGGACGGCGACCCCGAGCGGAACTACACGCAGGCCCGCGAGGCGCTCCTCGACTCGGTGCCGCTGAACCCGGACCGGGTCCACCCGATGCCGGCTTCCGACGGCCCGTACGAGGTGGACGCCGCCGCGCAGGTCTACGCCGCCGAACTGGCCGCCGCAGCGGGGCCGGAGGACCACGGTCCGGTGCCGACGTTCGACGTCCTGATGCTGGGAGTCGGCCCGGACACGCATGTCGCGTCGCTCTTCCCCGAGCTGCCGGCGGTCCGGGAGACCGAGCGCACCGTCGTCGGTGTGCACGGTGCGCCCAAGCCGCCGCCCAACCGCATCTCGCTCACGCTCCCGGCGATCCGGGCCGCGCGCGAGGTGTGGCTGCTCGCGGCGGGTGAGGACAAGGCGGAGGCCGCGGCCATCGCGCTGTCCGGCGCGGGCGAGATCCAGGCGCCGGCCGCGGGCGCGTACGGCCGCTCGCGCACGCTGTGGCTGCTCGACTCGGCGGCGGCCTCACAGCTGCCGCCCGAGCTGTATCCGCCGCACGTCGCCTGAGGCTCGCCACGCGCGAAGACACGAACGCAGGGGCCCCGCACCGAAGTTGGCAGGTGCGGGGCCTCTACGCGTGCGCCCTGCGATAGCTGCTGCCGTCGCGCTCCCGTACGAGCAGCCCGTCGTTCACGCAGTATCTGCGCAGCGCCGAGGTGTCCTCGTGGACGGTGCGGAACGCCTCGTTGACCTCGCCCTCGGTGTAGGTGCGCTCGGTCTCGAAGAGCGTGCCCGTGAGGTGGACGAGGAGTTCGTGGCGCACGGTGGCGCGGACCGGGATCGAGGTGAGGCGTCCGCGCGCGAAGAACCCCGTGAGGCGGCGCGGCACGGCGGGATGGATCTCCGCCGGGCGCTCGCGGCGGAACACGGAGGGGTCCGCGCGCAGCGTTCCGTCCGGCTGTCGCTCGACGAGCCCGGTGGAGACGAGGCGCCCCAGGTGCTTGCGGACGGCCGGGGAGTCCTCGTCGCGGGGAGCCAGCTCGTCCAGCACGATCCGCGCGTAGAGCTTCAGTCGTTCGGGGTCGGCGAGCGCGGACATGAGCTGGTCCATGGGGTCCTCCCGGCAGGTGACGCGACCGGAGCAGTGTCACCCGCCACAGACGGCGGCGCATCCGAATTAGATGCGCCGCCCAGCGATCTAACGGCCGCGCAGTTCGCGGTACTTGGCCACCAGCGCCTTGGTGGACGGGTCGAGTCCCGGCACGTCGGCGCCCTCCGTGAGGGCGGGCTCGATGCGCTTGGCGAGGACCTTGCCGAGCTCGACGCCCCACTGGTCGAAGGAGTCGATGTTCCACACGGCGCCCTGGACGAACACCTTGTGCTCGTAGAGCGCGATGAGCTGGCCGAGGACGAACGGGGTGAGCCGCTTCGCCAGGAGCGTCGTCGTCGGGTGGTTGCCCCGGAACGTCTTGTGCGGCACGAGCTCCTCGGGCACCCCCTCGGCACGGACCTCGGCCGGGGTCTTGCCGAAGGCGAGAGCCTGCGTCTGCGCGAAGAAATTGGCCATGAGCAGGTCGTGCTGCGCGACGAGTCCCGGCAGCAGGTCCGCCACGGGCTCGGCGAACCCGATGAAGTCCGCCGGGATCAGCTTCGTTCCCTGGTGGATCAGTTGGTAGTAGGCGTGCTGCCCGTTGGTGCCGGGGGTGCCCCAGACGACGGGGCCCGTCTGCCAGTCGACCTCCGTGCCGTCCCGCGTCACCGACTTGCCGTTCGACTCCATGTCGAGCTGCTGGAGGTACGCCGTGAACCTGGAGAGGTAGTGCGAGTACGGGAGCACCGCGTGCGACTGCGCGTCGTGGAAGTTGCCGTACCAGATGCCCAACAGGCCCATCAGAAGGGGAACGTTGGACTCGGCGGGGGCGGTGCGGAAGTGCTCGTCGACGAGGTGGAACCCGTCGAGCATCTCGCGGAAGGCGTCCGGACCGATCGCGATCATCAGCGAGAGACCGATGGCGGAGTCGTACGAGTAGCGGCCGCCGACCCAGTCCCAGAACTCGAACATGTTGGCCGTGTCGATGCCGAAGTCGGCCACCTTCTCGGCGTTCGTCGACAGGGCCACGAAGTGTTTGGCCACGGCCTCCTGGCCGGCCCTCAGACCGGTGAGGAGCCAGTTGCGCGCGGAGGTCGCGTTGGTGATCGTCTCGATCGTCGTGAACGTCTTCGACGCGATGACGAACAGCGTCTCGGCCGGGTCGAGATCCCGCACGGCCTCGTGCAGGTCCGCACCGTCCACGTTCGACACGAATCGGACCGTCAGGTCCCGGTCCGTGAAGGAGCGGAGCACCTCGTACGCCATCGCCGGGCCCAGGTCGGAACCGCCGATGCCGATGTTCACGACGTTCTTGATGCGCTTGCCGGTGTGGCCCGTCCACTGGCCCGAACGGACCCTGTCCGCGAAGGCGGCCATCTTGTCCAGCACGGCGTGCACCTGCGGGACGACATCGACGCCGTCGACCTCGATCACCGCGTCACGCGGGGCCCGCAGCGCCGTGTGCAGCACTGCCCGGTCCTCCGTCGTGTTGATCTTCTCGCCGCGGAACATGGCGTCCCGCAGCCCGAACACATCGGTCGCGGCGGCGAGCTCGCGCAGCAGGCGCAGCGTCTCGTCCGTGACCAGGTGCTTGGAGTAGTCGACGTGCAGATCGCCGACCTGGAGCGTGTAGTCGGAGCCGCGCGCCGGATCGGCGGCGAACAGCTCACGCAGCTGCACGTCCCCGAGTTCTTCCCGGTGCTTGGCGAGCGCCGTCCACTCGGGCATCTGATTGAGCCTGGTACGGCTTTCTGCGTTCATCTCGGACTTCAGCCTTCTCTCGTACCCGCGTACGTACCTTGCCCCGCTGCTTGACCAACTTAATTGATCAGGGCCCGGTATACGGCATCTGTCCGGACCGCTACGGCCGAACGAGTCCGGCCGGACACTTGGGTGTCCGGCCGGTGCTGAAGTCCTAGATCTCGCCCCGCAGTTTGGCGAGCGCCTCCGCGAGGATCGCCTCGCCGTCCGCGTCACTGCGCCGCTCGCGGACGTACGCGAGGTGCGTCTTGTAGGGCTCGGTGCGCGGCGGGTCCGGCGGGTTGTCCCGGTCCTGCCCGGCAGGGAAGCCGCAGCGCGGACAGTCCCAAGTCTCCGGCACCTGCGCGTCGGAGGCGAAGCTCGGCTGCGTCTCGTGCCCGTTGGAGCACCAGAAGGAGATGCGCAGACGCGGCGCGGACTCGCCGCGCTCGGCCTCGCCCATCGGCCCCGCCCCGACCCGACTTCCTCGGATCGCGTTGCCACTTGCCACGGTCGTAACTCCCTGCGTGATGGTGCCGCGGAGCTTGTCGGCGTCTCGCTCCGCCGCGGGCGCCTCAGTCTACGTAAGGCCCAACGCGCGTCCAGTGATTGGAGTTACATCCCCGCCCCTAGACGCAAGCCCCATGATAGGCCGCGCCCGAGGGCGCGTACCGAACATGGGGCCTTATGTGCGCGATGTGCAGGTGTGACGGCGTCAGTTGTTGACCTTCATGAGCAGGCCGAGCACGACAATGCACGCGAACCACAGCAGACCGAGCACGATGGTGATGCGGTCCAGGTTGCGCTCGGCGACCGACGAGCCGCCGACGGACGACTGCATGCCGCCACCGAACATGTCGGAGAGACCGCCACCCTTTCCCTTGTGCATGAGCACAAGGAGCATCAGCAGCAGGCTGAAGACGATCAGGGCGATCGAGAACCCCATAACCACGGCTGGTCCCTACTTCCTGGCAATTCTCTCGGACTGAACTGATACGTACTGCGATGTATCCGTACTGCGACTTATACGTGCTGCGGGGGCCCGGTGGAAAGCCACCCGGCCCCCGCAAGGGTACGACGTAACGCCGCTACCGCATACTCTCGACCTGTTGGTTCGCCTCAGAGGCGCGGCTCACTGGTCGCGGAAGCGGATGATCTTGACGAACTCCTCGGCGTCGAGCGCCGCGCCGCCGACGAGGGCGCCGTCGACGTCGGGCTTCGACATGATCTCCGCGACGTTCCCGGACTTCACCGAGCCGCCGTACTGGATGCGGACCTTGTCGGCCAGCTCCTGGGAGTACAGCTCGGCGAGCTTGCCGCGGATCGCCCCGCAGACCTCCTGGGCTTCCTCGGCGCCGCAGACCTTGCCGGTGCCGATCGCCCAGACCGGCTCGTACGCGATCACGATGGTCTCGGCCTGCTCGGCCGGGATGTCCTTGAGGCCGCCCTCGACCTGCGACAGCGTGTGGGCGACGTGGTCGCCCGCCTCGCGGACGTGGAGCTCCTCGCCGACGCAGAGGATCGGGGTCAGGCCGTGCTTGAAGGCGGCCTTCGCCTTGGCGTTGCAGACTTCATCGGTCTCGTTGTGGTACTGGCGGCGCTCGGAGTGGCCGACCGCCACGAACGTGCATTTGAGCTTGGCGAGCATCGGGCCCGAGATCTCGCCGGTGTAGGCGCCGGAGTCGTGGGCCGAGATGTCCTGGGCGCCGTACTTGATCTTGAGCTTGTCGCCGTCGACCAGGGTCTGTACGGAGCGCAGGTCGGTGAAGGGCGGCAGGACCGCGACCTCGACGGCGTCGTAGTCCTTGTCGGACAGCGCGAAGGCGAGCTTCTGGACGTGGGCGATGGCCTCGAGGTGGTTGAGGTTCATCTTCCAGTTGCCCGCCATCAGCGGCGTGCGGGTGGTCATTGAGGTTCAGTCCTCCAGTGCGGCAAGGCCGGGGAGCGTCTTGCCCTCAAGGTATTCGAGGGAGGCGCCGCCGCCGGTCGAGATGTGGCCGAATGCATTCTCGTCGAAGCCGAGGAGCCGGACGGCCGCGGCCGAGTCGCCACCGCCGACGACCGTGAAGGCCGGGGAGTCGAGGAGCGCCTGGGCGACGGCCTTGGTGCCCTCGGCGTAGTCGGGGTGCTCGAAGACGCCCATCGGGCCGTTCCAGAACACCGTCCCGGCGTCGGCGAGCTTCGATGCGTACAGCTTGCGGGTCTCCGGACCGATGTCGAGACCCTCCTGGTCGGCCGGGATGGCGTCCGCGGCGACGGTGGTGGGGTTGGCCGGGGCCTTGGTCTTGAGGTCGGGGAAGTCCGGCGAGACCAGGACGTCCACGGGGAGCACCAGCTCGACGCCGTTGTCCTCGGCGCGCTTGATGTACTCCTTGACGGCCGGGATCTGGTCCTCCTGGAGGAGGGAGATGCCGACCTCGTGGCCCTGGGCCTTGAGGAACGTGTAGGCCATGCCGCCGCCGATGAGCAGGCGGTCGGCCTTGCCGAGCAGCTGGTCGATGACGGCGAGCTTGTCGGAGACCTTGGCCCCGCCGAGCGCGACGACGTACGGCCGCTTGACCTCGTCGGTGAGCTTCTTCAGGACGCCGACCTCGGTGGCGATGAGGTAGCCGGCGTAGTGCGGCAGGCGGGCCGGCAGGTCGTACACGGAGGCGTGCTTGCGGTGCACGGCGCCGAAGCCGTCGCCCACGTAGACGTCGGCGAGGGCTGCGAGCCGGTCGGCGAACTCGCCGCGCTCGGTGTCGTCCTTCGAGGTCTCGCCGGCGTTGAAGCGGAGGTTCTCGATGACGGCGACCTGGCCGGGCTCCAGACCGTCCACCGCGTCGTGGGCGGCGGGGCCGACGGTGTCCTGGGCGAAGGCGACCGGCTTGCCGAGGAGCTCGGCGAGGCGCTCGGCGGCCGGCAGCAGCGAGAACGCCGGGTCCGGGGCTCCCTTGGGGCGGCCCAGGTGGGAGGCGACGATCACCTTGGCGCCCGCGTCGGCCAGGGCCTTGACGGTGGGCAGGACGGCGCGGATGCGGCCGTCGTCGGTGATCTGGCCGTCGGCGAGAGGCACGTTGAGGTCGGCGCGGACGAAGACCCGCTTGCCCTCGACCCCTTCGGCGAGAAGTTCGTCGATCGTCTTCATGGCTGGACTCCTGGACTTCTTGGGTGGGCTGACGCACAACAGGGCCCGGACGGCGCGTCGTTGCGCGGTCCGGACCCTGTGCTCACATCGAGATGCCTGCTCTGGATTTAGAGCTGGCCGCCGACGAAGACCGTGAGGTCGACGAGACGGTTGGAGTAGCCCCACTCGTTGTCGTACCAGCCGAGGATCTTCACCGAGTTGCCTTCCTGAACCATGGTCAGGGAGGAGTCGAAGGTGCAGGACGCCGGGTCGCCGACGATGTCGGAGGAGACGATCGGGTCCTCGGTGTAGGACAGGTAGCCCTTGAGGTCGCCGTCCTCGGAGGCCTTCTTGAACGCGGCGTTGACCTCGTCCTTGGTGGTCTCGCGCGCCAGGGTGACGACCAGGTCGGTGGCCGAGCCCGTCGGGACCGGGACGCGCATCGCGATGCCGTCGAGCTTGCCCTTGAGCTGCGGGAGGACCAGGGCGGTCGCCTTGGCGGCACCGGTGGTGGTCGGAATGATGTTCTCGGCGGCGGCACGGGCGCGGCGCAGGTCCGAGTGCGGGAAGTCCAGGATGCGCTGGTCGTTCGTGTACGCGTGGACCGTGGTCATCAGGCCCTTGACGATGCCGAAGTTCTCGTCGAGAACCTTGGCCATCGGCGCCACACAGTTGGTGGTGCAGGACGCGTTCGAGATGACGTGGTCCGTCGCCGGGTTGTACTGGTCCTGGTTGACGCCCATCACGATGGTGATGTCCTCGTCCTTGGCCGGAGCCGAGATGAGGACCTTCTTGGCGCCGCCGGCGATGTGCTTCTCGGCGTCGGCCTTCTTCGTGAAGATGCCGGTCGACTCGATGACGATGTCGACGCCCAGCTCGCCCCACGGGATGTCCGCGGGGTTGCGCTCGGAAAGGACCTTGATGCTGTGGCCGTCGACGGTGATCGTGTCGACGGTGTGCGTGACCTCGGCCTTCAGGCGGCCGAGGATGGTGTCGTACTTCAGAAGGTGTGCGGTGGTCGCGGTGTCACCGAGGTCGTTGACAGCCACGATCTCGATGTCTGCACCCTGCTCAAGCAGCGCGCGGAAGTAGTTACGCCCGATGCGGCCAAAGCCGTTGATGCCTACGCGGATCGTCACGAACCGATCTCCTCGTTGGTACGCCGGTTTTAGACGCCGGCGAGTTGTATGGGATGTCCCCGACCGCCTCCGACCCTACCTCTCCGAAGCCCTCCGGGTGACATTGAGTGGGCCCTTGTGCGGCCCGGCGACCCGTACCGCCCAGTAGGGGTTCGGACCGCCGGGATTCCCGCTCATCTGGCGCTTTTCGCGAAAAGTGAGCGGGGTATTTTGTCCGCTTTTCGACCCGGCCTTTCTCAGCTCCTCAGGGAGGCCAGCGCCTTCCCCACGAGGACGCTGCGCTCGGCCGCCGTGGCGACGTGTTCGAGACCGAATCCGAGGAGCACGGTGTCCTTGGTGCTGACGGCTCCATATGTCTTGAACAGTTCACCCGCCCGGGCCCAGTCCTTGGTGACGACGGGGCTGCCCGGGGGCGGGCCCGCGACCTTCCAGGCGCCGAACGACGACTCGAAGCCCTCGGTCTCCTTCGCGGCGCCGCCGGTCACGACGGACGCGTTGTCGGCGAGGACGCCGTGGCCGCCGCTGCCGGGGTCGGTGATGTAGCTGAGCGAGACCTCGACCGTCTTTCCGGCGTAGGCGCTCAGGTCGAAGGTCACCGGCTTCCAACCGTCCGAGGCGCCCGTGAGGCTGTTCCAGGAGCCGGAGGTGCCGGTGGCCGTGCAGCCCGCGCTGCCGGGCGTCAGATAGCGCTTGAGAGCCGGATGCTCCTTGATCAGGAATCCGGCCTCGCACTCGGCGGGGACGGCGTTCGTCGTGGCGCCGCCGGCCTCGGGCAGCGTCGTCCAGTCCTCGGCACCCGCCGTGTGCGCCTCCAGCACCGCGTGGTCGTAGCCGGGCTCGGTGTCCCACAGGAGCTGGAACTTCAGGGCCGGCTTGTCGGCGGCGGAGACCCCGGTGAGGTCGATGGTGCGGGTCAGGCGCTTCCACCCGTCGTCCGTGTGCACGGCGGCGGCCATGGAGCTGCCCTCGTAGGGGCTGTACGGGTTGGGGGTGCCCGCGTACGCACCGGCGCCCGCGCTCGTGAACTGCGGGTAGTCGGCCTTGGACAGCACGTCGGAGGTGGCCTGATAAGTCGCGGCGATGTTCAGCGGGTTGCCGGGAGCGTCGCCGAGGCCCGCGGCGGCGCCGGTCAGCACGCCGGATCCGGCGAACTTCGAGGCGCCGGGTGTCGACGTACGCGAGTACGCGCCCAGGTAGTACTGGCTGAAGTCGTTGGTGGTGGTGTCGCCGATGTTGACGGAGCCGCCCGCCTGCTCACCGGCCTCGATCAGCTTGCCGCCCTCGTTGAGGTAGTCGCGCAGGGCGAGCTGCGTGGTGAGGCCCGGGCGGTCGGCGCCCGTGTAGTGGACGACGGTCCTGAAGTGGTCGAGCACCGCGAGTGCGTCCGGGGCGCCCTGCGTGGCTACGTTCCACACGAGCGGGGTGCGGCCGTTCGCCTTCAGCGCGTCCACGTACGCCTTGCTCTGCTGGCCTGTGGCGTCGTTCTCGGCGACGACGAGGGTGTCGGCCCTGGGGCGCTCGGCCACGGTGTACGTGAAGTGGTCGCTGGAGGTGCGCTTCCCGGACTTCGTGCGTCCGGTGAACCAGACCTCGACCTTGTCGCCCGGGTCCGCGTCCTCGATCCTCGCGCGGTACGCGTCGAAGTGGAGGTTGTCCTCTCCGCCGTAGGTCTCGCCGCCCTTCCAGGCGCGCAGGTCCTCGTCGTGCGTACGGCCGCGGTCGACACGGTAGTTGAGCTCCTTGTCGCGCACCGACCTGCGGGCGGTCACGGAGACTTCCTGGTCGGCACCGCGCGCGTACGAGGTGCTGAAGGCGGCCGGGGTGAAGTCGGGGGCGTCGAGGCCGACGGAGGAGGACGGCTGATCGGGGTGCGCCGCGGTCTCGGCCACGGAGAGTGCGAAGGGGATGTTCTTGGCGAACTCCTGCTGGATCAGTTTCTCGTCGTCCGGGAAGGTGAAGACCGACTCGCAGTCCTCGGGGCGCCACTGGTCGTCCGGGTCGACGGCCGACGCGGTCTGACACTCGCTCATCTCCGGCGTGAACATCCCGATGCCGTTGACGTTGCCCGCGTGCCCGTCGGCTTCGCCGTTGGTGGTGTACAGCTCGGAGGAGACCTGCGGGTGGTAGCCGGGGATCGCGGAGTTCTCGGGGGTCCCGGCGAGCGCCTTGTAGAGCACGTCGTCCGGTGTCGGGGTGGCCACCTGCCAGCCCACTCCGTAGAGCAGCAGCTGGGCCGCGGAGTGGTAGTTGACGGCGTACCGGAAGTCGATGCGCTTCTCGAAGGCGTCGAGGGCCTTCGTCTCGGGCTCGGAGCCGGGGCTCGCGCCGCGGTAGGTCTCGCTTGCGGGGCTCGGGGACGAACCCTCGTCGTCGTAGCCCCACTTGTAGGCGAAGTTGCGGTTGAGGTCGACGCCGTCGCCCGTGGTGATCGCGCCGTCGCCGTTCACGTCCCGCATGTTCTTGCGCCACTGGCGGTCGCCGTCGGGGTTGAACGTCCAGTCGTATCCGTCGGGGTTGGCGGACAGGACGAACCACATCTCGGTGGAGTCGACGATCTTCTTGATGCGCTTGTCCTTGGAGTAGTTGTCCAAGTAGTAGTGCATCAGGCGGCGGGTCATCTCGGGGGTGATCCACTCGCGGGCGTGCTGGTTGGACATGTAGAGCACGGACGGCTTGGCGCCGTCCCTCGTCGTACGGGCGCCCTTGGAGAGCTTGAGCGCGAGGATGTCCTGGCCTTGGAGCGTCTTGCCGATGGAGACGACCTTGGTGAGGCCGGGGTGCTCCTGGCCCGTCCTGACGATCTCCTCCTGGAGATTGCCCTTGCCGCTGTAGGGGCGGAACACGCCGTCGCCCGCGGCCGCCACGCGCGCTCGCGCCTTGGCGGAGAGCGTGTGCTCGGTGAGCTCGACGCCCTTCCTCTCCAGCTGTTTGGCCTGCTTGTCGGTGAGGTAGACCTCGACCTCGGCCTTCCCCTTCTCGGGGGCCTGTTCGCCGAGTTCGTGTCCGTCCTGTCCGGCCGCGAGGAGCAGGGGTACCTGCTCCTTCGTGACCTCCGCGCGGAACACCTTGACCGGATCGGAGTCCGACCGGGGTGCACCGCCGCTCTCCGCCTGGGCGACGGGCGTCAGTCCCGCGCCTCCCAGTCCGCCCAGTACGAGTGCCGTGGCCGCGAGGATCGATCTCGCTCTTCGTCTCATGAGCCCCCCTTGCAGTTGTGTACCGCAGAAGCTGTGGTGAACCGCAGAAGCGGCTGTTTACCGCAGAAGCGAACAGACGCCAGACTCATGACAGTTCATGGTCAAGTCAAGGGCGCGTCAAAGGGGACACGTCACGCCTTGCACGGTCCCCATGGGCAGCGAAAACGCCGGTGCCCGGGCCCCCGGCAGGGCGCCGGCACCGGCGTGAGGCATTCCGCTCCGGGGTCAGCCGGCGAGGTTGTCGGCCATCTCCTCGCTGATGTTCGACTCCGTGCCCGGGATGCCCATGTCCTGGGCTCGCTTGTCGGCCATCGCGAGCAGGCGGCGGATGCGGCCCGCGACGGCGTCCTTCGTCAGCGGCGGGTCGGCGAGCGCGCCCAGCTCCTCCAGGGATGCCTGCTTGTGCTCCATGCGCAGCCGGCCGGCGGCCGCGAGGTGCTCAGGCACCTCGTCGGCGAGGATCTCCAGGGCGCGCTGCACGCGGGCCCCGGCGGCGACGGCGGCGCGCGCCGAGCGGCGCAGGTTCGCGTCGTCGAAGTTGGCCAGGCGGTTGGCGGTGGCGCGGACCTCGCGCCGCATCCGCCGCTCCTCCCAGGCGAGCACCGACTCGTGCGCCCCCATGCGGGTGAGCAGGGCGCCGATGGCGTCCCCGTCCCGTACGACGACACGGTCCACACCCCGTACCTCACGGGCCTTGCCCGCGATCTGGAGGCGGCGTGCGGCCCCGACCAGGGCCAGCGCGGCCTCCGGGCCGGGGCACGTCACCTCGAGGGAGGAGGAGCGGCCGGGCTCGGTGAGCGAGCCGTGCGCCAGGAAGGCCCCGCGCCAGGCGGCCTCGGCGTCGCAGGTGGCCCCCGAGACCACCTGCGGCGGGAGACCCCGGATCGGGCGGCCGCGGCCGTCGACGAGACCGGTCTGGCGCGCCAGCTGGTCACCGCCGGCCACGACCCGTACGACGAAGCGCGAGCCCCGGCGCAGCCCGCCGGGCGCCATCACGATCAGTTCCGAGCTGTGCCCGAAGATCTCGAGGATGTCCCGCTTCAGCCGTCTTGCCGCCATCGCGGTGTCCAGCTCCGCCTCGATCACGATGCGGCCGCTCACCAGGTGGAGCCCGCCCGCGAAGCGCAGGATGGCCGAGACCTCTGCCTTTCTGCAGCAGGTCCGGGTGACGGGAAGCCGGGAGATCTCGTCCTTCACCGCTGCCGTCATCGCCATGGGCCGATCCTTCCATGCATCCGAAAAATACGGTCGTACGCGGCGGCCAACAGCTCCGGATCGTGCCTCGGAGTCCCGTCGGGCCTGGCCACAGGCGCCAGCTCGACCGCAGCGCCGAAGCCCTCCTTGGCGGCGTCGGTCAGGGACTCGCGGTCGGGCACGGCGGCCTCGTCGGCCAGCACCACGTCCAGGGCGAGTTTAGGGGCGTGTCGTCCCAAAACCTCCAAATGACGCTGCGGTGAGAACCCCTCGGTTTCTCCGGGCTGCGGCGCGAGGTTCAGCGAGAGGACCCTGCGGGCCTTCGTCGCCATCAGCGCGTCGAGCAGATCGGGGACCAGCAGATGCGGGATGACGGAGGAGAACCAGGAGCCGGGGCCGAGCACCACCCAGTCCGCGTCGAGCACCGCGGCGACCGCCTCGGGGACGGCCGGCGGGTCGTGCGGCACGAGGTGCACGGACTGCACCTCGCCGGGGGTGAGCGCCACCGTGGCCTGGCCGCGCACCGTGTCGATGTCCTCGGGGCGGGCCGGGTCGTGCCCCTTGACCAGGGCCTGGAGCTCCAGCGGCACCGCGGACATGGGCAGTACGCGCCCCTGCGCACCCAGCAGCTTGCCGACCAGGTCGAGGGCCTGCACATGGTCGCCGAGCTGCTCCCACAGAGCGACGATGAGCAGATTGCCGACGGCGTGCTCGTGCAGGTCGCCCTGGGACTGGAAACGGTGCTGGATGACGCGGGCCCAGGTCTGGCCCCAGTCGTCGTCGCCGCACAGGGCCGCGAGGGCCTTGCGCAGGTCGCCGGGCGGCAGGACGCCCAGCTCGTCGCGGAGCCGGCCACTGGAGCCGCCGTCGTCGGCGACGGTCACCACGGCGGTGAGGTCGCCGGTGATGCGCCGCAGGGCCGCCAGTGACGCGGACAGGCCCATGCCACCGCCGAGGGCGACGACCTTGGGCTGGGCGCCGCGCCGGCGGCCCGTGGGAGGGGTGACCCGGCGGAGCCTGCTGCCGAGCCGGAGTGTGCGACCGGTCATTCGCGGCCCATGTCCCGGTGGACGACCACGGTCTCCACGCCTTCCGCCGCGATACGCGCGGCGAGCTTCTCCGACATCGCGACGGAGCGGTGCTTGCCTCCGGTGCAGCCGACCGCGATCGTCACGTACCGCTTGCCCTCGCGGCGGTATCCGGCGGCGATGAGCTGGAGCAGCTCGGTGTACCGGTCCAGGAACTCCTTGGCGCCGGGCTGGCCGAAGACGTAGTTCGCCACCTCTTCGTTCAGGCCGGTGAAGGGGCGCAGCTCGGGGACCCAGTGCGGGTTCGGCAGGAAGCGCATGTCGACGACCAGATCGGCGTCGACGGGCAGGCCGTACTTGAAGCCGAACGACATGACCGTGGCCCGCAGCTCGGGCTCCTCGTCGCCGGCGAACTGGGCGTCCATCTTGGCGCGCAGCTCGTGCACGTTCAGGCTGGAGGTGTCGATGACCAGGTCGGCGTCGCCGCGCAGCTCGCGCAGGAGCGTGCGCTCGGCCGCGATCCCGTCGACGATGCGGCCGTCGCCCTGGAGGGGGTGCGGGCGGCGCACCGACTCGAAGCGGCGCACCAGGGCCTCGTCGGAGGACTCCAGGAACACGATGCGCCGGGTGACCTGGCGGGACTCCAGGTCGGCGAGGGACTGGTGGAGGTCGTCGAAGAAGCGGCGGCCGCGCACGTCGACGACGACGGCGATCCGGGCGACATTGCCCTGGGAGCGGGCGCCGAGCTCGACCATCGTGGGGATCAGCGCGGGCGGCAGGTTGTCGACGACGAACCAGCCGAGGTCCTCCAGACACTTGGCGGCCGTGGAACGCCCGGCGCCGGACATCCCGGAGATGATCACCAGCTCGGGGATCGCCGCTTCGGGGGTCTCGCTCGTCGTACCCGTACTCACCTGTGCTCCGTCTGTCTCCGCCGCCTGGCCCGCCGGGTCATCGGGGGCCGGCTGTGGTGCCTGTTCGCCCTGCTCGTTCTCGTTCATGGCTCCTGCCCCCGTCGTCCTTCCGAGGTGGCCACGGCCGTGGCCGTGGGGTCCTCGTCTTCAATGATCTCTCCTGTGGCCGTGTTCACGGCCGGTGCGGCGGGCTCCGCGCTTGCGAAGGCCGCCACGATCGTCTCTGCCGTCTTGCGGCCTATGCCGGGAACCTCGCAGATCTGATCGATTGTGGCCGATCGCAGGCGCTTCACCGAACCGAAGTGCTTGATCAGGGCCTGCTTGCGCGCGTCCCCGAGACCGGGCACCTCGTCGAGCGGCCCGGCCCGGAAGCGCTTGGCCCGCTTGGTGCGCTGGTACGTGATCGCGAATCGGTGCGCCTCGTCACGCACGCGCTGGAGAAGATAGAGGCCCTCGCTGGTGCGCGGAAGGATGACCGGGTCGTCCTCGTCGGGCACCCAGACCTCTTCGAGGCGCTTGGCCAGGCCGCACACCGCGATGTCGTCGATGCCCAGTTCGTCCAGCGCCCGCTTGGCCGCCGCGACCTGCGGCTGCCCGCCGTCGACGACGACCAGCTGGGGCGGGTACGCGAACCGCTTGGGGCGACCGTCGTCCTCGGTGAGACGGGACTCGATCGGGCCGTCCTCGTCCGTCAGCTCGGCGTCGGACCACTCCCCCGACTTCTCCTGCGCCGCCAGATAGCGCTTGAAGCGGCGTGTGATCACCTCGTGCATGGAGCGGACGTCGTCCTGCCCCTCGAAGCCCTTGATCTGGAAGCGCCGGTACTCGCTCTTCCTGGCCAGTCCGTCCTCGAAGACGACCATCGACGCCACGACGTCGTCGCCCTGGAGGTGGGAGATGTCGTAGCACTCGATGCGCAGCGGGGCGCTGTCCAGCTCGAGAGCCCCGGCGATCTCCTCCAGGGCGCGCGAGCGCGTGGTGAGGTCGGAGGCGCGCTTGGTCTTGTGGAGCGCGAGCGCCTGCTGCGCGTTCCTGTGGACCGTCTCCATCAGGGCCTTCTTGTCACCGCGCTGCGGGATCCTCAGCGACACGTTCGACCCGCGGCGCGTGGTGAGCCACTCCTGTACGGGTTCCAGGGGCTCGGGCAGCGCGGGCACGAGGACCTCCTTGGGAACAGCGTCCCCGCGCTCCTCGCCGTACAACTGCTGGAGCGCGTGCTCGACGAGGTCACCGCTGGTGACCGCCTCGACCTTGTCCGTGACCCAGCCGCGCTGGCCGCGCACGCGCCCGCCCCGCACATGGAAGATCTGCACGGCGGCCTCCAGCTCGTCCTCGGCGAGGGCGACCAGGTCGGCGTCCGTGGCATCGGCGAGGACGACGGCACTCTTCTCCATCGCCTTGCGCAGCGCCTCTATGTCGTCACGCAGGCGTGCGGCGCGCTCGTACTCCATCTCCTCGGCGGCGTCCGTCATGTCCTTCTCGAGACGGCGGATGTACGTGCCGGTGCGGCCGGTCATGAAGTCGCAGAAGTCCTCCGCCAGTTCGCGGTGCTCCTCGGGCGAGACGCGGCCCACGCAGGGGGCCGAGCACTTGCCGATGTAGCCGAGGAGGCAGGGGCGGCCGGTGCGGGCGGCGTTCTTGAAGACGCCGGCGGAGCAGGTGCGGACCGGGAAGACACGAAGCAGCAGGTCGACGGTGTCGCGGATGGCCCAGGCATGCCCGTAGGGACCGAAGTAGCGCACGCCCTTCTTCTTCTGGCCGCGCATGACCTGCACACGCGGGAACTCCTCGTTCATCGTCACCGCGAGGTAGGGATAGCTCTTGTCGTCGCGGTACTTGACGTTGAACCGGGGGTCGTACTCCTTGATCCAGGAGTACTCCAGCTGGAGCGCCTCGACCTCCGTGGACACCACGGTCCACTCCACGGACGCGGCCGTGGTGACCATGGTGCGGGTGCGGGGATGCAGGTTCGCCAGGTCCTGGAAGTAGTTGGCCAGGCGCTGGCGCAGGCTTTTCGCCTTCCCGACGTAGATCACCCGGCGGTGCTCGTCACGGAACCTGTACACCCCTGGGGAGTCCGGGATCTGTCCCGGCTGGGGGCGGTAGCTGGAAGGGTCGGCCATGTCAGACACCCTACTTGCGGCCACCGACAGTGAGGTTGCCCGCGCGTTTCCCGGAGCGGTCCGGCGCCCGCCCGGCGAGACGGTTTGCGCAGCGAGTCTTGTCCGGTCGAGATCAACACGCTTCAATGCCGGGTGAATTGGGGCCGCGCGCGCCCCGGCCGGACGGCCGTTGTGAGGATGCACGGGGGAGGGCCCTGGATGTCGTACGGCACACAGCACGCGGACGCCGGCGCGCCCGCGCTGGAGACGGCCCTGCGGGCGGGGCCCTTCCACGTCGCCCTGCGGGCCGCGATCACCGCGCGCGGGCTGCCGCTGCACCGTGTGCAGCACCATCTGACCCGGCGCGGCGTCACGGTCGGCGTCACCAGTCTGAGCTACTGGCAGCAGGGGGCGAGGCGCCCGCAGCGCACCGAGTCGCTGCGGGCCGTGCGCGCCCTGGAGGAGATCCTGGACCTGCCCGACGAGTCCCTGATCCGGCTGCTCGCCAAGGACGAGGAACACACGGCCCGCCAGCGCCCCTCGACCCGCTCCTACCGCTCGCTCGTCGAGGCCTCGGGCGTCCTCGAACACTTCCTCGCCGAGCTCGGCTCGCCCCCGGACGGCGGCCTGCACACGGTCGGCCACCACGAGCGGGTGCGGATCGGGACGCGCCGCGAGCTCCTCGGCCTCGACTCCCAGCACATCGTGCGCGCCCACCAGGACGGCGTGGACCGCTACGTGGCCGTCCACCACGGAGACCCGGGATGCAGCACCGATCACGTCTCGGTGCGCGCCCTGGAGAACTGCCGTACGGGGCGGGTGCGCCGGCACCGCGGGACGGGCGTCGTCGTGGCGGAGCTGCTCTTCGACGCGCGGCTGCGGGCCGGTGACACGTTCCTCTTCCGCTACGGCTTCGAGGACGGCACGGCGGGCCCCTCGTCGGAGTATCTGCGCGGCTTCGGCTTCGCGGGCGGGCAGTACGCGCTCCAGGTCAGATTCACCGAGGGCGTCCTGCCCGTGCGCTGCCACCGCTTCACCCAGCACTCGGCGGCGGCCCCGCGCGGGGGCCGTCAGGACCTGACGCTCAGCGCGAGCCACCGCGCCGTCCATGTGGTGGAGCCGCAGGTCCGGGCAGGGATCCTGGGGATCGGGTGGGACTGGGAGTGAGAGGTCTGGGAGTGAGGGGACTGGGAGTGATCGGCAGGGTGGAGCTGATCGGGTGGGGGCTCGGGGGCTGATCGGCCGGGGCTCGGACGCATCCGGAGCCGGGTCAGGGTCCGGTCAGGCCTCCGGGCCCGCGACGATCTTGCCGTTCTTCACCACGACCGGCACCTTCGCCAGCGGCTGCGTCGCCGGGTCGTGCAGCACCTTGCCGGTCTCGGCGTCGAACTTGCTGCCGTGGCACGAGCACGTGAGTTCGGTGCCCTCCAGCATGCTGATGGGGCACCCCGCGTGCGTGCAGATGGTGCTGAACGCGGCGTACTTGTCGGCCGCCGGACGGCTGACCACCACGTTCTCGTCCCGGTACAGCTTGACGCCGCCCACGGGCACCTCGTCGGCCTTGCCGAGGTCGACCGGGGCCGTCGGCGCCGAAGTCGCGCCGCCGTCCGATCCGCCCGTCGAGCAGGCGGCGATCCCGAGCCCCGCGGTCCCGGCGAGGGCGGCACCCCGCAACAGGGTTCGACGGGCGGGCGACGTGCCGGGCATGAGGACTCCAGGGATCGGTCGGGGTGGGGCGGGCCGCTGCTGCACGCCAAGGCGCACATCGGTCGCAGATCCGACCATACCGGTGGGGCGCGTCACGGTTCGGGGGCCCTCTCGTCCGGCCTCGGCTTGGCGCCCACCTCTCTGCTCATGGCCGCGATGGTCGCCACGTTCACGGCCATTTCGGTGGCCACGCTGTGTCCCGGCACGAAGGTTCTGCCCGAGTCGGTCCCGGACGTGCCCGCTTCCGGCCGCGGCGGTGTGCCCGAGCCCGCGAGCCTCTAGCCTGTGCCTCGCCCCCTACCCCTCCGATCCACCGCACCCCAGCAGTTCAGCACCCCGGCACTGCCGCACCGCTCCGCCGTTCAGCCCGAAAGGAACCACCCGTGATAGTCGTCGCCGGAGAGGCCCTGATCGACCTCGTGCCGCAGGGCGGGGCCGCCGATGACGGTGGCGACCTGCCCGCGCTCGCGCCCCGGCTCGGCGGCGGCCCCTTCAACACCGCGGTGGCCGTCGGCCGGCTCGGCTCCCCCGTGGCCTTCTGCTCACGGGTCTCCCGCGACGCGTTCGGCGAGGCGCTGCTCGGCGGGCTCGCGCGGGCGGGTGTCGACGTGTCGTACGTCCAGCGGGGCGACGAACCGACGACGCTGGCGGTCGCGACGATCGCCGCGGACGGATCGGCCGGTTACTCGTTCTACGTCGACGGCACGGCCGACCGGCTCTTCTCGGTGCCCGACCGGCTCCCGCCGGGCACGCGCGCGGTGTCGTTCGGTACGTGCTCGCTCGTTCTTGAGCCGGGCGCCAGCGCGTACGAGGAGCTGATGCGGTCGGCCTCGGCCCAGGGCGTGTTCACCGCGCTCGACCCGAACATCCGGGCCGGCCTCATCCCCGACCCGGACGCGTACCGGGCGCGCTTCAAGAGCTGGCTCCCCTCGACCGGCCTGCTCAAGCTGTCCGAGGAGGACGCGCGGTGGCTGGGCGGCACCCCGCAGGAGTGGCTGGCCTCGGGTCCCGCGGCCGTCGTGATCACGCGGGGCGGCGACGGCCTGACGGTCTTCACGCGGGGCGGCGCGCGCTACGACGTACCGGGTGAGCGGGTCGATGTCGTCGACACGATCGGCGCGGGCGACACCGTGAACGCGGCGCTGATGCACGGCCTGGCCGCGTGGGACGCGCTGTCCGTGGAGGCGGTGGCGGGCCTGGGCGAGGACGACTGGCACCGGCTGCTGCGGTTCGCCGCACGCGCGGCCGCGGTCACCTGCTCGCGGGCGGGCGCCGAACCCCCGTACGCATCCGAACTCCCGCCGCTGTAGCGGCCGTTCGCTCGCTTTCAGGTCAGCCCTTGACCGCGCGCAGCGCCCCGGGCCTGCGGCCGTTGAGCCGGTCGAGGGCGGCCGAGGTGGCGTCGTCTGCCGGGAGGTGGACGACGAGCCGCTGACCGTCGGCGTCGGGCAGGGACAGCGTCTCGAACGCCAGGCGCAGTGAGCCGACCTCGGGGTGCGCGACGACGTCCACGCCGGTACGCCGGGGCAGGGAGGGCACGGCGGCGAGCCGGTCCGCGAAGGGCGCCCCCGCGGTGACGGTCAGCTCGTCGGCGAGCGCGGCGACGTGCGGGTCGTGGATCGATGCCCCGTGCCGGAGGTGGGAGACCTGCTCGTCGGCCACGCGGTCCCATTCGGCGTACGCGGTGCGGGCGCGCTCGTCGGTGAAGACGTACCGCACGATGTTCGGCTGTCGGGCGTCGAGGATGCCGAGTGGGCGGGCGTACCGGTCGTAGGCGTCGGTGTGGGCGATGACGTCGCCGATCCAGTTGACCAGGACGGCCGGGGTGGATTCGAGGCGGTCGAGGAGTGCGCGCACGGTGGGCCGGACCGTGCGCAAGGGGGGAGCGGCCGCGGCCCCGGCGCAGAACATGGCATCCCCGCCGGACTCCTTCGCGAGGCGGCGGAGCAGGAAGCGCTCGTCGACGGGCAGGAGCAGCGCGTCGGCGAGGGCGCCGAGGACCGGGGGTGACGGGTTGCGATCGCGGCCCTGTTCGAGACGGGTGAGGTATTCGACGCTGATGCCGGCGAGCGTGGCCAGCTCGGAGCGGCGCAGGCCCGGGGTACGGCGCCGGGTGCCGGTGGGCAGTCCCACCTCGGCGGGTGTGACGGCTTCGCGCCGGGTGCGCAGATAGGTGCCCAACTCGTTGTCGCTCACCCGTCGAACGTATCAACGTAAGGGGTCGCTGATCGTGGCCCTGTCACTACCAGTCTCGGCCCGGCCTCCCTCCTGTCCGCCGGTGACCGCAGGGTGGGCTCATGACCTATGACAACAACTCCGCTGCCACTGCCACGACTTCGGCCACCGCACTGCCCCTGGCGGTCGGCGACTGGACGCTCGACCCGCTGCACTCGGCGGTGAACTTCACCATCCGTCATCTCGGGATCGCGAAGGTGCGGGGGCGCTTCGCGCAGGTGGAGGCGGCGCTGCACATCGGCGAGAGGGTGGACGACATCAGGGTGAGCGCCACCATCGCACTGGCCTCGATCGACACGGGCAACGCCGACCGTGACGCGCACGTCCGTCAGGCCGATCTGCTGGACGTGGAGCGCCGTCCGACGATGACGTACGTCTCGCACGGAGTGTCGGGGAAGGACGACGACTGGTCCCTGGAGGGCGAGTTGACCATCGGTGACGTGACGCGGCCGGTGGCGTTCGCCGTGGAGTTCGGCGGGGTGGTGGACGTGCCGATGGACGGGAGCCGGCATGCGGGGTTCGAGGCGACGGGCGAGATCCGGCGGAGCGACTTCGGCCTGGACTTCGGGGCCGGTCTTCTTGGTGATGTTGTCAAGATTCAGCTGGACATGCAGTTCGTCGAGCCGCAGGGCCAGGGTGGCTGACAGATGAACGCGTGGCGCCCCACGGGGAGTTCCCGTGGGGCGCCAGGTGTTTTCCGTGCGATCGCGGACCGCCCGCGGTCAGGCCTTGCCGGCCCGCGTGGACTTGGTCGCGGTCTTCTTGGCGGCCGTGACCTTCTTCGCCGCGGCCTTCGTGGCGGTCTTGCCGGACGTCGTGGTGTTGGCCCTGGCCACCTTCTTGGCCGGGGCCTTCGCGCTCGCCGAGACGGTCTTCTTCGCGGCCGCGGCCTTCTTCGCCGTGGCCACCGTCTTCTTCGTACGCGCCGCGGGCACCGACGCGTCGCTGAACCGGTCGGCGCCGAGGATGTCGCGCAGGAACTTGCCGGTGTGACTGGCCGGTTCGCCCGCGACCTCTTCGGGGGTGCCCTCGGCGACGACGAGGCCGCCGCCGTTACCGCCCTCGGGGCCCATGTCGACGACCCAGTCGGCGGTCTTGATGACGTCGAGGTTGTGCTCGATGACGATCACCGAGTTCCCCTTGTCGACGAGGCCCGACAGGACGGTGATGAGCTTGCTGATGTCCTCGAAGTGCAGACCGGTGGTCGGCTCGTCGAGAACGTAGACGGTGCGTCCCGTGGACCGCTTCTGCAGCTCGCTGGCCAGCTTCACGCGCTGCGCCTCGCCTCCGGAGAGGGTCGGCGCGGACTGCCCGAGCCGGACGTAGCCGAGGCCGACGTCGTTCAGCGTGCGCAGGTGGCGGGCGATGCCCGGGACCGCCTCGAAGAAGCCGAGCGCCTCCTCGATGGGCATGTCCAGGACCTCGGCGATGGACTTGCCCTTGTAGTGGACGTCCAGCGTCTCGCGGTTGTACCGCGCCCCGTGGCAGACCTCGCACGGGACGTAGACGTCCGGCAGGAAGTTCATCTCGATCTTGATGGTGCCGTCGCCGGAACAGTTCTCGCAGCGGCCGCCCTTGACGTTGAAGGAGAAGCGTCCGGGCAGATAGCCGCGGACCTTCGCCTCGGTCGTCTCGGCGAAGAGCTTGCGGACGTGGTCGAAGACTCCGGTGTACGTCGCCGGGTTCGAGCGCGGGGTGCGGCCGATCGGCGACTGGTCGACGTGCACGACCTTGTCGACAAGGTCGTCGCCCTCCACGCGCGTGTGCCGCCCGGGAACGTTGCGCGCCCCGTTCAGCTCGCGGGCGAGGTGTGTGTACAGGATGTCGTTGACCAGCGTCGACTTGCCGGAACCGGAGACACCGGTGACCGCGGTCAGAACGCCGAGCGGGAACGACACGTCGATGTCGCGCAGGTTGTTCTCGCGGGCA